>NZ_JBKEDJ010000063.1:0-12734 GCF_047975355.1 Shewanella sp. | reverse complement strand
CCGCTCGACTTGCATGTGTTAGGCCTGCCGCCAGCGTTCAATCTGAGCCATGATCAAACTCTTCAATTAAAAGTTTTGTGAACCCTAAGGTTCGACTCAATGAATTCTGAATCGACTTAACTTAATAAGTCGTTGTACATCTTGCTATGAACACTCATTCATTGATTTAAATTGTGATTACTCGCCAAACGGCAGAGTAATTTCGATTAACTCAACACCTGTGAGTGTCCACACAGATTTCTTGTTTAGAGTGTTAAAGAGCATTTGACCATTCACTACGCGTTACCGCTCAGCGGGTCAGGGCTGCGTCTTCTACGCATTTCCCTTGTCGCGTCAAGGCGTTGTTGCAAACTTCTTGAGGCTTTCTAATCAACTGCACATTTTGCATTCGATTCTGACTGATACCGCACTTGCTTTCGCTGCCTGCCGTGTCAGTGGATGCGCATTATAGGCAGCAGAACTTTTTGTGCAAGCGCTTTTTAAAAGAAAAAAGATCGCATGGCGATCTTTTCTACAATGGCGTTCTATTTACACGCAATCTGCTGCTTAATTCAGCTTTTTCGTGTCTTTATCGATAAAACCTTGGATCAGCGATACGGCTTTTGCGTCATCCCAGTCGACAAATGATCGCACAAACGCGATCAATTGACCGTTTTGATCGAGAATAAAGGTCGCGGGGATAGTATCTAATGGAAACACTTGCCCGAGGTTTTGTTCAGGATCGTAGTAGGAGTTAAAGTTCGCCATTCCTAATGAGGTCAAAAACGGCTGAACCTGCTGCTTGCCATCCGCATCGATAGAGATAGGTAATAGTGCAAACTCTTCCGCTTTAAACTTTGTCGCCAATCGTTCAATTGCTGGTAACTCTCTGACACAGGGAGGACACCAAGTCGCCCACATGTTCACCATCACGACTTTGCCTTTGTATTGGCTGAAATCGATAGCTTTGCCATCGACGTCACTAAAGGCAACAGGTTCGATAGGATAAGTTTTTGGCAAAACGTTAATCAGATCGACTGTTGACTCTATCGGCTTATTTGCCTGCTGCATGCCGGGGTACGCTTGGGCACCACCAGCAAAGGCAACAGACAGACTCGCTAGAATTGCAGCTAAGGCAAATGACTTCATTTATTATCACGCTTCAATAAGGCATCGAGTGCTTTTTGATCTTCGGCGCTGATCTCTGGCTCGGTCGTGCCACCGATGCGTTGCTTGCGGATAAAGATGAAACCAATGATAAGGCCGAGCAGCAACAAACCAACGGGACCTAACCAAAGAATATAGGTTTTGGTTTCCATTTTCGGTTTGTAGAGGACGAACTCGCCATAGCGGCTGGTCAT
Organism: Shewanella sp.; assembly: GCF_047975355.1. Classification (GTDB taxonomy): domain Bacteria; phylum Pseudomonadota; class Gammaproteobacteria; order Enterobacterales; family Shewanellaceae; genus Shewanella. The sequence goes on along the minus strand of NZ_JBKEDJ010000063.1, from coordinate 11,394 downwards.
AAACTCGATAATCTCATCATCGCCCTTGCCTTCGTCGACCATCTTGTAGACTTCAAGACGCAGATCTCGGGCAACGGGGGAGTTAGAGTCGATCAGGTTTTGGTTTTGGCATTGCGGACAACGCAGTTCATGGGCCAGCGATAAACCACGTTTTTGGTTTTCTGGCGATTTAAACTCGTAAGTATCGACAGGTGTCGCCATGGCCGTTGTTGCCATACTCAACAACAGCACCAAACCACCGATGATTTTTGTCAGTGTTCTCACGCTGCACCATCCTTCGCCGCTTCAGCTTGTAGTTGTTGGATCATTGGATACAGAGTCTCGCTCCACACTCGCTGATCGATTGGACCTGCGTAACGGTAACGAATAATGCCTTTATGATCGACAATAAAGCTTTCTGGCGCGCCATAAACACCCAAATCTAAACCTAAGCGTCCATCCTTATCGAAGATGTTGATATGGTATGGATCGCCCTGACGTTTCAATTCTTCTAGTGCAGGAACACGCTCGTCGCGGTAGTTAATCCCGTAGATAGGCAGAATATTCTGGCGTTTCAGCATGACTAAGAAAGGATGCTCATACTTACAGGATGGACACCAAGTGGCCCATACGTTGAGTAGTGAGACTTTGCCTTTCAGTTGCTCATTGGTAATAATCTCGTTTGGCGTTTCGAGACGTTCCAGTTGGAAAGCCGGGATCGGCTTTCCTTCCAGAGCTGAATCCAGTTTCTGTGGATTTAAAAACAATCCTTTGTATAAAAATACCCCCATGCCAAGAAAGATGACTAATGGGATAAACAGAACCAACTTCTTCATACATTCCCCAATTATTGCGCGGTAGCTAATTTCGCTTTTTCAGTTTGTGGCTTCACTGTAGCCGCCACTTTTGAGCGATAGCGTTTATCCGATGCGGCAAAGAAACCACCGACCATCATGAATATTGCTCCAAACCATAACCAACGAACAAAAGGCTTGTAGTTCAAGCGCACAGCAAATTCAGTGCTACTAATTGGATCGCCCATGGTCACATACAAGTCACGGAACAGCCCCCAGTCGATACCCGCTTCTGTCATGTCCATTGTACGCACATTGTATTGGCGACGATCTGGCTTGAGTAACGTTAGCAGTTTATCGCCTTTGTAGATCTCAATTTGACCTTGTTGCGCAGTGTAGTTAGGACCGACCACGTTCTTAGTCTCAAGGTATTTGAAGGTGTAGCCAGCAAGCTCTTGGCTCACGCCAGGCCCCATACGCACACTCTTCTCAATCGAGTAGTTCGACACCATAGTGGCACCGATAACCGACACAGCGATACCTAAGTGAGCGATGATCATGCCTAGTTGACTGCGTCCCATGCGAGCCATGCTCACTTCACCGTCTTTAGGCTTAACGATGTTATAAGCAGCTCTTGCCGTTGCCAACACAATCCACGCAGCAGCGGTGATGCCAAAGGCAACCCAAGCGTTAAAGGCACCATCAACAATAAATGGCGTCACGATACCAATCGCGGCTGACACTAATGCTGGCACTAGCAATTGGCGCTTGAGCTCACCTGCTTTTGATTTCTTCCAACGTATGATTGGACCTACGCCCATAAAGGCAAACAGTACTAATACGATAGGCACAAACACAGCATTGAAGTATGGAGGTCCAACAGAAATCTTACCCATACCTAAGGCATCGATCAGCAGTGGGTATAAAGTACCTAACAGCACTGTACCCGCTGCAACCGTGAGTAACACGTTACAGACTAACAGCATGGTTTCTTTTGATTTCAGCTCGAAACGTGCTGGGCTGCTCATTTCACTGGCGCGGAAGGCAAACAGCGTGAGCGAGCCGCCGATGGCTAAACCAAGCAGCAACAGAATAAACATACCGCGGCTTGGATCGGCAGCGAACGAATGCACTGAAGTCAGTACACCAGAACGAACGATAAAGGTACCGAGCAAGCTTAACGAGAAGGCGAAGATCGACAGCAATACGGTCCAGTTACGGAAAGCACCACGTTTTTCGGTCACGATTAGTGAATGCACTAATGCGGTACCCACTAACCAAGGCATGAAAGAGGCGTTTTCGACTGGGTCCCAGAACCACCAGCCACCCCAGCCTAATTCGTAGTATGCCCACCAAGAACCTAATGCAATACCGCCAGTGAGAAAAATCCAAGCAGCTAAAGTCCAAGGACGTGACCAACGCGCCCAAGCAGAGTCAAGGTGACCACTCATCAGGGCCGCAATCGCAAAGGCAAAGCTCACCGAGAAGCCCACGTAACCTAAGTACAACATTGGCGGGTGGAAGATTAAGCCCACATCCTGCAGCATTGGGTTTAAGTCACGCCCTTCAGCAGGCATTGGGAATAGGCGTTCAAATGGGCTAGAGGTGAGTAGCATAAATAAGCTAAAACCAATCACGATCAGCGCCAGTACCGCCAGCACCCTAGCGGTGAACACTTCTTCTAAGCCTTTACTGAATAAGGCAACAGACGCTGCCCAAGTCGATAGCGCAAAAACCCAGAACAGCAGTGACCCTTCATGACCGCCCCATACGGCCGCAATCTTAAAGAAGATAGGTAACTGGGAATTCGAGTGATGTGCCACATAAGCAACGGAGAAGTCATCAACGGCAAAGCTGTAACCAAGAGATACTACGGATAAAGCGATAAAGAAGAACATTCCGTAGGTTAACGGCCAAGCATACCTCACTAGATATTGGTCTTTACGGGCAACACCTATTAGGGGAACGCTGATTAATAAGAAGGCGAATGCCACTCCAATAATCAGCGAAAAGTGTCCAAGTTCTGGGATCATGGGTTTTCCTCAGTCTCTAATAATATGTTGATTTAGAATGACTCTAGACCAACGCACAACATGCTGTTCACACAAATGCACGAAATTTGGTTCATTTTAGTATTTGCTATTGTTCCTGTCTGCCTATTTCATACAAAACTGGGTGACTTGTCTCATTCTCGATTTTTGTCGCAATGGAGCCACCGCAGGCCTACAGTTTTGCATGTGACAGATAAATGAGCCTTAAGTTTCATACAATATTTACCGAATGGATCAATTTGTGAACCAGTGCCCAACTATCAGTTTTCACTGCAATGAAGGTCTTATATTACTGTTCAATGAATAATCTTTACGTATAATCTTGCTTCCAAGCCGGCGGTAACAACCGCTTTTATGCAAACTAAAGTGAATATAGAAACAATGACGACATTTTGGATTTTTATTGCGCTTGTTGTGTTGGTCAGCTTAACGCTGATCTGGATCCCGCATTTCAGACAGCAAAAGTTGTTACGCACTGAAGAAGCCGGCGTTCGCAAACAAACTAACCTTGAATTGTTCAATGAACGTCTTGCCACGCTTGAGAAAGAGCTCAATGAAGAACTGCTCGACCAAGCAGAGTTTGATGCGCTAAAGAAAGAGCTAGAAATCAGCCTGCTCCAAGACATCAAACAAGCGAGCGATGATTCACTCGTCAATCAAATCAAACCTAAAAGCATACTCTGGCCATCAATCATGTCGGTCTGCCTGATTGCGATCTCAGGTTACCTCTATCAGCACTTAGGCGCCTTTGAGAATATTGGCAACACCCAACAACCCGCAAATCCACATGCAGGTATGGACGCAGCGCAAATCATGGCGCAGCGTGTACAAATGATGGAAGCTCAAGTACAAGCCGAACCTGAAAACAGCCAAGCTTGGTTCAGCCTGGGCCATGCTTATATTTCGGCAAACCAATTCGATAATGCCATTGCCGCCTTCGATAAGGTTATGGAATTAGTGGGTAAGCACGCAGAATTAATTGGTCCCAAAGCAACCGCAATGTACTACAAAGCTGGTCAGCAAATGACACCGCAGATCCAAGCCTTGATCGATGAGTCGTTAGCATTAGACCCACAGGATCCATCAACCTTATTGCTCGTGGGTATGGATGCCTTCTTCACTGCTAACTATCAAAAAGCCATTGATTCATGGCAAGCCATTCTAAGCAGCGACCGCACCGATGTTGACCGCGCCGCACTGATGAATGCAATAGAAACCGCAAATCTACGCATGCAAGGCGAAGCATCTGGCATGCCTAACGATGACGTACATAAGCAGGCAAAAGTTACGTCTAAGTCTGTGAGTATTGCGATTTCAATTTCACCCGAACTGGCCGCACAAGCAGGCCCTGATGACACTATCTTCGTCTTCGCCCGTGCCACTGAAGGTCCTAAAGTGCCTTTAGCAGCGACTAAGGTCAGCGCAAAATCCTTACCTGTAACAGTCACCTTAGATGACAGCACTGGTATGGGTGGTGATGTGAAACTAAGCCAAACTGCTAGTGTTGAAGTAATCGCGGTCCTGTCTAAGCATGGCAATATCAAACCTCAAGCTGGCGATATTCAAGGCAAGGTTAGCAAAGTAAATGTGGGTGACACCGCAAGCTTAGTACTCGATACCCAAGTACAATAGTTATCGCTGCAAAGCGCTAAGTTTCGACTTAGCGCAGGCATAAAAAAACCGGCTAATGCCGGTTTTTTATTAACACTGAAAAATTACTTAGCTTTAGACATAAACTCGATAGCTGCTTTGTAATCTTCATCTGTACAATCAGTACACATACCACCTGGTGGCATTGCGTTTAAACCAGTTTTCACACTGTGCAACAGAGTATCAATACCTTTTGCTAAGCGTGGTTCCCACTCAGCAGCGTTGTGCGCCTTTGGAGCACCAGCAACACCCATGCTATGGCATACGGTACATGCCTTATTGTAAATAGCTTCAGCATCTTGTGCTAAAACGTTGACTGACATAGTCAAAGCAGCGACTGCAGTCATTGCTAACAGTTTTTTCATGTTCAATGTTCCTAATGCAAATACGTACAAAGCTCTCGCTGCCCTTTGAGGCAGACTCATTATAGCGGACTAAGATTACTACAAACTTCAATAAATCTCATCTTTTTGTGATTAGAATCTCAGCACAAATGATATAAGGCGACAAGCGTGACAAATTCGTTAATATATTAGCAAGTATTAAAAAAGTTCGATTTGTACGAGAAATATTGCGGTTATTGGAACCACATCAAATTGCTGACATCTAGTATTAAGCAAGTGTAAACCCCGCAATATCGTTTGTGTTAGAATCACTTGTGTTTCCTTCCGGCTTGAGATAGAGGGTTCAGTGACAAATATAACTTCAGTAAACACACTGGTATCGGCGAGCAAGCTGACATGTATCCGCGAAGAACGCATCCTGTTTGATGAATTAAGTTTTGATATTAATGCTGGCGATATCGTCCAGATTGAAGGCCCAAATGGCGCTGGCAAAACCAGTTTATTACGCATATTGGCAGGTTTATCTCGCCCCTACGCTGGGCAAACCTTTTATCTCAACGAAGATATTAATCGTTGCCGCGATGAATATAACGAAGACCTACTATATTTAGGCCACCTTGCGGGAGTGAAATCCGAATTAACTGCTGAAGAAAACCTTAACTTCAATTTAAGAATCAGTGGCTATGATGATTTTGATACAGCAGCTATTTTAGCTAAAGTGAATTTAGCAGGATTCGAAGAAGCGCTGGCTGGACATTTATCCGCAGGTCAACATCGCCGCACCGCATTGGCAAGACTCTGGCATAACGATTGTAAAGTGTGGATCCTCGATGAACCTTTTACTGCAATTGATAAAAGGGGTGTAGAAGAACTTGAACAATTATTTATTCAACATGCGGATAATGGTGGTTGCGTGATCCTCACCACTCACCAAGATATGGGCATTATCAAAGATGATAGGCTTCGTAAAATTCGTCTAGATTATCGCTTCGTATAAGGTTTGGCATAATGAAAAGAGGCATCAGCTTTACCCAAGCGTTTTTAACGTTACTGCAGCGGGACCTAAAAATCGCCATTCGTCATCGCGGCGATATCTTTAATCCCTTATTATTCTTCATCATGGTCGTGACCTTATTTCCACTCGGTATTGGCCCTGAACCACAAATGTTAGCACGTATTGCGCCGGGGATTATTTGGGTTGCTGCACTGCTGGCATCCATGTTGTCACTCGAACGCTTATTTAAAGCCGACTTCAGCGACGGTAGTTTAGAACAAATGCTGCTCAGCCCGCAGCCGCTCTCGGTATTGGTATTGGCCAAAGTGTTAGCCCATTGGCTACTGACTGGCGTGCCATTGATTATTATCGCGCCCCTACTCGCGGTATTACTCAACTTAGAAGCCAACAGTTATGGTGCACTGATCGCCACTCTGGCGTTAGGTACACCTGTATTGTCACTGCTCGGCGCCATTGGCGTGGCCTTAACCGTTGGTCTACGTAAAGGCGGCGTGTTACTGAGTTTACTGATCCTGCCGCTTTATATTCCTGTGCTGATTTTCGCTACCAGCGCCATAGATGCGGCAGGAATGAATTTACCCTATGATGGTCAGCTCGCTATAATTGGCGCCATGTTGATCGGTTCGTTAACCTTAGCACCCTTTGCAATTGGTGCATCTCTGCGAGTGAGTAATAACTAAAATGTGGAAATGGTTACACCCTTACGCGGATCCTGAACGCGCTTACAAATTATCAGGAACATTATTTCCATGGTTTGCCACCTTAGCCTGTCTTTTCATTACCGTAGGCACTATATGGGGACTGCTGTTTGCCCCAACAGATTACCAACAGGGTGACAGTTACCGGATTATCTTTATCCATGTTCCAGCAGCATCTATGTCGATGGCTGCTTATATGGGCATGGCAACAGCCGCATTTATCGGCTTAGTCTGGCAGGTTAAACTTGCTGATTGGGCAGCCGCTTCTATCGCACCAATTGGCGCTGTAATTACCTTTATCGCCCTCTTTACCGGTGCAGCCTGGGGCAAGCCTATGTGGGGTACTTGGTGGGTATGGGATGCTCGCCTGACCTCTGAGTTAGTATTACTGTTCCTCTACTTAGGCGTGATTTCACTCTACGCTTCGTTTGAAGATAAGGTACTTGCCGCGCGTGCAGCAGGGATCTTAGCGATCGTCGGCGTGATCAATATTCCAATTATCAAATACTCAGTGGAATGGTGGAGCTCACTGCATCAACCGTCCACCATTAAAATTACCTCTAAATCGACCATGTCGAGCGAAATGTTATACCCACTTTTAATCAATATTTTAGGTTTCGGTCTTATGATAGGTGCTATCACTATTGTGAGATTTAGAGCAGAAATCTTAGCAAGAAATGGCATGCGCCCTTGGGTGCGTGAACTTGCTAAAGCTGAGGAGGTCAAATAATGCAATTCGATTCTATCAGTGATTTTTTCAACATGGGTGGCTATGCCTTTTATGTGTGGCTTGCCTATGGCGTGACCTTTTTCTGTTTATCAACGCTGATCATCACTAGCGTGCGTCAAAAGCGTAAAGTATTGATTGAAATTGCGAAGAAGATGAACCGTGAAGAGCGCCTCAAAGAGACTAGGAGTACCAAATCGTGAACCCAAGACGCAAAAAGAGACTGACGTTAGCTATAGCATTAATCGGTGGTGTAGCCGCGATTGCTTCGCTGCTGCTGTATGCGCTGAACTCCAACTTAAACTTATTCTACACACCGTCAGAAATTGTTAACGGCAAAGCTGATACTGGCGTCAAGCCCGAAGCGGGTCAACGTATCCGTGTCGGTGGCATGGTAACGGTTGGATCTATGGTTCGCGATCCAAACAGCTTGCATGTGCAATTTGCCGTTCACGATTCATTAGGCGGTGAAATTCTGGTGACCTATGACGATCTGCTGCCAGATCTGTTCCGTGAAGGCCAAGGTATCGTGGCGCAAGGCGTATTAGGTGAAGACGGTAAGCTTGCCGCCACCGAAGTTCTGGCTAAGCATGATGAAAACTATATGCCGCCAGAAGTTGCCGAGGCCATGGGCCAAAAGCATGAGAAGCTAGATTACAGCCAACAGAAATCGGCAACGCAATAAGCGTTATCCTGTTAATGCTGATAAACAGAGCCTCTTCGGAGGCTTTTTTATTACCCATTAACAATTAACGGCTGAACTATACTCAAGACAGTATTCTTGGCAGGACACTGTCTATGAATGTAATTAAGCCATTTAAAAAAAGATGGCAATTGTTGCTACTCTTAATCCTCATCAGTCACCCGCTGATGCTCTATGCTGCAAAAGTGGTGGTTATCGAAAGTTACCATCAAGGCTATCTGTGGGATAAGGAATACTATCAAGCCATTCTAGATAAACTGACTCCACAACATCAAGTCAGTCACTTTGAGATGGACACCAAACGCTTACCTAAAGAGCACTACACAGAGCGTGCAGAACTCGCTTGGCAGTTTATTGTGGAGCAACAACCACAACTGGTTATTCTCGCCGATGACAACGCCGTTCATTATCTACATCAACGCCTCAATAGCAGACAAATTCCGGTGGTTTACCTCGGGGTGAACATGAATCCACGGGCATATCATTTAAATGAGCATAAACGCTTCACCGGCGTACTAGAACGCCCCTTACTCAAGCGCTCCTTACTATTACTGGAGAGATTATTACCACAAACCAAACATCGAAAAATTTTAGTGCTGTTCGATGGCGGTAATACTTCAAAAATTGCGGCCGAGTACATCAGTAAGCAACCATCAAGCATGGTCAGTGATATCGAAGTTCACATCCTCCAACTAACGCAACTAGTAGAATGGCAGCAACAAGTTAGATCGGCAAAGGATCATGGCTATAGCGCTATCGTAGTGGCGCTGTATCACGCGGTAAGAGATGAAGACAATCAATCTGTGGATGCAAATAACTTACTCGAATGGATTAGCAACAACACGCCTGTGCCAAATTTCGGTTTTTGGGGATTTAGCATTTATTCCAAAGGCAATATAGGTGGATATGTGCTCGATGGCTATCAACATGGCACCCTAGCTGCCGACATGGCTAAACGCATACTCGCTGGTGAAAAGCCCGAGAGTATTTTCCCGGTCACGGACGATCTTGGCCAATATCGATTTAGTCATACAGGAATGAAGAAGTGGCAACTCACACTGCCGAAAGAGATTGAAAAGCAAACAACTTGGGTAGATTAAATAAAGCTCATAAAAACAAAAAACCGGGCTTAGAGCCCGGTTTTTCAATCTTTGTAACCTTAATTACTCAGCAGCTTCAACTTCAACAGCTTGAGCAGCTTCTGGACGACCTACTAGCTCGATGTAAGCCATTGGGGCTTTATCACCAGCACGTAAACCGCACTTAAGGATACGGGTGTAGCCACCAGGACGTTCCTGGTAACGTGGACCCAATTCAGTGAATAACTTACCTACGACTTCAGCGTCGCGAGTACGTGCAAACGCTAAACGACGGTTTGCAACGCTGTCACTCTTAGCAAGTGTTATCAGAGGCTCAACTACGCGACGCAGTTCTTTCGCTTTAGCTACGGTTGTCTTGATGATCTCATGACGAACCAGTGAGCTTGCCATGTTACGGAACATAGCTTGGCGGTGGCTGCTGTTGCGGTTAAGTTGACGACCACTCTTACGATGGCGCATGACCTAATCCTTATAACCTAAATCTGTACAAACCTGAGACTTATAGGTCGTCTGCTAAACTAGCTGGAGGCCAGTTTTCCAGACGCATACCTAACGACAGTCCGCGAGAAGCTAAAACGTCCTTAATTTCAGTAAGAGATTTCTTACCTAAGTTAGGTGTCTTAAGCAACTCAACTTCAGTACGCTGTACCAGATCTCCGATGTAATGAATCGCTTCGGCTTTCAAACAGTTAGCCGAACGTACAGTTAGCTCTAAATCGTCGACAGGACGCAACAGAATCGGATCGAACTCCGGCTTCTCTTCTTTCATTTCTGGCTCAGTCACGTCACGCAGCTCAACAAACGCATCCAGCTGTTCAGCTAAGATGGTTGCAGAACGACGGATAGCTTCCTCAGGATCGATAGTACCGTTAGTGGTCATATCGATAACGAGTTTATCCAAGTCAGTACGCTGTTCCACACGAGCTGCTTCTACATTATAGGCAATACGTGCAACTGGCGAGAAAGAAGCATCAACCAGCAAGCGGCCGATTGGGCGATCATCGTCTTCAGTCTGTGCACGAGCAGATGCTGGCACATAACCACGACCACGCTCAACGCGAATACGCATGCTGATATCATTGTTACCTGTTAAATGACAGATAACATGATCAGGATTCACGATAGTGACATCACCATCATGCGTGATATCTGCTGCGATGACAGGGCCTGCGCCGGACTTGCTTAATGTAAGCATAGCCTCGTCTTTACCCTCGATAGTCACTGCTAACCCTTTCAGGTTCAGCAAGATTTCAAGGATATCTTCTTGTACGCCTTCCTTACTGCTGTATTCATGCAGTACGCCGTCAATCTCGACTTCGGTAACCGCGCAGCCGGGCATAGACGACAATAGGATGCGACGCAACGCGTTACCTAAAGTGTGGCCGAAACCACGCTCAAGCGGTTCCAAAGTAACCTTGGCACGTGTTGAGTTAACCTGCTCGATATCAACGAGACGCGGTTTAAGAAATTCTGTAACAGAACCCTGCATTGTGTCCTCTCTTGTTTGTTAGCCTTACTTAGAGTAAAGCTCGACGATCAGCTGTTCGTTAATTTCCGCAGACAAATCGCTACGTTCTGGAATACGCTTGAAAGCACCTTCCATTTTCGCGCTGTCGACTTCAACCCATGTAGGCTTCTCGCGTTGAGCTGCCACTTCTAAAGCCGCTTTGATACGAGCTTGAGTGCGTGACTTTTCACGGATGCTTACAACATCATTCGCAGACACTTTGAATGACGGAATGTTAACAACACGACCGTTAACCATAACAGACTTATGGCTCACTAGCTGACGTGATTCTGCACGAGTCGCACCGAAACCCATACGATAAACAACGTTATCTAAACGAGTTTCTAAAAGTTGCAACAGGTTTTCACCAGTGTTGCCTTTCAGACGTGCAGCCTCTTTATAGTAGTTACGGAATTGTTTTTCTAACACACCGTAAATACGACGAACTTTTTGTTTTTCGCGTAACTGTAAACCGTACTCTGACAGACGTGGCTTACGAGCGCCATGCTGTCCTGGTGCAGATTCCAGTTTACACTTTGAATCGATTGCTCTCACACCGCTTTTTAAGAAAAGGTCAGTACCTTCTCGGCGGCTGAGCTTGAGCTTGGGACCCAAGTATCTTGCCATGATCTTTCTCCAACTATCCTAATGAAACGCGTTATACACGACGCTTTTTAGGAGGACGACAACCATTATGAGGGATCGGCGTCACATCGGTAATGTTGGTAATTTTATAACCAACAGCGTTCAGCGCACGAATGGCTGATTCACGACCTGGACCTGGACCCTTCACAAACACTTCAAGGTTTTTTAAACCGTAGTCTTG
>NZ_JBKEDJ010000011.1:0-67811 GCF_047975355.1 Shewanella sp. | reverse complement strand
GTTTCCAATGGTTATCCCCCACATCAGGGCAATTTCCCAGGCATTACTCACCCGTCCGCCGCTCGACGCCGTTAACGTTCCCCGAAGGTTCAGATAACTCGTTTCCGCTCGACTTGCATGTGTTAGGCCTGCCGCCAGCGTTCAATCTGAGCCATGATCAAACTCTTCAATTAAAAGTTTTTTTGAATCCGAAGATTCGACTCAATGAATTCTGTCGTTTGTTTCCGCTTTTAAAAAAGCGAAACCAAAACTTTGTACATATTGCTATGAACACTCTCACCGAAGTGATAGGAATCATTGATTTAAATTTTGATTACTCGCCAAACGGCAGAGTAATTTCGATTAACTCAACACCTGTGAGTGTCCACACAGATTTCTTGTTTAGATTGTTAAAGAGCATTTGACCACTCACTTCGCGTTACCGCTCAGCGGGTCAGGGCTGCGTATTTTACGCATTTCCCATTTGGCGTCAAGGCGTTTTTGCAAACTTCTTGCCGCTTTCGAATCAACTGCACATTTTGCATTCGATTCTGACTGATACCGCACTTGCTTTCGCTGCCTGCCGTGTCAGTGGATGCGCATTATAGGGAGCAGAACTTTTTGTGCAAGCGCTTTTTTAACAAATCACGTTAAGTGAGCAAATAACCAGCAAAATGGCAAGTGTCGGATAAATATGCTGCAATCTTTGTCACTCGGGTTGATAAGTTTGGCATACGCTGCATGGATGTGCAGGGAATTCTATAGACTGAATAGCCTTAAGAAAGGACGCTTTAAAACTTTTACATATATAGCAGTGCGTATGTCGCACTCGGGATGAGGGTTCAAGATTAACTTCGCAGATCTTGAACCCTAGCTCTAACTACAAGCGTAAGACTTGAAGAGTCGTAAGCTGTTGACCTAAAGCTTATCCTCCGAATTTACCGAACTCTTGTGACTATCCTCGGCATCTTGCTCTTTTTCATGCTCACCATCGCCAACAATATGGGCCACTTTTAGCTTTCTCACTGTGCGAATAGTGATCACTGGACCCGAGATTGCGTAGAGGTAAAAACCAATACAGAGAATTAATGCAGGTTGTACCGATATAACCACAAACACACCAACCACAAATAAGATAGCAATGAAATTGACTTTGCCGCGCCAGTCAATTTCCTTAAATGAGTGATAACGGAAATTACTCACCATTAATAATCCCGTGATAGCCGTAATCAATCCGGCAATCCAACTGATATTCTTACCATCAAGGTTATATTGATTGCCAAGCCAAATGCTGCCCGCGATCACAGCCGCAGCAGCAGGACTGGCTAACCCTTGAAAGTAACGCTTATCTGCCACGCCGACTTGAGTATTAAAACGAGCAAGTCTTAGTGCTGCGCCAGCACAATAGATAAATGCCGCGAGCCAACCAACCTTACCCAAATCCGCAAGCGCCCAATTATAGGCGAGTAACGCAGGCGCCATACCAAAGGACACCATGTCCGCCATACTGTCATATTCGGCCCCAAAGTCACTTTGTGTATTCGTTAACCTTGCCACTCTGCCGTCTAAGCCATCGCAAATCATGGCCACAAAAATCGCAATCGCCGCCGCTTCAAAGTTAGCATTCATAGAGGCAATCACAGCGTAGAAACCAGAAAACAATCCTGCGGTGGTGAATAAATTTGGCAGTAAATAGATACCTTTATTCTTTACTGTTTGATTTGAGGAATTTTGCATACACTTATAAAGCTATGAGCTGAAATGGAAGTAGGCTTCAAGATAGCATATTTTACTATCATGTCGATGCTGACCCTTAGGGATGATTTTTATGTTAATGAAAGCCAAGTTTAGCGCTATGTTCCTGCGTGTTGCATGCTTAGTTTTGTTCACACAACCCGTATTGGCGGGTGTGATTTACACTTGGGTCGATGAGAATGGCGTCACCCACTACAGTCAACAACCACCAACGCAGGAGCAGCAAAAAGCGCAGCAGCTTTATAGTGAAGATCTCGAGCCTGGCAAGATTGGCTATATTGCCCCCGCTAAAAAGGAAGCGCCCCCTGAAATGTCTGAATCCGAAAAATCGGCTGCATTAATTAAAGAGAAAGACGCTAAGCAAGCCGAAGCAATTTGTGAGAACGCTAAACATAATTTAGATGTACTAACGACCCATACTAAACTCACCCGTCAACAAGAGGGTAATAAAGAACCTGTCGCTATGACAGAAGAAGAACGCCAAACGGCAATCAATGAAAATCAACAGCGGATAAAACTGTTCTGCGATAAGAAATAAAGCTGAGGGTTGTTAAAGGTCTGTCTGGAAAGCTCGACATCAATACTTTTTTACAAGCAAACCTTATATCTGTAGCATATAGATATAAAAAAAACCGAAGTCTAAGACTTCGGTTTTTTGTTTAGGTTAAGCAGCATTTAGCACGGTAACCATCCGCGTAAATTATTGCTCGAATACCAACTCACCAGCGGCGCAACTGACCTTGATAGGTTTGCCGGGCAGTAAATCACCACGCAGTAATTTTTGCGCTAATGGGTTTTCCATCTCTTGCTGCAAAGCACGTTTCAGCGGTCTTGCACCATAGACTGGGTCGAAACCAATTTCGGCGATTAACGATAATGCCTCGTCGGTGATCTCCAGCGTATAGTCTTTCTCTGCCAAACGCTTACGCAATGAAGCAATTTGGATAGAAGCAATATGCTTGATATTTTCCGCATCCAAGGGATGGAATACCACAGACTCGTCGATCCGGTTTAAGAACTCGGGTCTAAAGCTATTGGTAACCACATTCATCACCGCGCTCTTCATTTCGCTGTAACTTAGGTGACCAAATCCTTCTTGGATAATGTCAGAGCCTAAGTTTGAGGTCATGATGATCACTGTATTTCTAAAGTCGACGGTACGACCTTGCCCATCAGTTAAGCGGCCATCATCCAACACCTGCAGCAAAATGTTGAACACGTCTGGGTGAGCCTTTTCCACTTCATCGAGCAATATCACCGAATAAGGCTTACGACGCACCGCTTCGGTTAAGTAACCGCCCTCTTCATAGCCGACGTAGCCTGGAGGCGCACCAACCAAACGAGATACGGCGTGTTTTTCCATAAACTCAGACATGTCGATACGCACCAGTGCCGATTCGGTATCGAAGAGGAACTTAGCCAACGACTTACACAGCTCAGTTTTACCCACACCGGTTGGCCCTAAGAACAGGAAAGAACCAATCGGACGATTCGGATCGGCAAGCCCAGCGCGGCTACGGCGAATCGCATTGGCGACAGCATCCACGGCTTCGTTTTGACCAATCACCCGCTCATGCAGTGCCACTTCCATTTGCAGCAGCTTTTCACGCTCGCCTTCAAGCATCTTAGAAACCGGAATGCCCGTCGCCTTTGAGAGCACTTCCGCGATTTCTAAGTCAGTGACTTTATTGCGTAGCAGTGTCATGTCCTGCATTTCGGCTTGCGATGCTAAGTCCAGTTGCTTTTCAAGCTCTGGAATACGGCCATATTGCAGCTCGGACATACGGGTTAGATCGCCCGCGCGGCGCGCCACTTCTAAATCCATCCGCGCCTGCTCAAGGTCGGCTTTAATATGCTGAGTTCCCGCTAGCGCCGCTTTTTCGGTGCGCCAGATTTCATTAAGCTCCGACGCCTTAGCCTCAACCTCATGCAACTCGACGCGTAAATGGTCGAGTCGGCGGCGGCTCGCCTCATCGTTTTCTTTGGCTAATGCCTGCTCTTCCAGTTTCAACTGGATAGCTCTGCGCTCTAATCTGTCGAGGGATTCGGGCTTAGAATCCATCTGCATACGGATGCTCGATGCCGCCTCGTCAATCAAATCGATGGCTTTATCGGGTAATTTACGGTCCGACACATAACGATGTGACATAGTTGCCGCAGCTACAATCGCCGGGTCGGTAATTTCCACATGGTGATGCAGCTCGTAACGCTCCTTCAAACCACGCAATATCGCGATGGTATCTTCAACGCTAGGCTCATCCACTAATACTTTCTGGAAGCGGCGCTCAAGAGCCGCATCCTTTTCAATATATTGACGATATTCGTCGAGGGTAGTCGCGCCCACACAGTGTAGATCGCCACGGGCCAGTGCAGGCTTTAACATGTTACCCGCATCCATGGCGCCATCGCCTTTACCCGCGCCCACCATAGTGTGCAGCTCGTCGATAAAGAGGATCACTTGGCCCTCTTCCTGTGCCAGCTCGTTAAGCACGGCTTTTAAACGCTCTTCAAACTCGCCACGATATTTAGCACCCGCAATCAGTGCGCCCATGTCTAAGGATAAAACGCGTTTATTCTTAATCCCTTCAGGCACTTCACCGTTCACAATACGCTGAGCGAGACCTTCGACAATCGCTGTTTTACCTACGCCGGGCTCACCAATTAGCACAGGGTTGTTTTTACTACGACGTTGCAGCACTTGAATGGTGCGGCGGATTTCATCGTCACGGCCAATCACAGGGTCGAGTTTGCCCTGCTCGGCACGCTCGGTGAGATCAACAGTAAACTTTTTCAGCGCTTGGCGTTGGTCTTCCGCGTTAGGATCATCCACATTTTGACCACCGCGCACTTGCTCAATGGTTTGCTCCAACAGCTCTTTGGTGGCGCCGGATTTCTTTAAGCATTGTGCTAAGGCATCACTGCCTTCGAGTGCAGCTAAAACAAACAACTCACTGGAGATATATTTGTCTTTGCGCTTTTGCGCCAACTTGTCGCACAGGTTTAATAAGCGAATTAAACCTTGGGATAATTGTACATCGCCGCCAGTGCCTTCGACCTGCGGTAGACGTTCAAGCTCTTGGCTCAACAGCGAGCGCAGCGCACTCACCCGAATGCCAGCTTGGGTTAATAAAGGATGGATAGAACCAGAATCCTGGTTGAGCAGCGCCATCATCAAATGTAACGGTTCGATAAACTGATGATCACGCCCGAGCGCGAGCGACTGGGCATCTGAGATGGCAAGCTGAAATTTATTGGTCATACGATCGAGTCGCATACAGCCTCCTAAAACTCACAAATTAGGTATAACATTTTGTTAGTTAAAAGATGGGGGCTATTTAACCGATTTCAAGCAAGACGGCGGGAAATTAATACAAATTGTAGGGGAATAAACCTAAGACTTAAGCCAGATCAATGAAGCCATGCGGCCAGTGACTTTATCGCGACGATAAGAGAAATAATCGGAGCTAGAGACAGTGCAAATATCGGCACTGTGGACCTGCGTAATACCCAGTTTCTTTAAGCGCAATTTAGCCAATCCGATAATATCGGCGAGGAATTTATCAGGCTTAGTTGCCTGACACTGAGCAACAAAGCAGTTTAGCGCATTGGGATCTTTTGCCATAAAGGCAGCGCGCACTTCGGCGCCAACTTCAAAGGTCTTAGGCCCAATGGTAGGCCCTAAATAGGCAATCAGCTCGCTCGGCTTAGAGGCAAACTTAGCCACTGTCGTCTCAATCACACCATCACAGAGTCCGCGCCAGCCTGCATGGGCAGCGGCGACCTCTGTACCTTGTTGATTACACAGAAGTACAGGTAAACAGTCGGCGGTCATCACCACACAAACCCGCCCAGCGAGATCGGTATAGCTGGCATCGGCAACCAAAGGTGGCGTATCTTGCAAGGTTACATACTCTGATTGAGCTTCTTGGGCAAGATTGATTGGGGCGATATCCGCCAAATCAAGCACCTGAGTGCCATGGACTTGCTCCAACCACACAGGCTCAGTCGCAAGTCCTAACTGTTTCGCCAAAATGCCACGATTTGCCAATACCTGTTGTGGCGCATCCCCCACGTGCAGCCCTAAATTCAGGCTGTCGTAGGGTGCCTGACTCACTCCACCACGGCGGTCAGTCATCGCAATTGCCACATTATCCGGCACTGGCCAATCGTGACGCAGCATAGCTTAGTACTCGACTGGGTGTTCTAAGGTGTCTTGACGTAGCGCTTTAGTCAGAATCACCATGTCTTCTGGGATAGGCGCAGTCCAGCTCATGACTTCACAAGTCACAGGATGCGCTAACTCCAAACGCACCGCATGCAGTGCTTGGCGTTTAAAGTTTTTCAGGATCTCGAAAAACTCAGGACTCGCCGCTTTTGGCGGTTTTGGACGGCCGCCATATACAGGATCGCCCACCAGCACATGGCCAATGTATGCCATATGCACACGTATTTGGTGAGTACGGCCCGATTCTAAACGCAATCTTAAACGGGTGTGATTACGGAATTTTTCCGCAACACGGTAGTGAGTCACCGCGGGTTTACCCGAATGATGCACCGCCATATGGGTACGTTTTGTCGGATGACGACCAATAGGTTCATCGACAGTGCCACCCGCCGTCATAGTACCGAGGACAATCGCTTCGTACTCTCGAGTGATTTCACGGGCTTGCAACGCAGCCACTAAATGGGTTTGTGCTTCAACTGTTTTGGCCACCACCATCAAACCTGTAGTGTCTTTATCCAAACGGTGCACAATACCCGCACGTGGTACATGCTCAATATTAGGACAATGGTGCAGCAGTGCGTTCATCAAAGTGCCATCGGCATTGCCTGCACCGGGGTGAACCACTAAGCCCGCTTGTTTATTGATCACTAAGATATCATCGTCTTCATAGACAATATCCAGCTCAATCGCTTGTGCGGCTGCATGCACTTCTTCTTCGAGCGTGGCGTTGATTTCAATACGTTGCAGCTCGAATACCTTTTCGCGCGGCTTATTGACCATCACACCATCAACATAGACTGCATCAGATAGGATCCATTCCTTGATGCGCGTGCGCGAGTAATCTGGGAACAACTCAGCCAGTGCTTGATCCAATCTCAGGCCAGTTTGTGTTGCCGAAATCTCGCTTTTTAGATTAATCTCTTGTGTCATAGGAACCGTATCCCCATTTTGGGGTCAAAAAATGTGTGCTATCTGTTACAATCGAATGCTTTCTATTTTATCGTGAAATGGAAAAATTCTTAACTACAACTTATAAAGAATTGAATTCAAGTATGTATAAATTCTCCAAAGGCTTAACCTTAGTCCTATTTTCGCTAGCGTTATCAGCCTGTAGTAGCAGTCCTGAAGATAACGACATTGCCGCCAAAGCCTCACCTGATGTGCTCTATTCTCAGGCAAGAACCTCCATGGAGCTTGGCAATTACTCTAAAGCCGTCCGTTCATTGGAAGCGTTAGACTCACGCTTCCCCTTCGGACCACATAAAACTCAGGTTCAATTGGATCTGATTTATGCCTATTACAAAATGGACGATGTTGCCTCTGGCATTGCCAACATTGACAGATTCATCCGTTTAAACCCAACTCATCCTGATATCGATTATGTCTACTATATGCGTGGACTCGTCAATATGCAGGCTGACAGCTATCTGTTCCACGATATGTTGAATATCGATAGAACCGACCGCGATCCTAAAAATGCCCAAGATGCCTTTAAGGATTTTGATCGTTTAATCAAAACCTATCCCAACAGCAAGTATGCTGCCGATGCACAAAAACGCATGTTGTCGCTGAAAAACCGTTTAGCAAAATATTCCATTCAAGTTGCTGAGTATTATCTCAAAATGAACGCTTGGAGTGCTGCGGCCGTTCGTGCTCAATCTGTGTTGGAAACATATCCCGGCACCCCTTCAACAGAGCGGGCACTGGAGATTATGGCAGAAGCTTATGGCGAGTTAGGTCAGAACCAACTGAAGCAAAACGTGCTCATGGTAATGCAAGCGAACTTCCCAAACAACGAAATCTTATCGAACTAAGCGTAAATGCCCCTTTATAAGGGGCATTTTTTTAGCCTTGGCTTCTCCTTTACCATGCTTTAGTGACTAGGGTTATCAAGCACTCAACCTTCCCGCCCCCCCCTTCATTAGTTAAGAAATACGCTATTCGTGTAAAACTTATCCAACCGCACCACTTTTTACATTATTTCGTAAAAATCAGTTGACTCAAAAGCCGAAAAGCCTTTAAATTGCGCCCGTCGCCCGAATAGCTCAGTCGGTAGAGCAGAGGATTGAAAATCCTCGTGTCCCTGGTTCGATTCCGGGTTCGGGCACCATCTTTAAATTGGTTGCCATAGCGACCAGTGTTAAAGGATTGCAATAAAGTACAGTGCAGGTGTGGTGTAATTGGTAGACACGCCAGCTTCAGGTGCTGGTGCCCTTGCGGGCGTGGAGGTTCAAGTCCTCTCATCTGTACCAACATTTAAACCTCGCTTAGCGAGGTTTTTTTGTATCTGCAATTTAATTTCCTTAAATATCCAACCTCTTCCAGCATATTTGCTATAACTATTCATACAGACTCATCATAGGGATAGCTCGAGCTCTGCCTAAAAGGACTCCCTTGCTTTACTTAGGAAATCCATATGAATGGTCTTCAAATAAAACAAAAAATGTTTATTGGCATTCTCGTGCCACTGCTACTACTAGTGACTATCGGTTTTATCGCTATCAATATGATGGGAAAAATCGAATATGGCGTGGAGCGAATCTATAACGACCGAGTCGTCCCACTCGATGATCTCAAAGTCATTGCCGATAAATATGCCGTCGATGTGATTGATGCGGTAAACAAGGCTAATGCAGGCGGTATTACCGCGTCACAAACTATCAATGCACTCGATAGTGCCAAATCCATTGTAGATCAACGCTGGCATAAGTATCTCGCCACAGAGCTAACCAAGGAAGAGTCGCAACTCGCGCAACAAGCCGAACGTTTATTCATTCCCGCCAATGAACAAATTGAGCAGTTAGTCGCATATCTCAGGGGGTTGAATGGGGGTACACTTCATCAACTGAATGACAAAATATTGCCTCTATATCAAGCCATAGACCCTATCAGCGGTAAAGTCTCCGAACTTATTGATCTGCAAATTAAGATTGCCGGACAAGAAAAAGATGCCGTAAAAAGTATCTATCAATCATCCATTTCCATATTTATTATTCTCGCAGGTATGGCAATGCTGATCAGCATAGTGATAGGACTATGGGTCAATCGCAGTGTGATGAATCCGATCCGCGATATTGTGGAGAATCTTAAAACCATTAGGCAAAACTCTGATCTCACGGTGAAATTTAAAACCTTCAATGATGATGAACTTGGGCAGATTTCTACTAGTCTCACTCAAGTTATCGAGCATTTACGAGGGATCTTACATTCCATAGCCGAAGCCGCGAATACGGTGAATAGTTCGGCCACTGAGTTAAGCAGTTTTACTCAAGAAACCAACAAACGTATGCAGCAGCAACAGGCGGAAACCGAACAAACTGCCACCGCCATGAACGAGATGACGGCCACCGTCGCAGAGGTCGCCCAAAGCGCCGCCGCGGCAGCGGACTCCGCCAAGGATGCAGATAATTACGCAGCCAATGGTAATCATATTGTGATGCAATCCATCACCAGCATGTCGCAGCTTTCCGAACAAATTCAAAAAACGGCTCAAGTGATTGGCTTTTTATCCAATGAGAGTCAAAACATCGGCCGAGTATTGGATGTGATCAAAAGCATTGCCGAGCAAACCAATCTACTGGCACTCAATGCGGCAATTGAAGCCGCCCGCGCGGGTGAACAAGGTCGAGGCTTTGCGGTCGTCGCCGACGAAGTCAGGACATTAGCGCAGCGCACTCAAAAATCAACCCAAGAAATTGAAGCGATGATCGCCACTCTGCAGCAAGGGGTTAAAGAGGCCGTGAATGCGATGGAAGTGGGTATCAATCAAGTCGATGATGCCAACGACAAGGCGAACCAAGCTGGCCAAGCGTTAAAAGAGATTGTCGCTTCCGTCGATAACATTACTGAGCTAAATACCCATATCGCTACGGCTGCCGAGGAGCAAAGCAGCGTCGCCGAGAGCATCAACCGTAGCATTATCGCCATCAGTGATATTGCCGAACATTCCACTAACTCAGCCTTAGAATTGAGTGAATCTGTGATGAACCTGACTAAGCTTGCCAACAGTATGCGTAATCAGGTGAGCGCATTCAGGCTCTAGCTCATACTCACTGGCACAGGCCTGCTGTGCCAGTCCCTTTCCCGATTTTCTGATGGCTTTTTGTATGCAGGCGACACTTCACTTAACAGCTTTAACTGTAATTTTTATTGATCCAAATCAAATGAATCTTTAAACTCCAATAACATTCATAAATAAAGCATGTTAAGGATTCACTATGTTGGATAGCCGTACCATCCAAATCATTAAGAGCACTATCCCCCTTCTCGAATCAGCAGGTCCTGCACTCACTCAATATTTCTACCAACGAATGTTTACCCACAATCCTGAGTTAAAAGATGTGTTTAACTTGGCTCATCAACATTCAGGCGGCCAGCCCGTTGCCTTATTTAACGCAGTTGCCGCCTATGCCAAAAATATTGATAACTTAGGCGCGCTGGGCACTGCTGTTGAGCGTATAGCCCAAAAGCACACAGGATTTTTAATTAAACCTGAACAATATGCCATCGTCGGTGGGCACCTACTGGCTACACTCAAAGAGCTGGGTGGAGAAGCGGTTACTGAAGAAGTGCTCACAGCATGGGGCGATGCCTATCAGTTTTTAGCCAACATTTTTATTCAGCGTGAAGCGCAAATTTATCAAGAAAGTGCTCAACAGGATGGCGGTTGGTCTGGGGTTCGTGAGTTTATTATTAGCGAGAAAAAAGCCGAGTCTGGCGAAATCACCTCGTTTATCTTAACGCCAACTGATGGGCAAGCGGTAAAAGACTTCACTCCTGGGCAATACTTGAGCATTAAGCTACAACATCCTAAGCTCGCCTTCGATGAAATTCGCCAGTATTCGCTTTCTGATGCGCCAAATGGTCGAAGCTATCGGATCACGGTAAAGCGTGAGCTTAATGGGCAGGTATCAAATCTACTGCACGATGTACTGCAAGTCGGTGACAAGCTTTCAGTTATGCCGCCTGCTGGCGATTTCATCTTAGCGGCTCAACCAGAGACGCCTGTCGTGTTGATTTCAGCAGGAGTTGGGCAAACGCCGATGAAGAGTATGTTGAATCAGCTGCTCAAACTACAACACCCAAGCGCTGTGACTTGGTTACATGCCTGCGAGCACGGTGGAGTACACGGGTTTAAATCAGCAATCAAAAGCAAACTCGGTCAACATGCCAATCTTGCCAGCCATGTGTGGTATAGGGAGCCTGCAAAGGCTGATATTTTAGGCCAAGATTATGATTTTGAAGGCACAATGAACTTATCATCCGTAGCCGATAAAATCACAACTAATGCACACTACTACTTCTGTGGTCCGATTGGATTTATGGCGTCTATCAAGCAGCAGTTACTCGCCTTTGGTGTACCTACCGAACAGATGCATTATGAAGTCTTCGGTCCACATGCCGAGCTCTAAGGCCGCACCTTAGTTATCAATCATCCATAGATAACTGGCTACAAACCAAAGCCACTTTCTCGTAAGACAAGGTGGCTTAACACCTATCCATAAGCACTGACCGAAACTGACTTCGCCGCAAGATAGATGCCACCTCCTGCGCTGTCAGCATTCGGCTCTCACCAGGGCTTAAGCCTTGATCTAGAGTAATCTCACCAATAGAGAGGCGATGTAATCCTACCACAGGATTACGGAAACGGCCAAACATCCGCTTGATTTGATGATACTTTCCTTCCCTTAGAGTGACCTCTGCAATATGAGTGTCGAGGATAGTAAGTTTTGCGGGTTGAGTCGTGATATCCTCAAAGCCAAAATACATGCCCTGTGCAAATGCCGCGATATACTCCTCATTCAAGGGATTGGCCAAGGTCACCCGATACACTTTATCCACTTTTTGCTCGGGTGACATTAATGTCTCAGACCAACGACTATCATTGGTCAGCAGCAATAAACCCGAAGAGTTTAAATCTAACCGGCCTGCAATATGCAGCTCATGGCGAACATCGCAGTCGAGTAAATCAATCACAGTGCGATGCTCTTTATCCTTGGTGGCACTCACAACGCCAACGGGTTTATGAAGCATAAGATACACAGGCTGATTGGCCTGTAAGACTTGCCCATCAAACACTATGTGAGAAAATTCATCCACCAGCAGATCGAGCGCTTTTGCTAGTGCACCATTTACATACACTCGCTGCGCCAGCAAGAGTTCTCGCACAGCTTTACGGTGAATTTGCAGCTTAACGGCGAGATATCTGTCGAGACGACCGCGTTTTGATTGCATAGTTTAATGAACCACTCAACGTTAAGATAAAGGCGCAATGCGATAAGCACAGCGGCGGGCGCCGTCGATGATATGCTCTTCACGACTCACACTGGCGATATCGGCAAATAATTGCCGGAACAGTTGCAGCTCGGAGCGACAAAAGTTTTGGCATTTGGTCGCTGCGCTGCAGATAGGACAATGATTTTCAAGCAACCAAAAAACTCCATCCGCTTGTTCCTGCGTCGCCATATAGCCCTCTAAAGTGCGCAGCTCCACCAGTTTAGCAAGCCGACTGGCAATATCTGGCATGCCCGACATAGCCGAACTGTACTGCTGCATGGCCGTTTGTTCCCTATGCTCGATCAGTTTATCCAAGCCTTGATCGCCAAAAATCATTTTAACAGAATCAATTAGTTGCAAACTTAGCTCACTGTGGCGATCGGCAAAGTGGGTTCGGCTCTGCTCCGTTAATCCCCAATATCGGGTTGGACGCCCACGGCCTTCGACTCTATCTTCAATATCTACATCACCCGCATCCTCTAAGGCTTGCAGATGCTGCCGAACTCCCATGGTGGTCAGCGCTAATTCTTCCGCTAAGGTCTTAGCCGTCAATGGGCCGTGCAACTTGAGTAATTGAATAATCTTATCAGTGGTTTTCATATGCGCTCTCCGCTCTTCGCCTCGGATTATCCCTTAATCGACCACCTTTTAACAGAATAAATAAAGTTTTTTATTTATTTTATCCTTTACAAGATTAAATAAAGTAATTACCTTACAAATAATTTATGAACAAATAGGTTTACATAATGAAGTTACTCATCATCAGTACCAGCCAAAGAGCCAACTCGCAAAGCGCCAAAGTCGCGAGATACATTACCAAAACCAGTTTTTTATCGCCCCATTCTGTTGGGTACGACGCCATACATCACTTAGAACTTTGCCAGTTCAACCTACCATTTTGGGATGGTGAAGAAGACAACAAGGGCGAACATTGGCCTGAAATAGAGCAAAGGGTGGATACTGCGGATGCTCTGGTTTTGATCACGCCCGAATGGGGTGGGATGGCATCGCCACTGCTTAAGAACTTTCTGCTGATGTGTAACCGTCAGGAAACCGCCCATAAGCCCGTATTGTTGATTTCGGTTTGCAGTGGCATTAGCGGAACTTACCCTATTGTTGAAGTCAAAATGAACGCACTCAAAAACAATAAGTTAGTACCTATTCCTGACCATTTGATTATTCGCAATGTCGAGGATGTACTCAATACAACGCCCCAAGGCGCGCGAGATATCTCCCTTAGGGAAAGAGTGCAATATAGCCTGTTTATGCTGCATCAATACGCCCAAGCCTTAGCGCCAATTCGCCAACGCCATATTCATCAACCCTACCCCAAGCAACAGGAATACTGCTACGGTATGTAAGCAGCTTGGATGAATAACACTACTAAAATCATTACAAGGAACGCATCATGATCCATTTAGAGCATATCAACCTAGTCGTCGACGACATCCCTAAAGCACTCACTTTTTATCAAGCGGCCTTTCCCCATTGGCGTGTTCGTGGCGGAGATAAAGGCACTTGGTATGGTAAACCGCGCAACTGGATCCACTTTGGCGATGATTATCAGTACATTGCCTTTAGTGATAACGGTGAGGGCGAAAACCGCGACCTCACAGGCCATCAAATTGGCTTAGCCCATTTTGCCTTTGTGGTGAGTGATTTAGATGCCGTCATTGAAAGATTGACGCAGGCAGGATTCCCGATAGCCAAAGATGGCATGGAAGATCCTTTCCGCCGCAATATCTACTTCTTTGATGCTCACGGATTTGAGGTCGAGTTTGTAGAGTATCTCAGTGACCTACCCTGCGAACGCAATCGTTATTAAGCCATAAGGTTAATGGCGAGGGATACATAAGCCCTGTATTCCTCGCTTCGTCATCAACTTAGACGCCAGTCTAAAAATCGTTACATTGAGAGGCTAAACCGCTAAACTAGCGCACAATCAGGCTTTCCAATATTAGATAACTCGATGACAACACCTTATTGTTATTCCACTACTTATATCTTAGATAAAGTACATTTTGACGAGTGTTATACCCAGTCGGTCAAGTCAGATCCCACTCTCAAACCTTACTATAAAGCCATGGGGTTTGGACTCATTGGTATTGCACTGATTTTTGCGGATATCAGCCTCTATCTGGCCTATTTCTTTGTTGGACTCGGGGTGATTGAAGCCTTGAATGTGAAATACAACAAAGCTTGGTGGTTGATGCGGCAGATGATGAGTAAGGCCGCCAATAATGAAGTCACGCTTATTGTTGATGAGCAAGGGATCAGCACCGAATCACAATACGTTAAAAGCCAAATTCTTTGGACGAATATTTACCGTATTGTGCCAACGGAAAAGGGATTTCTGATCACCCATAAAACCGGCACCAGTTATATTTCTAATCGCAGCTTAGATGATGCCTGCTCCTCGTTTATAAAGACCAAAATCTAACCCAAGCGGCAAGCACAAAAACAAAAAGGCTGAATCATTCAGCCTTTTTGTTAAATGTAACAACCAAGAATTAACGCTTAAGCCTTAGCTTTTAACTCGCCAATCGGCAAAATCGTGCGGCCATATTCATTGTTAAGCACTTGCGCCATGGCAAAGTAAATCGCACTCGCGCCACAGATAATCCCTTCAAAACCCGCGATAGTGCCAATCAGCGCACTGCCGGTAAAATCCCTTGCCGCTAACAGGAAGAACAAAATGGTGAGCGAGGCAAACACAAACTGTTTAGCTCTTGGGTAGCGTAACGATCCCACGAACATAAAGGCCGTAAAAATCCCCCACAGGGTTAAATACCATCCCATAAAGTGGGTTGGACTCGCCGCAATCCCTGCATTAGGCATTAAAATCAGCCCGACTAAAGTTAGCCAAAATAAACCGTAAGAGGTAAATGCAGTTGTTCCAAAGGTATCGCCACGCATAAAACACATAATGCCGACAATGATTTGGCCGAGTCCGCCATAGAAAATGCCCATCGCTAAGATCATTGCATCAATCGGAAAGTAACCCGCATTGTGAATGTTCAACAGGATAGTCGTCATACCAAAGCCCATTAAGCCTAACGGAGCAGGATTCGCCAGTTTTGTCGACACAGAAAGTCCCCAAAATAAATAAATTAATCTCAGTACATAGATAAAGACTAGGTACTTATGGTTTTATAAAAAGCGGCGAATTTTAGATAACTAACAACGCAATCACAATAAAAATATCAATAGAAGATAAAATCACAAATTAATCATTTAAAATCAAAATCATAAAAAGTTAAATTTAAATTAAAGCTATAATTAAAAAATTAATCTTTTAAGATTCAAATAGCTACAAAAAACTAGTGTAAATAGTGCGCCAAATCCGATTTATTGTGTAATTTTGCTAAGGTTCAAATTTCCTATCTTCCTTCTTTAAAAGTGGATTGCACCACACAGAGATAAACCCTGAAAAATATTAACTTCACCCCATAAACCGTTAAAAGGTGACATAAGTCTAGCTTTAGACAAATTGATAACATTTACTCGTATTCGGCAATGAAACTTCGAGCCATTTAAACCGTCTTAATGAAAGGAGCCAGATCTTGGCGTAAAAGTGATAAAGATAAAGTGACACTTTGCAGCACATTCATCTTTGGTAAAACAGGCCAAAGTGAAGTCCTAAATCGCCCATAAAATCGCCAAGTTTAGCTGGTGAAAATGGCTCACCAAATTAGCGAAAAATTATTTATATCTAAAAAATAATAGCAGTGATAGATTGCTATCTGTTGACGCAGCGGCATGATGGGAAACCAGTTAGGCTGTTGTTAACTATCAATAACTAAAGGAAATAAAATGAAAACGTTATCAGCTGTTATCACACTCTCGGCACTTATGAATTTCGCAGCCTTTGCCGATGAATCGACACTTCCTCCTGCACCTGCAAATGATATCGCTCAACTGACAGAAGTGTGCCAACAAATGGCCTCTGAAGATCAGGTCGAAAATGCAGAGCTTAAACAATATGTGCTCGACTGCGTGAATGACCAACTCACTGAAATGGGCTACCAAACCGTCAAAGAGCTTAACTGATCGATTTTACCTTCCTTTAGCCTATAAGCTCGATTAGGTTTTTAGCGCGCTCTGCTTATGCCATTCAAACCCTGAATGGCATTTTTATTGAGGCAAACAACTCGAACCCGTAAACTTTTACACCATAAAACGCTGCAAAATAACCACCAAAAATCAACAAAACCCAAAAGACGAAACAAAGGCATTTCAGACCTTTATTTTTGTCTTTCAACTGATTAGGGAATCTACATACATACTATTTATATGATATCTGTATCATTTTGCATCCCTTCAGGTGAAAGCACTGTGGATTTAAGCATAAAATGCTAATCTGTTGACCATTACCGACCAACATCAAACCCGAACGCAAAATCATGTATCGAACTCTGTTTATCTTACTCGCCGCACTTAGCCTACCTTCAATAGGAATGGCCAAAGAAGCCTGCGTCACTAAAGATGAATGCATCGAAATGCGTAACTGGGATTTAGGCGTAGCGGTCGGCTGGGGACAAAAGACTAATCCACTGCGGGATTTTGATGATATTCCCGTCTTTTTTATCCCTACAGTGGCTTACTATGGTGAACATTGGTTTTTTGATAATGGCAACTTGGGCTACAGTTTAACCGAGCAGAAGTACTTCAGTTTAAACTTAGTGACCAGCTATAGCTTAGATAGGGCCTACTTTTACCGTTGGGATCCATCCAACATCTTCCTAAAACGCAGTACACAGGAAGAGGCCAGACTGCTCTCAACCAATACAACCCTCAGCACCGAACCCGATTCCGTATTCAACTCGTTAGAGTCGCGAAATTTTACCATGTTGGGCGGTGCTGAAGCCTTTATTTATAGCCCGTTAGGCGTAGTTAGATTAGCCTACACCCATGATATGTTTAACGTACACCAAGGCGCCGAAGCACAAATAAAATGGACCTATGGCTGGCATTTAACCCACTGGGTCATGGATATGTCGCTCGTATTTGATTGGAAAAGTACTAATGTCGTCGACTATTACTATGGTGTACGTCCGAGTGAAAATGCGTATTGGAGCCAACATTACCATGCAGATGCTGGTTGGAATAAAGGGATAGAAATGACGGCCCGTTATATCTTGACTGATAATTGGGATATGCTTTTTGCGTTCCGCTACACACAAATTGCAGATGAAATTGCCGCCAGCCCCTTGCTCGATCAAGACTATAGCAGCACATATTTTATTGGCGCAGCATACAGGTTTTGACACTAGTGACTCCCCTTCATATTAGGATGTTGTGCTTGTTAGGCCTAAGCGTGAGCTTGATGGGGCCCGGTAATGTACTTGCCGCACCGGATGAAGAGTCAAAATTAAAACTGACCCCCGAAATCTGTATCACTGGGGATGAAAGTCAAGCCTGCGAGATCCGCGTCGAGTTACAGTGGCAACTCGTAAATGACGAGCTAGTCTGTATCTTGTCCGATAATAATGCCTATCCTAAATGGTGCAGCGAATCACTGGAACAGCATAAAATCACTCTGAATATCAGCACATTAAACGATATTCAATTTATCTTAGTGAGTAAGGATACCAATCAAACACTGGCTGGAGCCAAATTAAAAATCACGTCAACCTCGCAGCCTCAGGTGCGCAGACGTTACCGTAACCCTTGGAGTTTATTTTAATGACGAATCCACAATCACCCCACAGAGTGTTATTGGTTGAAGACGATGTCCGTCTTGCGAATTTAATCGTAGATTATTTGAAATCCCACGGTATGCACGTTGAAGTCGAGCGCCGTGGTGACACAGTCCTAACCCGCTTAATCAACTACAAGCCAGATATCATACTGTTAGACATTATGTTGCCCGGTTTAGACGGCCTTAGTCTATGTGAAAAGCTCCCCGATTACTTTGCCGGCCCGATCCTGCTGATGAGCGCCCTCGGTTCGAGCGAAGATCAGATCAAAGGCTTAGAACTCGGTGCCGACGACTATGTGGTTAAACCCGTCGATCCTGCACTGCTCGTCGCCCGTATCAACAACCTGTTACGTCGCCAAAACCAACCGCCTCAGGCCGAATCCCACTGTTTGACCTTTGGCAAGTTGAGTATCGATCCCCATACCCATGCGATCCGCCTCGACAACAAAGAAGTCGACCTCACCAGCCATGAGTTTGAACTCCTCTGGTTACTGGCATCGCAGGCGGGACAAGTACTGAGCCGTCAGTACATCTATCAATTACTGCTTAACATTGATTTTGATGGTAAAGATAGAAAGATAGACGTACGCATTTCTCGGCTACGTAAAAAGCTAAACGACAATATCGAGACCCCCTTCAGAATTAAAACTGTTTGGGGACAGGGCTATCTCTTCGCCCCAGAGGCTTGGAACAACTAAGAACTCCCGTGAAACGTCTCTTTATCAGCTTATATTTATTGCTGAGCCTCAGTTTTCTCGGCATAGGTTGGACACTGGACAGCCTGTGGCAGAAAAATGTGGATGAAAATAATGCCTTAGATGCTCCTCTGGTTGCGTTAGCCCAGTTGCTAACCCAGCTGCCAGAGGACAGCCGTAACGCCTATCTTGAGGCATTACCGAGCCATGCTCAACTGCCTCTCAATCTGCTCAGTCCCGATCAAATTGCGCTAGCCAAGGATCAACAGCTCACCCCCAATCGTGTGGTGACTACCACTACCAGTGAAGGCGAGCAATTTCAGTTTATTCAGGTGGGCGAACAAGTATTAATGGCAGGCCCCATAGAGATAGACCCAAGAGCCCCACTGCGTAATCTGTTTACGCTGTTTTTCTATCTCTCGTTGGCGCTGGTAGCATTAATTTGGGTTGGCCCGCTGTCGCGGGATTTGAGCATATTGCGTAAGGCCACCAAGGATTTTGGCGAGGCAAAATGGGATACACGCATTAACCTCTCAAACCGCTCACAGGTCAAACCCTTAGCGAACACCTTTAATGAAATGGCGCGCCATATCAGCGCGTTAATTGAAAACCAAAAGCATTTATCTAATGCGGTTTCCCATGAGATCCGCACACCTCTCGCACGGCTGAAATTCGCCCTCGCCTTAATGCCCATGTACTGCAAGCCCGATTCCGACGAGCAAAAGCGTCAGGACTTTCTCAATGAGATGCAGCTCGACATTAAGGAAATGGAAAACCTGCTGCAGGAACTGCTGACTTACGCGAGTTTAGAATCACAGCGCGAAGGCACACCGTTGGATGAATACGATTTGCTCAGCTTAGTTAACCAGTGCATTAAACGTTTAAGCAGCCTAAGTGATACTCCCATCCGCTTACAGGCGGAGATGACGAGCCTCCCCTTGGTCGGCGAACCCGCACTGATTGAACGCGCCCTACAAAACCTGCTGACCAACGCCCAGCGTTTTGCTCGCCAGCAAATCCTGATTGAAGTCAGCCAAACCCCGCAAAGGGTAACCTTAAGTGTGAGTAATGATGGAGAACCTATCCCCGAGGTAGATTTACCTATGGTGTTCGAGCCCTTCTATCGCAGCCAATCGGTGCAAAATGGTAATAAGGGTCATGGTTTAGGTCTGGCGATTATCAAACGAATTATGCAGCGTCATCAGGGCGAAGTGAGCGTTAGCAGCAATCCCACTCAAACGTGTTTTACCTTAAGCTGGCCGAAGAAGCGGGAAATTTAACGCCTTTAATCATGCTCTTAAAATAAGATTACTCCTCGAGGTCAAAATTCCCAAGGTCCAACTCAGCGGCGTCTTGCGGCTCAAAATCGAGTTGCGGGTTAAGCGCAGCCCTCTCCTGCTCAAGTGCCTGCTGACGGGCTTTATATAAGGCCAACTGCCGCCGACGTTTACGTTGATGGCATAAACGGATCACATCGTATTTTTGGGCATCGGTGAAGTGCAACCAATTGAATCGCTCCTCACGATTACGCAGGCAACCTTTGCAATAGCCACGGGCATCGGTTTGGCACACACCGATGCAGGGGCTAGGTATTTCGAAAAAGGCTAACTGTTCCATAGTGTTGAGCGACTCTGCCTGTTTAAGCATCAAAAATGCGTGATCTTAGATACACAAGTAAAACAATACAAAAATTAAACACTTTTCACTAAATTACTTGCAGTCTTACTGTTAATCAAGGCACATTGAACAGAGTTTGTACAACTTGGAGTGCTATCATGGGATACAAAAATATCGTCAGTCTGTTTGTCGCCTTGGTCTTAGTCAGCGCCTGCAGCAGTAAGCCGAAAAACGATTACGATCTCAATTACGACTTTAAGGCATTACAAAGCTTCACCCAGCTCGCTCCCCAGCCCAGCGACGATCCACTCAGCGCCCAACGTATTCAAAGTGAGATCACCCAGCAATTAAGCCAAAAAGGCTTTACCGAAAATCCGTCCTCCCCCGATTTTAAAGTCGCCTATGGCTTACTGACCCAAGATAAGCCCAAAGACTCAGGCCTATCGATTGGCTTAGGCACGGGCAGTTTTGGTCGCTCTGGCGGCATTGGCGTAGGAACGAGCGTCGGCGTGCCACTTGGGAGTGACACGGCAAAAATCCAAACCATTCAAATTGATATTATCGACACTAAAACCAATAAGCTGATTTGGCGCGGCACAGATAGTTTCGATTTTGATGGCGGCGGGGATAAAAAAGCGCAAGATACTGCAAAAGCCGTAAGCCGGATTTTGGCGCAGTTTCCACCGCATCCATAAGCCTCTTTTCCATGATGATTTAAGTGATGTTGAGTTAAGTCGTGATGCTTAACCCGTGGTGGTTCAAACGATAAGCAACAAAAATGGGCGATTTAAGCCCATTTTTATTACCCAAGAAAGACCAAATGAGGTGCTTGGGAAAAGGGTTAAGAAAATAGCCCAGATGACAGATAACGATCGCCCCTATCGCACACAATAGCGACCACGACAGAGCCCGGATTCTGTCTAGCTATTTCAAGCGCAGCAAACACAGCACCGCCGGAACTCACGCCAGCACAAATGCCTTCTTCACGGGCCAAGG
Source organism: Shewanella sp. (assembly GCF_047975355.1). Taxonomy (GTDB): domain Bacteria; phylum Pseudomonadota; class Gammaproteobacteria; order Enterobacterales; family Shewanellaceae; genus Shewanella. Next base: position 46,567 of record NZ_JBKEDJ010000011.1, on the reverse strand, counting down.
TTCTTGCCATAGCTTTGGCATCTTGCTCTTCAATATCCATCACGAGATCGACACGGGCGGCATCAAAAATACCCGGTAGATATTCCTGCGGCCAGCGACGAATCCCCGGAATCGAACTGCCATCGGCGGGTTGCAGCCCGACAATAGTGATATAGGGATTACGGCTCTTTAAGTACTTAGACACGCCCATAATAGTGCCCGTGGTGCCCATACTGGAGACAAAATGGCTGATCTTACCTTGGCTCTGCTGCCAAATTTAGGGGCCAGTTGTCTGAAAATGGGCGTTGGCGTTATCTTGATTATTGAACTGATCCAATACCTTTCCTTTGCCTTCTGCCTGAAGGGCTAAGGCTAAATCCCGCGCGGCCTCCATATTGTCCACCAGCAGCAGTTCGGCGCCATAGGCTTGCATGGCATCTTTACGCTCTTGAGTTGAATTCGACGGCATAATCAGGATCATCTTGTAACCTTTAATTGCCGCCGCCATCGCTAAGGCGATGCCAGTATTGCCACTGGTGGCTTCAATCAGGGTCTCCCCTGGGGCAATCTCTTGGCGAAGCTCCGCCTGAATAATCATATTCAGCGCTGCGCGATCCTTTACCGAGCCAGCAGGATTGTTCCCCTCCAGCTTTAACAACACCGTTGAACTACCACAATCAAGCCGCTGCAAACGTACCAGCGGAGTTTGCCCAATACAGGCTTCAATAGTCGGAAAGTCAGACACTAGGTTATCCTTTATTTGATAAAAGCGACTCAATATTCGGGTATTTTAAGATGCTTGGACGCAACAAACACGTGAATATCACCAATGGCATACAATTATTCGCTCATAGTTATTCAAAAAAGTTCTATTTGTTTGACTTTTTATAAATAAATTCTTCTATTACTCTATTCCTATACACTGACACAGTTGCCAGATTAAGGAGTACAAAATGCCAGTAAAATTGACTAAAGCCCTGCTGGGAACCCTATTACTGGGAACCTCCCTCAATGTGGCAGCCGCCGATCAGACACTATTAAATTCGTCATACGATATCGCGCGGGAATTATTTAACGCCTATAACCCTGTTTTTGCTAAACATTGGCAAGAAAAAACCGGCAAAACCGTTGAAATCAAGCAATCCCATGCCGGTTCTTCAGCGCAGGCTCGCTCGATTCTCCAGGGCTTACCCGCCGATGTGGTGACCTTTAACCAAGTTACCGATGTGCAGATCCTCCATGACCGCGGCAAGTTGATCCCAGAAAACTGGCAACAACTGCTGCCTAATGCTAGCTCACCTTATTACTCCACCATCGCGTTTCTGGTGCGTATGGGCAATCCAAAGCAAATCAGTGACTGGAATGATTTAGCTAAAGATGACGTTAAGCTGGTGTTCCCGAACCCAAAAACCTCGGGTAATGCGCGCTACACTTACTTAGCGGCCTTAGGTTATGCCCAGAAAAACTATGGCAAAGATAATCAAGCCTCATTAGATGATTTTTTGAAGAAGTTCCTCGGTAACGTTGCCGTATTCGATACGGGCGGCCGTGGTGCAACCACGTCGTTTGTTGAACGTGGTATCGGCGATGTGCTGATCACCTTCGAATCTGAAGTGAACAATATTCGCCAGCAATATGGTGCCGATGATTACCAAGTTGTCGTGCCTAAAACCTCGATTCTGGCAGAATTCCCCGTTGCCGTTGTTGAGAAAAATGCTAAGCGTAACGGCACACAAGAATTAGCGACCGAGTATTTAAACTATCTTTACAGCGAAGAAGCACAACGTTTGTTAGCCGGATTTAACTACCGCGTTCACAACGAGAAAGTTGTTGCCGAATTTACCAAACAGTTCCCAGCGGTTGAGTTAATGACCGTTGAGCAAATCATAGGTAACTGGGACAACGCCATGAAGACCCAATTTGCAAATGGCGCCAAACTGGATCAGTTATTAAAACGTTGATCATCCGCTTGGGTACCTAAGTCACCAAATCCATAACCCGGGCAATGTCCCGGGTTTTGTGGTTATATTGCGGCAACGGACAAGGTCGCTATCACAAGTTGTCTTTATCGCGATTGAGCAATAATGTGCTAATGGCATAATAATATTGGATTAACTCCATTAACCTTATCGGGTGATTATTCAGTGATATTTAATAATGGGCGCTTACGCCACAAGCGGGTTTTGCCGGGGTTTAGTATCAGCCTAGGTGTGTCTTTGCTGTTTGTCAGCTTGATTCTCTTACTCCCCACCACAGGCCTGATTATGCAAACCAGCCAGATGAGCTGGGCCGAGTATTGGGGCGTGATTGCCGATCCCCGCGTGCTGGCAAGTTATAAAGTCACTATTTTATCTGCACTGGCCGCCTCCCTGTTTAACTGCCTTTTCGGCCTGTTACTCGCCTGGGTGTTGGTGCGTTACGAGTTTCCGGGTAAACGCATCCTCGATGCCTTAGTCGATTTACCCTTTGCCTTACCCACAGCAGTGGCGGGTATCACCTTAGCAACCCTGTACGCCGAGAACGGCCAGATTGGTAGCCTATTGGCAGAAATCGGGATCAAAGTGGCATACACACCATTGGGGATTGTGGTTGCGATGATCTTCACCAGCATTCCCTTCGTGGTGCGAACCGTCCAGCCCGTACTGGAGGAGTTATCCCACGATGAAGAAGAAGCCGGCATGACATTAGGCGCAACCGATGGCGCCGTGTTTTGGCGGGTGATTTTACCTTCACTCTGGCCAGCCTTAGTGGTCGGTACGGCGCTGTCTTTTACCCGCAGTCTGGGTGAGTTTGGTGCGGTGATCTTTATCGCGGGCAATATGCCCTATATCAGTGAAATCACCTCCCTGATGATTTTCGTTCGTCTACAGGAATTTGATTTTGCCGGCGCCAGCGCGATTGCCTCCGTCGTACTGCTGACCTCGCTGTTGCTGCTACTGCTGATTAACCTGTGGCAGGCGCGTTATTTACGCCGCATTCACGGCCGATAAGGAGCCACCATGAACTCATTTAAACCGTTAAGAGTCGGTGAAGCGCCCCTCATCAAATGGAGCCTAATCACCCTAGCCGTGTTCTTGGCCATGGTGTTATTGCTGCTGCCCTTAGTCAGTATTTTCCAGCAGGCCTTTGTCGGTGGTTGGGAGCGTTATATCGAGCATCTGAGCCAACCTGACTCACTCCACGCCATAGGGCTGACCCTGATGGTCGCAGCGCTAACCGTGCCGATTAACTTAGTGTTTGGGGTACTGCTCGCCTGGAGCGTAACGCGCTTTGAGTTTCCTGGGCGTAAGTTACTCATCACCTTGATTGATATTCCCTTTGCCGTATCACCCGTGGTCGCAGGCTTGCTCTATCTACTGCTTTACGGCAACAGTGGCTGGCTCGGTGCTTGGCTATTTGAGCACGATTTACAGATCATGTTTGCTTGGCCGGGAATTCTGTTAGTCACCATTTTCGTGACCTGCCCCTTTGTTGCCCGTGAATTAATCCCCTTAATGCAGCAACAGGGCGCATCGGAGGAGGAAGCCGCAGTTATTCTTGGTGCCTCATGGTGGCAACTGTTTCGACGCGTGACTCTACCCAATATCAAGTGGGCACTGATTTATGGGGTGATCCTCACCAACGCCAGAGCCGTAGGTGAGTTTGGTGCCGTTGCCGTAGTATCTGGCAATATCCGTGGTGAAACCAACACCTTACCTTTGCATGTGCAATTACTTTACGAAGATTATCAGGCCGAAGCCGCCTTCGCGAGCGCGTCACTGCTTGCCTTGATCGCCCTTTGTACTTTACTGCTAAAAGCCTTAGTAGAGTGGCGCCAACAACGCAGCTTATCCGCCAATGACAACCAAGAGCAGAGCCAATCATTATGAGTATTCGTTTAACTAATATTTCCAAGAAATTTGGCCAATTTCAGGCGCTTTCGCCGCTCAATCTGGATATTCAAGAAGGCGAGATGATAGGCCTGCTTGGCCCTTCCGGCTCAGGAAAAACCACCCTATTGCGGATTATTGCTGGCCTTGAGGGCGCAGATAGCGGCCAAATCCATTTCGGCAATCGCGATGTGACCCAAGTGCATGTGCGCGACCGCAGAGTCGGATTTGTCTTCCAAAACTACGCCCTGTTCCGCCATATGACGGTGGCCGATAACGTCGCCTTTGGACTCGAAGTTATTCCGAAAAAACAGCGGCCCTCGGCAGCTGAAATCCAAAAGCGCGTCAGCCATTTACTCGAAATGGTGCAACTTGGTCACTTAGCACAGCGTTATCCTGAGCAGCTCTCGGGCGGACAAAAACAGCGTATCGCCTTGGCTCGCGCCTTAGCGACTCAGCCCGAAGTGCTATTACTCGACGAGCCCTTTGGCGCCCTCGATGCTAAGGTGCGTAAAGAACTGCGCCGCTGGTTGCGCAGCCTTCACGATGAGCTGAAATTCACTAGCGTGTTTGTGACCCACGATCAGGACGAAGCCTTAGAGCTTTCCGATAGAGTGGTGGTAATGAGCAACGGCCATATTGAACAGGTCAATACCCCTATTGAGTTGTATGCCCAACCGAATAGTCGCTTTGTGTTTGATTTCTTAGGAAACGTCAATCGGTTTGAGGCAAGCTGGCAGCAGAATCGTTGGACCAATGGAGACGCCTACTTAGTGCCGCCAGAGCAAACGCTACTGCAACAAAACGGCGCGCTCTATGTGCGTAGCCATGAGCTGGCACTGGCGGATAAACCCAACAGCCAAGCCCATATTCCCTTTACCATTGTAGCGATAACACCGGTTGGCGCAGAAGTGCGTGTCGAACTGGCGCCTATCGGCTGGCAGAGTGAAGAACTGTGGGAAGCCACCTTTACCCACCACCATCTGCAAGAATTGGGATTGCAAAAAGGCAGTGTGGTCTACGCCACCCCAAGAACGGCTTATTTCTTTGGTGAACAAGGTGATGGCTCGCCTGTGCGTCAAAGCTGGCCCTTCCTCCCGCCGGGCAGCTTGGCTTTCGATATTTAATCGCTCATGCAATCACTCGCCTCGCGGTAATAACAAAAAAGCGCTGACAGTAGAATGTCAGCGCTTTTTTAATCTTCTCTCAGCTTAAAACCTAGACTCAAACACAGTGGTTAAATTAAATCGTTCCCACTAGTGACCATCGAAGAACAGATAATTTAACCAACCCTGCATCCGCAGCAGCACTTTACGCATCACGGCTACATGGTGGAAATGTTCAGTATACACAGCCACTTGTCCCGCAACACCCGCAGGGAATTGACGGCGTATCGCATCGTCTTCAACATCAATCAGTACTATCACTCGCCCAGACTGAAATAATTGATTGGACGATTGCAACGTGCCATTCATCTGAATTTCCCCCTCGGCCATTGCGGGGAGGATCTTAGCCACTTTGCCCTTAAACACTTGTCCTGGCGCCGCGTCTAATACCACTTCGGCCTCATCCCCTTCTTGCAAACGCAGCAGAGAGTTTTGCCAAAATGCACCAGCAAAATAACGCTGCTCGTCGGGGATAAAGCTCATCACCGGCCGTAAAGGTAAGGGAACCGCCATAGCACCTGGGCGTAGCGCCATTTGGGTGACTATGCCATCGGCAGGCGCTCGCACCACGGTTTGTTCGAGATTATAAAGCGCGCTTTCAAGATCGCCCTGTAGCCCCGCCACTTTTGAATTCACCCCATCCACATTGGACTCATAGGCAAGACGCGCGCGTAATTCTTCCGCCTGCGCAGCTGTTAACTGAGCCTCAGAGGCTAAAAATAGTTGGCGTCGATTGTCTAATTCCAGCGCAGTAAAGGGAGAGTTAGCCCCGCCTTTACGATGACCTTGTTCATAACGGTCATAGGCTGATTTGTTGCGTTCTCTATCCGCTGCAACTCTGGCCACATTCGCCTTTGCAGACTCCCAAGCGGCCTCGAGTTGTGGCACTTCTTGCTCCGCCGCTAACAACGCTGCTTTTTTACGTTTAACCACGGCTTCGAAGGGGGCCGGATCGATTCGGAATAGCACATCCCCTTGTTTTATTGGCGTATTAGGCTTAGCGTCTACCGAAATAACTAAGCCTTTTACCGCAGGTGTAATCGGGATAGTGACATAGTATTCCCGCGCGAAACGTGAATAGGGGTGGTTGTAGTTCATTATCAATAACAACGCCCCAATAAGCACTACGCCCCCTAATACGGCGGTAGGCACAGTCCATTTGTTCATTGGGATCTTAAAGACTTTAAAAATCACAATACAGATCGAGGCGTAGGTTAATATCAGTAGTAAATCCATGTTACACCTCAGCTTTTTTGCTAATTTCGGTCACATTAGCTTCTGTTGTCTTGGCGGCTTGATGGTTTACAACCGCAGGAGTGGCTGTCGATTCGAGTCGCTCAAGCTTTGCCTGTAAGGCCAATACCGTTTCCCTTAACGCTTTAACATCCTCCAACGCCTGTTCGCGCTTCATCACAGTGGTAAAACCCCAACCTCGATCCTCTCGGTACAAGGTCGCCCAGATCCACAGAAACGGCCAAAGGGCATGCAAGGTAAATAAACTGACCCACCCTGCGATATGCAATGCATCCTGCTGGGGATGATTGCGCTTTTTCGCAATTTCATAGGGGATATCGTGAATGGCAATCACACCATAAAAAATCACTATAATGACAAAAAACAAAATACCTAAGGCAAAATAATCCAAAAACATGCTCTGCTCCCACTCCCTTCCCGTTCCTTATTTTGGTAAAACAGCCCTTACCAAAATCGTGCTTTGTCCCGCAGTGTCTTACGATTTGAGACACAATATAGATCTACACCAGAATGACAAATTCGCAACAAATCCATCTAAATAGCTTGATCAAAAACACAATTGTTTATCGCGATGCTACATATGGCATCCAAGGAAGGACGAAAGTGACGACGGATAGCTATCGCCAAGGTGTGACTTAATGATTTATCGAAAAATGAAAACGACAAGCTTGGTATCACCCGTCTTTGTCTCGAGCTAAGGAATTTATCGTAGATTAGTACAACTTAGTGCAGGTAAAGATGAAGTTTATATAACAATATTTGTATGGCAACAACGTAAGTTAAAGCATACTATAGTATTGATTATTTTATAATTAGCCTCGTACGACATTAACATCAAGAGGTCAGCCATAAATGGCAAATTGGCTGTTAATCATGGAGGCTATTCGAGTCCATCAAAGGCAGCAAGCCCTGATGAGACGAATCGTCATATGTGAATTTCAAATAGAAGCTCACCACCAAATATTTTTACAGAACCAAAATTTCCCTTAAGCTCAAATCCACCGTCGAACACCTGAAAAATATCAATGTTGCCGTAATCAATTGAGCCGTCCGGATCAATTGATGACATTACAGCAGGTTTTGGCTTTAAACCAGATACGGAAATTGCATTAATGAATTGAAGCGTTGCTTTTCGATAGCATGTATATTCATTTAGTTTTGGTTCGGCATAATATTTTGACTCCGGCCAGATGCTGACTTCCAACTCAAAGCGCAAGCGATCATTCTCATAACTCCAATCTAAAACAAAAGAATCGGTGAGATCGATACCTTTAAATGCTTCCACTTGATACCAATCCATAATCATTCACACCCTCTGCTAAGCTGAGCAACTGGTTGTGGGTCTACCCGCACTTGTTAATGGTATTGCTCATGATCAATCCAATGTTTACACAGGGCGCCAATCTCATCCGCATCATGCTGTCGATTTCTCCATGCTTTTTCGAGCTCAACTTTTAGCATACACAGGGCGCCAATCTCATCCGCATCATGCTGTCGATTTCTCCATGCTTTTTCGAGCTCAACTTTTAGCAGATACCCTTTTACATAAAATTCAGCCTCATCGTATGCCCAGAACCACTTTGGATTAAAACTTTTATTTTCTAATAGGTCGTTAATAATCTTGATGCTTTCTTTGGCTTTATCTTCTGATAACAATGAAAGATCGTATCTTCCAATCTTTCCCTCTCGTTTCGACCAATCACTGCACAGTCTGTTATCTATATTCTCTGCAAACGTAGAGTAGCTTACTAGAAGTAGTAAAATTACGGTTAGCTTCATAAATACCATTAAGATTTTATTAGTACGGATGCATGGTTTTAAAACCTATTACCTAAACCCAAGGAGTGGAGGATAAAACATAACGGCTTTACTATGCCTAGTTTCACAATCCCCGAGTGTTTAATTTAAACTGAGTTAGCATCGTTCTTGCCAGTGACTGTCGACTAGATTGAACTCAAAGTGACTGTCATGGGGCGCGATATTGGCCTTTAATTTAAAGTCTTGGCCACCCGCCGCAATCCAGCATTTGGAGAACCACGCTATTAGCTCGTTTGCCGCGATATGCCAAGGGTCAAGGTCTTCATCTTTGTCGATATATTCCTCTTCAAACTCATCTGGATAGACATAGTCTATATCGAGTAAATTCGGATTGACTGGCACTGGGGATGCGGCTTTGCCATCGATGTAGATAAAGTGCTCGGCGTTATCTTTATCCATAAAAAATACCCGCATTGGGAATTGGGATGAAAAACTATCGACAAAGACTTCAAATGCTAGCGTGGCTACCTCTTGGGGATAGTCATGCTCAATCAATTGCTTAAGAATGGGTTGTAACTCATCGGTTAGATTGTCTAAGTAGCCACCGACTTTTTCTGTAAACTCTTGCTCGAAACTCATCTCTTCCCTGCTTATCAGGCTATACGACGCAAACGGCGAATATTACTCACACTAAAAACTTGCGATTAGAAACTGAAAAATAATCCATATCGACCAGCAAGTTAACACCGACGGCGCTGATATCCAACTCTATTATCTAATCCGAAACACGCACGACATTTAAAGTGGTTTCGAAGAGGATAAGGCTAAGCCGCCCAATACGCCGCCAGATTGTCAGTGATAGCGGGTTAAGCTGCTACTCATGGGCATTGACTGTGCGCCCTGCGGCCCATTGCCTGAGGGCATTAATCTTATCGCCCATCACTATGGATAAAGGTTTGGTTTTGGTCAGTTCTTCTAGCAACATATCTTGGTCAAGACTACGCCCTAAACTGCGGGCACTGTACATGGCGGCGATAACCGCCTGCTCAATTTCAGCCCCCGAAAACCCTTGGCTATGCCGCGATAGCTGCGCAAGGTCGAGCCGTGTTACATCAATACCACGGCGCTGGCAATGGATTAAGAAAATCGCCTTACGGATGGTTTCGTCGGGTAAATCAACAAAAAAGATTTCATCCATTCGCCCCTTACGCATCAGCTCGGGCGGCAGCGCTTGAATATCGTTGGCGGTGGCGACCACAAATACCTCGGACTTACGCTCCGCCATCCAAGTTAACAGTGTGCCAAGAATGCGGGTCGAAGTGCCCTCATCACTGCTACTGCCGCTTAAGCCTTTCTCTATTTCATCAATCCAAAGGATACAGGGCGACATCATATCGGCCAGCTCGAGGGCGTTGCGCAAGTTCTTTTCAGTTTCGCCTATGTATTTGTTATATAAGGCGCCCATATCAAGTCTGAGCAAAGGCCGTTGCCACACACCCGCTACAGCCTTGGCCGCAAGGCTTTTACCACTGCCCTGCACCCCGAGTAATAGCACGCCCTTTGGAGTATCGGGTTGTACGGCAGCCTTGGTATCAGTGGTTGCCTGCACCGCGGGCGCGCGCTGCTTTAACCATTTTTTGAGATTATGTAATCCGGCAATCTGCGAAAAATCACTGGTGTCGTACTCAAATTGCAGCACACCGTTGAGATCGAGCAGCTGGAATTTGGCTTTGTTAATAAGGTCCACATCCGAATGGGTAATGGCGCCATCATCCACAATAGCCTTGTGGATCAATCGTCTGGCATCATCTAAGGTCACACCGCGCAAGTTTTCCGCCAGTTTAACCACGGCTTTATCATCCACAGTGAGCGGCATGCCTTGGCCACGCACTTTATCCACTTCAAGGTAAATCAAGTTCTCAAGCTGGGAGGTGCTCGGCAAGGTAAGCTGAAAATAGGCGCAATAACGCTTAATTTCGGGCGGGATCTCAAAGGCATGGCTCACTAGCACTAAGGTATGTTGCAAAGCATCGTATTCGAGGGCAATTTCTTTCAGTAGGCGGACATTCTTGGGTGCGTCTACCACAAAGGGATGAAAGTCACAGAGCACATAGATGCCCTGCTGGGTTGTCGCTTTAATCTGCCCTAGGATATCGCCAGGTTCAGTATTAAATTTCTGTGCAGGCATTGGCTTATCAACCCGCGTGAGCCCTTGGGTAATACTCCAAGTAAATAGCGGCTGATAGAGTACATTCGCGATTCGCTTAAGCATGTCAACAACACGATATTCTTCATAGGTTTCAATCACCACGATGGGCGTTTTAGAACGTAGTACAGCGGTCAAATCGCGAATGTCTTGCATATCTTAAGTCCATAATCCGTTATGAAACCAAAAGTTAACATAAAACACCGCTACAAACAGGATTTTTACCACACCCGAGCACTAATCACCCTTAAATAGCTTGATCAAAAACACAGTTGTTAATTTCAGTCTCATGCTTTGCCGCCAATCGGGGTAGACTATGGCCCAAGAACGTCCGAAGGCGTCAATTATCCCAATATAAAAAGGTACCCACACCATGATAGGAACTCCTTACACCGAGGGCGCTCGACGCGCCATGTTGCTTGGCTGCGGTGAGCTAGGTAAAGAAGTCGCCATTGAGTTACAACGCTTAGGCGTTGAAGTGATTGGCGTCGATCGTTATCCCAATGCCCCTGCCATGCAAATTGCCCATCGCTCCCATGTGATCAATATGCTCGATGCTAAAGCGCTTCGCGCCATTATTGAGCTAGAAAAGCCCCACTTAGTGATCCCAGAAATTGAAGCCATCGCCACTCAAACCTTAGTCGAGATGGAAGCCGAAGGCCTCAATGTCGTGCCGACCGCACGTGCGACTCAGCTGACCATGGACAGAGAAGGCATTCGCCGCCTCGCTGCTGAAACCTTAGGTTTACCGACGTCGCCCTATTTCTTCTGCGACACTGAAACCGAGTTTAATCAAGCGATTAGCAAAATTGGCGTGCCCTGCGTGGTCAAACCTGTGATGAGTTCATCGGGTAAAGGCCAAAGTGTTATCCGCGATGTGGCCCAAAGCGCCAAAGCTTGGCAATACGCCCAAGAAGGCGGCCGCGCGGGCGGTGGCCGTGTGATTGTCGAAGGCTTTATCCCCTTCGACTACGAAATTACCCTGCTGACAATTAGCGCAGTGAATGGCATCCACTTCTGCGCGCCAATTGGCCACAGACAAGAAGATGGCGACTACCGCGAGTCATGGCAACCTCAAGCCATGTCAGCCGACGTGCTGGCAAAATCCCAAGCAATCGCCAGCAAAGTAGTCGAAGCCCTCGGTGGTTACGGCTTATTTGGGGTAGAGCTATTTGTGAAGGGCAGTGATGTGTACTTCTCTGAAGTCTCGCCTCGTCCGCACGATACCGGCTTAGTGACCTTAATTAGCCAAGACTTATCCGAGTTTGCACTGCATGTCAGGGCGATTCTTGGTCTGCCGATCCCGAATATCCACCAACATGGCCCCAGCGCCTCAGCAGTAGTATTGGTGGAAGGCAAATCGAAAAACATTCGCTATCAAGGTCTTGCCGATGCCTTGGCCGCAGAGAATACTCAGCTCAGATTATTCGCGAAGCCTGAAATCGATGGTCGCCGCCGTTTAGGTGTCGCCCTCGCCCGGGATAAAGATATCGAAAGCGCGGTCAACAAAGCGCTGGATAGCGCATCTAAGGTAAAAGTGATTTTCTAGGAATGAATGCATAACGACTTGTCACCGGCAACTTAGTGTTCAGTACCGTGATCAGCACCGCGCCCAGCACTATTACTGGGCGCATTATTAAGGCATTTAAGCCGAGTTAACGGCCATACCACTTCTACCCTAATTGATTTCGCGTCTAATGCAAAAGCCTGATGCAATCCAAGGCGGTTTTGAGGCATAGTAGTCCTCTATTTGGCATGCCCCACGCTAGGCTTTTACTCTTATCCCATGGATTTACGCAGTCGTTATTCCACTCTCTTTCACTCTAAGCGCTTTCAGTCCAAGCACTTTGAGCTCAAGCGCTCAAAATCCTTGCAAGCGATACATCGCACTTTTTCCCTGTTACTGGCGTTATCCTTTGGCTCAGTGTCCCTTGGCGCCTGTCAGCCAGCAAATCAAGATACATCGAGCAGCAAGGCAGACACCGTCGCCCAGCGTGAATTAAGCCAAGAAGTGTATGTCTGGCAGCGGCAATGGCGCGATGCCAATCAAAGCGCCTTGGTCGAAAGCCAAAGCACATTTAATGGCGTGCGCATTCTTGCATTGCAAGCCCATCCCAAACCCAATGGCACGGATATCTGGTTCGAAGTGCGGGTCAACCATGAATGGTTACAGGCCGATCCACGCCCTAAAGTGGCGGTAATAAGATTAGATGGCCAACTAACGCGTCTAAATAATCGCGAAGCTCTCCAAAAAATTCTCGCGCTCATTCAAGACTGGCAGGCAAAGGGCACCAAGCTTGCGGGAATTGAAATCGACCACGATAGCGCCAGCAGTAAACTCGCTGCCTATAACGCTTTTTTACGTGAGTTAAAAAGCCAATTACCCCACACGCTTAAACTCAGCATTACCTCATTGCCCGCTTGGTTGAGCAGCCCGGCGTTTCCGCCGCTATTTGATAATATCGATGAGCTGGTACTGCAAATTCACAGTGTCAGTGACCCACGTTTAGGGCTGTTCGACCCCGCGCAAGGTTGGCAATGGGTCGAGCAGCTATCACGGTTAACTAAGGTGCCCTATCTGATTGCCCTCCCCTCCTACGGCTCGGCGGTGTATAGCACAGCATCGGGTTATCGGGTGGAGAATGAAGTACCGATGCGAATGCCATTGGCAGACACGGCATCTTCGCAGCATGTTGCGCGCCAGGAGCTAATGGCCAATCCACAGGTATTGCAGTCCTTCGTTAAAAAACTGCACACCTTTGCCGACCCCAAGCTTAAGGGGATGATTTGGTTTCGATTACCCCTCGAAGGGGATAAACGGGTTTGGCCACTCTCGACCCTGATTGCGGTCGCCAAGCAGCAAGCACTCGCTCCGCACATTGAGCTTGAGATAGTAAGCCAAGCCAACGCTTCGTTAGCACTCATTCCTAACGAAGCGCCTAAAAGCACCTTATTTCAACTGGTGTTAGTCAATAAGGGCAACCTTGCGGGCAAATTACCGAGCCAGTTGTCCCTAGCGGCACAATCGTGCAGCGGGTATGATGCGCAAAACGGTTATCAAGCCAAATTAACCCAAGGAACATTAGTGTGGCAGTTACCGCAAGCCACCTCAACGGAGCGCGCAGCAGAGCCTGCCTCCTCGCAGTTTGCGCCGAATTTAATCTCAGCGGTCGAGCTAAGCCCAAACGGGCGTAGAGTTATCGGTTGGGCACGTTGTGAGTCATTACATTTACAGGGAATTTATGCGCCATAAGCCACATTCATTGCCAGCGAATCCTCTCCCTTGCTGGAAAACCAAATTCAAACAAACCAGTCTGATTGGGTTAAGTCTCTTCTCCCCTGCGCTATTAGCCTGTGGCCCAGACTTTCCGCTGCAATTAACCCAAGACAGGCAATACAACTTAAGCTATTTACCGCAAACCAGCTTTAGCCAGCAAATCAATGGGCTTGCTAAGCCGTTAGCTTGGCAGTTTCAAGATGAGCCAGCGGCGCAGGAATACCTCTGGGACGAGGTGCATAGTCGTTATCTTTCCCAGACTCGCGCCTATGAAAACAGCGAGTTATCCGAGGCGCAGCTCGCGCTCGTCAATAGTCTGCGTGATGCCCAAAGCTTGGCAGAGGCCGAGCAAATCGCCGCGCAGTTAAAAGAGAGCTTAGCGCCCGCCTTAACGTGGTATAGCCTTGGCGCCATGGCGTTTGATGCCAAAGAGTACGATAAAGCCAGCGATTACTTTAAAAAAGTCATCGCCCTACCTGAGAGTGAGCGTGCGGGTCGCAGCCTGTGGGCGCTGTATAGCTTGTCTCGTATCGAGCTGATTAAGAGCAAAACCGCCAGCGATAATAGCCATTTTGTCCAAGCCAATGCTTACTTGCAGCAGCTACAGACTGAGGTGACCCAAGGCGCCGCCGATCCGCTGCGCTTGAGCTTAGCCGGCCTTGGCGAACAGGCTTATATTCTGCTGCATCAAGGCCAAGCTCAAATCCAAGTGGCTCGTGGGGAATATGAACCGCCGAAAATTGATGTGGCCTTAAATCCCGCGACGCTGGATAAGATTATCGAGCTGTATGCCACCCAATCGGCCGAGGGTGACAGCAGCGGTTATGATTCGCTGTTGATGTTAAGTCGCACCTTAATGGCGAAAGATATCACTGAGATTAAGCCCTTATTGCAGCAGCCGAGCGTGCAGCAGTTGCTTATTGCCTACTGGCAGAGCAGTGCTAATGATTTCGCCTTCGACGGACAACTGATGGAGATGGGCCAAAAGGTTGCCAAAATCCTCACTGTATTCCCAACCGATGGTGTAGTACTGAGCCAGGGTGATAAGTTAGCGGCGATTTACTATCAATTGGGTGACTATGCCAGCGCCGAGCGCATGCTGGCACTCGCCAAACCTAGCGGCTTGACTTGGTGGCTCACGGCGAAGCTTATGCTGCAAAAGGGTGATCAAGCCCAAGCGGCTAAGGCCTATGCCCAAGCAGTGCATCATTTTCCAACCGATGCGACTTCAGGTACTGAGCATTTAAATGCTAAGGATACCCAACAACAGGCCATCGACGCCGATGCCCAACAAGCCACCTATTGCCGTATTCGCGCCGAGCAGGGCGTGTTATCCCTCGAACGTGGTGAATATGTCGATGCTCTTAGCCAACTGTTCGCCAGTGGCGATGAGTATTGGCAGGATATCGCCTATGTGGCCGAGCGCGTGCTCACCACCGCCGAACTTAAGCTGTTTATCGACGAGCATGTGCCGGTAATGAATTTCGAGTATCCCAAGGACAGCGATTGGTACGACAGTGTCGAGCCACTCAACAATCGTCTACGTTACTTACTCGGTCGTCGCTTACTGCGTGAAGGCGCCATTGCTGAAGCTCCTGTTTATTTCAGTAACCCCACACTCAACGCCAACGTGCAGGAGTATGGCAAGGCGCTGACCACAGCCAAGAGTAGCAAGGGCATTGAAAGCGCCCGCGCCTATTGGTCTGCCGCCGAACTCGCGCGTCATCAAGGCATGGAAATCTTAGGCTTTGAATTAGCGCCGGATTATTCGATTTATGCTGGGATGTTCGACCTAAGAGATTGGTATGCAGCGGATAAGCTCAGCGATAAAGAGCAGCAACGCATCAGCGCCAGCCAAGCGATTCCCGATAAACGTTTCCACTATCGCTACCAAGCAGCAGAGCTGGCAAGCAAGGCTGCCGATCTCGTGCCCCACAACAGCCAAACCTATGCGGCGCTATTGTGCCAAGCCACAGGTTGGGTGTTATATCGCGATGATGAACTCGCCCAACGCTACTATAAAAAATACGTCGCCAACGGCCCCTTTGTGCCTTGGGCGGAGAATTTTGGTACGCAGTGTGAAACCCCAGACTTTGACCGCGCAATCGAACGGGAAAAAGCCAACCAAATTGCCGAGTGGAATGCGATTTACCACAAACTGAAAAAGCCCGTGGCTGTTAGCTTTGCCATCATCGCAGCCCTACTCGGCGCTTACGCGTGGCGCAGAAGAAAGCGTAAACAGTAAAAACACAAAGCGCCTTTCTTATATACCCAAAGAAAGGCGCTGGAACTAAACTCTGAATCGAATAGTTCACTGAATACATCGCCATTAAACATTCCATTCAGGCATAAAGCTTTTTACCCAAAGCAAGATTTCTGCATAGTATAAGACGTTATATACATTGCCACTGTTTCCCCAATGACACGCCGTGAATATATCCCTATAGGCTCGACGGCGGCATCCATGCCGCCAACGGTCACTGTTGCAACAATGGCAATTTTAACGACCATTGAACTGTTCATCTGGCTAAAGGCTTTTGCCCCTTTCCTTGTTTCGCATGACTTAACTAACTCAGCTTGGTACTGGCCTGTTGACCTAATTTTAGTAATGTTAGAAAGTGTTTACGGTAACAGTGGCGATTCATTTTTTGTTTTTTGAGCGATGCTCACAAGTTCGCACGCATGCGCGAGGCGTTATAATTCTAGGAGAGTTCAGTGAAACTAGATAAAAGTGTTATCGATTATTTTAAAGTTATCTATGACGGCTGTAATACGATTGAATTTACCTCTGACAAAAAGAATAAACTTTTTATCCCTTTATTTTCTGGTTCTATTGAACACAGTATCGCTATTCACGTTTTGGACCAAGAAGAATTGACTGGCTCTGCATTTGCTCTTGCTCGCCCAATGGTTGAGAGTTACTTGAGAGCTATGTGGGTAAAACACTGCTTAGATGAATCTAAGATCGAGGAAGGGTGTAAACAGCTTCATTTCCCCAAGAAGTTAGAGGTTTTAATTGATGATATTGCAAATGCTGTTGATGGGGGAGACCCTTTCCACAGCTTGAAATCGACTATAGAGCCAATAATGGCTAACATGCATGATTTTACCCATGGTGGTGTTCAAAGTATTGTTCGACAATATGGCTGTGATGGACACCTATCATGCTCTCATTGTCGCGAAGAAAGGGATGAGCTACTTAAATTAGCGATCCTAATGTCTTCGTCCTCATTTGCAAATCTTATACCCTACATGCAGTGCCTCGATTCGTTGAGAGATGTGCAGAAAAGGGCAAACGAGTTGTTGCAGCTATAACAAGAAAATGAACGAGGGACGTTTACTCGTGGCGCATTTTTTTATAGAAACGCAGTGATTCAGGCGTCTCCATCAGTTTAGGTTAGTAAACGCCCGTTATTCAAACGTTATCTCCATAGAAATATTAATCTGAAACTCAATAATTAGAGTTGGGAATCTAACATGCTTTTAATGTCCCAAAACATGCTGTGTATTTTTTTTAAAACTTACAGATTACGCCGATGCGAAACAGGTGAGCCATAGTGGTTTGCGAGACGACCGTCCGCCCCATGGACGGGGCGGTCGAGCATCCAAGGATGGACTTGCTGCGTGTCGGTGAGCGAATACCATGGCGCACCTATCAGTTGGTGCCAACATTTTTAACTCCCTTCGATCCCAGCATGATTTACTCAGGAGTAGAAGCGTATTCCCTTTCAACAGGAACAAGCTAACCCATAAGCCTTATGGATTCACCCAATTCACTCTATCGCCAACTAAATAAGCGCTGAGATTTGCCGTTGCGATATTGAGTAAGTTCTGCCGCGCTTCCTTCGTCGCCCAGGCATTGTGTGGGCTGATACTGATATTGGGCGCTGTTAGTAGCGGATTATCCGCACTCGGTGGTTCGGTTGAGAGAACATCGACGCCAGCAAAGACTTTGCCCTGCGTTAATGCCGCCGCTAGCGCCGCTTCATCGATTAAGCCTCCGCGCGCGGTGTTGATCAATAGCGCCTGCGGCTTCATTAATTCGAGGGTTTGGGCATTAATCAGCTCGGTTGTCTCAGGGGTGAGTGGGCAGTGGAGCGAGAGAATATCGGACTCCTTAAATACCGTATCACGGGATGTCCAACTCACGCCTTGAGGCAAATCGCTAGGTTCAGTGCGGGTATTTACTAATACCGTCATGCCGAAAGCTAAAGCGAGTTTAGCCACCTGCTGGCCAATATCCCCATAACCAATCAAGCCTAAGGTTTTGCCTTTAAGGGATTGCAGCGGCATTAAGGTAAAACAAAAGTCACTACAATTGCTCCATTGCCCTGCGGCAACGGCTTGATGGTGCGCCGCAACCGCTTGCGTGTGATGCAAAATATGGGCAAACACCATTTGTGCGACCGCATCGGGACCATAGGCGGGCACGTTGGTGACTACTATGCCTAACTCTTTTGCAGCGGCGAGATCCACCACGTTAGTGCCGGTAGCGAGCACGCCGATATATTTAAGCTTAGGCAGTTGGGCTAAGGTGTTGGCATCGAGGGGCGTTTTGTTGGTGAGCACAATTTCGGCATCCTGAGCACGGGGGATAATTTCGGCTGAGGGCGTGCGAGCAAAACAGCTAAATTCCCCTAATACACTGACCGCTTGCCAGGTTAAATCCCCAGGGTTTAAGGTTTCACCATCGAGTACGACTATTTTCATCTTTACCTCTTAACTGCGTTTGCGCCTTGCCCATAAAGCAGGAGAATTAAAAACTGAGTTTGACCCCAAGATTGGCTTGCACTTGCCACATCACATCCGATGTCACATGCCATAGGCATTGGTCTTCATTACAAAAAAGTGAGCTGTCACTGTCGATAAAGGTCGCGTAGCCACGCAGATCCGCAAACAGCGCAAAGTTTTGCGTCATGCGGTATTCGGCGCCACCACCAATGCCCATGGAGAAACGGGTTTCCGTTGACCAATCATCGGGCATCATCCGAGTTACCCCGGCACTGGCGGTAATGTAGGGCTGAAAATCGCCACTTGGGAAAAATAAGGTGCCGCCAAGGTGGATATAGTCCACATCTAAGGAAGCGACTAAGTCAGGGGTAAACAGGCCGCCGCTTTTCAGCTCGGAGGATTGACGGCTATAGAGCAGGTAAATATTGCCGGGATCGTTAGTGCCAATCCCTAACATGATGCCGTAATGGCTCGCCTCTTCGATGCCCACACTCTGCTTATTATTGGTTTCAGCCTTGTCAGCATCGAGTTCATTGATATCGAACGAGCTACCACCAAAGCTGTAACCCCCGTAGGGGGCAACAAACAGCTCGGGTTCGGCATAGGTTGGTAATGCGAGGGTTAGAGATAACAAACCTGCTATCACAGTTAATCGGTTAACGTATTTCATCTTAATCCCTTATCTATCGTTATTATTCCTTGCGTCGACAACGTTAACCGAAGCGTTAGCGCATGCCGCGCTCCGATTTCACCCTGTCGTACGCAGCTTGGATGTCCTGCGCCTTACGATTGGCAATTTCCATCATCTCGGGTGGTAATCCCTTAGCGATTAACTTATCGGGATGGTGTTCATTCATCAACTTGCGATAGGCCCGTTTCACCTCTTGATCCGTCGCCTCGGCATTAATGCCGAGCAAATTATAAGCGTCGGTAATCGAAGTTTTATTACCATTAGAGGTCTGGTGGAAACGGTATTCCGCTTGCCAACGTTTAAGTAATTCATCGAGTTGCCCACGACCATACCCTAACTCTTGGGCCACCGTCATCAGAATTGCATGCTCAGCGGGATCGAGCTCACCGTCCGATAAGGCGGTTTGAATTTGGATCTCGATAAACATCTGCACCAGCTCTTGGCGACCTTGGGTCACGGCGCGAAAAGCTTGCAGACTGCTGCGTAGGTCAAAGTCTGGCTCTTTACCCTGACGGAACGCCTGCTGCGCCTCTTTACGGGCTTCACCCGTTAAGCGCATCTGGTCCATCAACAGGGTCGCGATACGGATATCGGTCTCAGTCACTCGCCCCGACGCTTTAGCCACATGGCCCATCACGGCGAAGGTGGTATTAAAGAATATCCCCTGTCGATTCTTGGCCTGACCTAAGATCTGACTAAAACTGGCGCCACCACCGGCGCGTTTGTCGTAAAGATGCCCAAGCCATAAGCCCAGTAGCGCACCGAAAATACGGCCAAACATAAACCCGATAACAAATCCAAAAAACTTACCCCAAAGGCGCATCTTAATTCCCAATTTGATAATTTATTCAGTCACTCAATCGACATAGCGAGTGAAACCTTTCACTCAAGGCGCTAAACGTTAGGCGATATGTCTTACCATTACGCTAGCGCTGACTCTAATGCTTGCAGACGTGGAATCGTCCCCACATCGCACCAGAGTCCATTAAAGTGTGCACCGGTGAGCAAACCATCGGCCATCTTAGCGCGCAACAAAGGCCCAAGGGCAAAGGCGCCATCCGGCGTGCCGTTAAATAATGATGGGCGATATAAACCCATACCAGAGAAAGTGTATTTCTGCTCACCCTGCTCACGTACAAGACCCTGCTCCAAGGCAAAGTCACCGTTAGGATGTTGCTCGGGATTCGGCACCAACCATAAATGCGCCAGAGCAGTATCCGCTAAGGGAGCAATCGTCGGCAAGGCATCGATAAACACATCACCGTTGAGCACTAAAAACGGCGCATCCGAGTCGCCGTCAGTCAGCAGAGGCAAGGCTTGTTTTATTCCGCCTCCGGTTTCGAGGGCCGATGCTTCGGCGCTATATTGGATCTTGACCCCAAAGGCGTGTCCATCCCCTAAGGTTTCGACCAGCTTATGCCCAAGCCAAGCATGATTTATCACGATATCGACAATCCCTGCCGCCGCTAACTTCTCGATATGGTAGACAATCAGCGGTTTACCTAAGACGGGCACTAAGGGTTTTGGCAGCATATCGGTCAAGGGGCGTAAACGCTCTCCCCTGCCTGCCGCAAGAATCATGGCCTTCATTGCTTATCTCCCTGCTGAGAATCCTTTTCCTTAGTCGCAAACGCAGGCACAACGCGCGATTGCACCCAAGCGGAAAACGGCGTGAGCGCTGGATAAAGGCTGGCAATATCCACAATGTAGGACAAGGTTAACGGAATATCGGCCATATAGGCGGGCTTGTTATCACGATAGTGTAAACGCGCAAAAATCCCTGCGGCCTTGATATGGCGCTGCAATCCCATTAAATCAAACCAAGTTTGATACTGGGTAAAGGATGTTTGTGCGGGAATTTGCCCTAACTCAAGCACTTGCTGATAATGCTGCTGCATTAATTCCTGCACCATGGTTTGCGGCCAACGCACATAGCAATCCCGCAGTAAAGATACGGCATCGTAGGTCACAGGCCCCAATACCGCATCTTGGAAATCAATCACGCACAACTCGCCCTCTTTGAGCATCAAGTTACGGCTGTGGTAATCGCGGTGCATTCCGACCTTAGGCTGCGCGAGGGCATTTTCCACTAAGAGGTCAAAGCTTTCTTCTATAAGCAAGCGTTCCTCGTCGCTAAGTTCGAGCTGCAAATGCCTGTCTAACAGCCACTCGGTAAAGATCCCTAACTCACGGCGCACAAACGCCTCATCATATAAAGGCAATGGCTGCGTGCTGCCAGTGACAGGGTCAAGGCTCTCAACCACTGAGGCCACCTGAGGCAATAATGCCAAGGCGCGGCGATAGTAGTCCGCCACATTCGCCTCGGTCAGCACAGACAACAACTGAGTATCCCCGAGATCGCTCAGTAGCATAAAGCCTTGCTCGGCATCGGATGCGATGACTTTTGGAACTGTCAGTCCCGCCGCCGCATAGGCATTGGCGAGGGCGATAAAAGGCGCGATAGGCACTAAGGCGGGCGGCGAATCGGCAACAATGTAGCTAGTATCGTGACCAGTGACCCGGAAATAGCGCCTAAAACTGGCGTCACCGGAAATCAGAATCGGGGTCACATCATAGGAA
Source organism: Shewanella sp. (assembly GCF_047975355.1). Lineage (GTDB taxonomy): Bacteria > Pseudomonadota > Gammaproteobacteria > Enterobacterales > Shewanellaceae > Shewanella. The sequence continues at coordinate 25,056 of NZ_JBKEDJ010000011.1, read as the reverse complement.
AAATAACGGTTCAGCCACTGATTAAGGGAAATAAATCTCGAGTCGGATAAGGTCATTTCATGGCTCTTATAGAAAAATTGCTTTATTATAGCTGGCATATAATTTGGAAACAGCTAAGAAATTGAGAGATTTATTTGCTGCGTTGCATTTGTAGTTTGCAACTTTCCCCGTCGATACTTGTCCAGACTAAGAAATCATTATTATTGACCTAAGATGCAGATCCGTTACTTTCTGGCCTTGAGCCTGTTACCGCAACTAGTCCTGGCAGACGAATCTCCAACAGCCTCAGGGTCACAATGTGTCATCGAACCGCCAGTACCTCGTATCGTATCTCAACCCGGTCTAAACGCCGCGGATCAAGAGAAAATTCGTATTGTTTCAGATCGCTCAAATGCCGAAATGGGCAAACAGGCAATTTTTACCGGTGATGTGGTATTCAGTCAGGGCGACAGACACATCGCCGCCGATGAGGCAATTCTCGACCAAGCGACAGAACAGTTCGATGCCAATGGCAACCTCGTCTTCCAAGACAGTATTTTTACCGTTACTGCCGATTCGCTACAGGCACAGATGCGCAGCAACCGCGCAACCCTAAAAGGTGCCCAGTATTGGCTTCATGGTCAGCAGGTCCATGGCGATGCCGAAAAGCTGCAAATCACCATGAATAACAACCTGATCTTAACCAACACTAACTTCACGACCTGCCCGCCGGACAATGTCTCTTGGCTGCTAGAAGCGGAAAAAATTAAGATTAACAGTGAAGAAGAATGGGGCGAGATTTGGAATGCTAAGCTTAGAGTCGCCGATATTCCGGTGTTCTACATTCCCTATATGACGGTGCCAGTTTCCGATAAACGTAAAACGGGCTTCCTCTACCCTAGCTTTAGCACCAGTACCACCAACGGTTTTGAAGTATCCGCACCCTATTATTGGAATATCGCGCCGGAATACGACCTCACCTTTACGCCTAACTATATGTCTAGCCGTGGTTTATTTACCAAGACAGAGTTTCGCTATCTCGCGGGTGAGGCCCAAAATGGTCGTTTGAATCTAGAGTATTTGGGTAATGATCAAATGCTCAGCGGTAGCCCAAGTCGTTACCTCTATAACTGGCAACACCAGGGTGCCATCGATAAAAACTGGCGAGTACTCGCTAACTTTACCGAAGTGTCTGACAACAACTATTTCAACGACTTAAAGTCTGATGTAAACCGCGCAACCGATAACCAATTATCGCGGATAGGTGAAGTCAGCTACTTTGAGCGTAACTGGGATATCAGCACTCGGGTGCAAGACATTAAAGTGCTGGGTGAGGACGAAAAGCCTTATCAAGTGATGCCGCAGGTTAACTTTAACTACCGCGCCGCCGACTTTTGGAGCAACTTGGACTTTGGCTTTAACTCAGAGCTGACCAACTTCGCCCATCAAGACAGCGATATGAATACCGCCACCCGTTTGCATATGGCGCCGAGCCTGACGCTGCCAATTCATGGCCCTTCGGGTTCGCTGACCAGCCAAGTCAAACTGATGCAAACCAACTATTGGCAGGAACAAAATAATAGTGCATTCGATGGGTTAGACGACACTGTCAGCCGCACCATTCCACAGGTGCGGATCAATGGACAGATCAACTTCGAGCGCTTTACCGAGCTATTTGATCAAAACTACCGTCAGACACTCGAACCCCAGTTCCAGTATCTGTACGTCGGTTATGAAGATCAGCGTGGCATTGGTATTTACGATACCGCGCAATTGCAGGATGACTATTTTGGTCTATTCCGTGACCGTCGCTTCTCCGGCCTTGACCGCATCGCCGATGCAAACCAAGTCACCTTAGGTGTGACCACACGTTTCTTCGATGATCACAACCAAGAAGCTACTAAGTTTAGCCTCGGGCAAATTCTCTATATTCAAGACAGTAAACTGGGTTACGAAGATGATCTCTTCGAGCAAAAGCAATCGACCTCTGTGTTGGCCGCCGAGTTAGATACCCGCTTAACCCATGACTGGTATTTAGGTGCCGCGATTCAATACGACACTAACTCAAGCGATAATAAGAAGACCGAAGTCACCTTAGACTTCCGCCCTGAAGCCAACAAGCTGCTGCAGCTCAGTTATCGTTATGTGCCGGATCTATTTAACTCCAACACCAACGATGTTGTGAACATCTCCCAAGCAGGTGTACGGGGTGCTTGGCCCATCAACGACAGCCTGTATTTTGTTGGTAACTGGTACTACGACCTTAACAAGAGCCGCAGCATAGAAACCTACACAGGTTTCCAATATGAATCATGCTGTTATGCTATTCGCCTCAGCTATCACTATCGTATTAAAACTAACTACGATGACAACATTGGTTCGGCCATTATCGATGAGCGCGAGCAGTTTGAAAGCGGTGTCTACTTGAACTTAGTCATCAAAGGACTCGGTGGTTCTGGCCCATTAGGTGTATCGGATATGCTCAATGATGGTCTGTTTAACTACAGAAAACCGCTTTATCTGAGGAATTAGCAAAGATTTGTGGTAGATTGCTGAACCTCAACAAGGACTGAGAGTCCAAACAGGTTAATGAAAGCCGTGCGTTCCCCCAAAAAGAGTTTAGGAACGTACGATTTTAGAGTTACTAACAAAAGAACATTTAGGCAACTCACTGTAATTTCGATATAAATGGTAAAGTTAACTTAAATAAGCCGTCGAATTTGACCTTAGAACGTGCCAAGGATTTTGTGGATGAAACCCAGTAAACATCTGATTTTTGCTTTATTTGCACTCGCTATCAGCCAGCCTACTATGGCCGCTCCCCAGCCAATCGACCGTGTTGCCGTTCAAATCAACGACGGTATTGTGCTCGAAAGTGAAATCACCAATATGATTGACACTGTAAAAGCCAATGCGAGAGCCGCGAATCAATCGTTGCCATCCGACAGCGCACTGCGTACTCAGGTAATCGAGCGACTCATTCTTACCCGTTTACAGTTGCAGATGGCGGATCGTATCGGTCTGCATATCGGTGACTTACAATTAGACCAAGCGATTGAAAATATTGCCCGCGAACAAAAAATGACCGTGGCGCAAATGCAGCAAAAAATCGAGAGCGAAGGGTTAAGCTTCGGACAATACCGCGAGCAACTGCGTGAAGAAATCACGTTAGGTGAAATCCAACGTATTCAAGTACAACGCCGTATCCAAGTGTCGCCACAGGAAATCACCGGCCTTGTGAAACTGATCCAAGAACAAGGTATGAAGGACGTCGAATATCAAATCGGCCATATCCTGATTGACGTGCCTAATAACCCAAGCAGTGAACAATTAGAAGCCTCAAGCAAACGCGCGAACGCTGTACTCGAGCGCTTGAAGAGTGGCGAGGATTTCCGCCGCACCGCTATCGCATCTTCATCGGGCCCTAAAGCGCTGGAAGGCGGTATTTGGGATTACATGAACATCAACGAGATGCCAACGCTGTTTGCCGAAGTGATCAACGGTGCGAAAAAAGGCGATATTATCGGCCCAATTAAGAGTGGCGCCGGTTTCCACATCATTAAGATCATGGATGCCCGTGGCTTACAGACTAAAGAAATTGAAGAAGTGAGAGCGCGTCATATCCTGCTCAAGCCATCGCCAATTCTGTCGGAAGACCGTGCTAAGGCCATGCTAGAGCAGTTCCTGAAGCAAATTCGCTCTGGCGAAGCTAAGTTCGAAGATTTAGCCCGTCAGTATTCTGAAGATCCAGGTTCGGCCACTAAAGGTGGTGAACTCGGTTGGGCAGAGCCAAGCATTTATGTGCCAGAGTTTGCGCAAACCCTGAATAGCTTAAGCCCAGATCAGATCAGTGAGCCTTTCCGTACCACTCACGGCTGGCATATCACTCAGCTTGAAGAGCGCAGAAAAACCGATGCCACGGATCAATTTAATACCAACCGTGCGCACCAACTGATCTTCCGTCGCAAATTTAATGAAGAACTGCAAAACTGGCTAGACGAAATGCGTGCCGACGCATACATTGAAGTCTTTCAGCCTGAGTCGAACCGAGGTTAAGGTAAATTGACCACTAAACGTATTGCCGTTACTCCCGGAGAGCCTGCGGGTATCGGCCCCGATTTAGTCGTGCAACTCGCTCAGCAGGCTTGGCCTGCTGAGTTAGTCGTTTGTGCGGATCCCGAATTATTAGCCAGTCGAGCTAAACGACTCGGCCTGCATGTCACGTTTCGCCCTTACTTGCCCGAGCAAGCACCCAAGCCACAAGAGGCAGGCACACTCACCATTGCACCTTTCAAACTGGTGACCGACGCAGTTTGTGGCCAGCTCGACGAACAGAACAGTGCTTATGTGGTGGAAACCCTGCGTTATGCGGGTGAAAAAAACATGAGCGGCGAGTTTGATGCCGTTGTCACTGGCCCAGTCCATAAAGGGATCATCAACCAGGCAGGGATTTCCTTTAGCGGCCATACTGAGTTTTTTGCCCATCAGGCCAACTGCCCCGATGTGGTGATGATGTTAGCAACCCAAGGTTTACAGGTAGCACTGGTGACCACCCATATCCCTCTGGCGTATGTGGCAAAAGCCATTACTCGCCAGCGTTTGCATCATATTATCAAGATTTTACACGCTGACCTTATCAGCAAGTTTGCCATTGCTTCCCCAAAGATTTATGTCTGTGGTTTAAACCCACATGCGGGTGAAGATGGCCATCTTGGCCGGGAAGAAATCGACGTGATTATTCCGGCACTGAATGAACTGCGTGAAGAATATCAAATGAACATTGTCGGCCCTCTGCCCGCCGATACTCTGTTCCAACCTAAATATTTACAGGACGCGGATGTCGTATTGGCCATGTACCATGACCAAGGCTTACCCGTTCTCAAGTCACAGGGATTTGGCAAATCGGTGAACATTACCTTGGGTTTACCTTATATCCGTACCTCGGTTGACCACGGTACGGCGCTCGATCTTGCGGGAACTGGCAAAGCCGATATTGGCAGTTTTGTCTGCGCCTTGAATAAAGCCATTGAGTTATCCTCAAAAAACTAAACGATTAGATATTAATGAGTAGCAAAGTACATTTAGGCCACACGGCCAGAAAGCGTTTCGGACAAAACTTCTTAACCGACGATAATGTGATTAACCGCATTGTAGGTGCAATCGCCCCCGATAATGACCATGTGATGGTCGAAATCGGCCCCGGCCTTGGCGCCTTAACCGAACCTGTCGCCACAGCGATAGATAACCTGACCGTTGTCGAGTTAGACCGCGATCTGGTTGAGCGCTTGCAGAATCACCCTGTACTTAAGGATAAGCTCACGATTCACCAAGGCGATGCGCTGCAGTTCGACTTTAGCCAATTGGTAGTACCGGGTAAAAAACTCAAAGTGTTTGGTAACTTACCCTATAACATTTCAACTCCTTTGATGTTCCATCTGTTCGAATTTGCCGAGCAGATTGAAACCATGCACTTTATGCTGCAAAAAGAAGTGGTGCTGCGTTTATCGGCAAGCCCAGGTAACAAAGCCTATGGCCGCTTAACGGTGATGGCACAATACTTCTGCCAAGTGGTTCCGGTTCTCGAAGTGCCGCCCCATAGCTTTGCGCCACCGCCTAAGGTGGATTCGGCTGTGGTACGTCTACTGCCCTATGCTGAAAAGCCTTTCCCCTGTAAGGATGTGAATGTACTGCGCCAGCTCTGCACCACGGCCTTCAACATGCGCCGCAAAACACTGCGTAACAACCTCAAGCAAGTGCTAAGCGATGAAGAGTTCGAGCAATTAGGCATTGACCCTAATCTGCGCCCTGAACAAATCAGCGTTGAACAATATGTCGCCATGGCGAATATGGTGTGTGATAAGCAGGCTTAAGCAATCAGTTTGATGGGCACTTAGGTGCCCTATCTCATTAAAGGGAGCAGCATGAGCGCATTGGATGACTCAATCCGAGTCGAAGTCAAAACCGAATACATTGAACAACAGTCCTCGCCCGAGGATCAGAAATACCTCTTTAGCTACACGATCACCATCATCAACCTCGGTGAGCAAGCAGCCAAACTCGAAACCCGCCACTGGATCATAACCGACGCGAACGGCAAAATCACTGAAGTACAAGGCGCAGGCGTTGTCGGTGAAACCCCAACTATTCCGCCCAATACCGCCTACCAATATACCAGTGGCACAGTGCTCGATACGCCCCTTGGCATTATGTATGGCACTTATGGTATGGTCAGCGAATCTGGCGAACGTTTTAAGGCAACCATTAAGCCCTTCCGTTTAGCACTACCCGGTTTATTACACTGATTTATAAATAGAAAGGATATTGTGGCCCATTATTTTGTTGGTGATGTCCAAGGCTGTTTTGCCGAATTAAAACGATTACTCGCAGAAGTCGACTTTAACCCATCCCGCGATGAACTCTGGGCTGTAGGCGATTTGGTCGCGAGAGGTCCTGATTCATTAGCGACACTACGCTTTTTTCAATCCCTAGGTGATGCGGGCAAAACCGTCCTCGGTAACCACGATCTGCATTTGCTCGCTCTCCATGGCAAACTCAAACGGGATAAACCCAGCGATAACCTCGCGCCACTGTTAAACGCACCCGATGTTGCGGGTTTGATTGATTGGCTAAGACAACAGCCGTTAATGCGTGAACTGCCAGAGCATAAGGTCATCATGACCCACGCCGGTGTTCCGCCGCAGTGGTCATTAGAGGTTTTAAGGCAAGAGTCGCAACTTGTCAGCCAAGCCCTCAAGCAGAGTGATTACCTCGAAGCACTGATAAGCCAAATGTACAGCGACACCGCTGAGCGTTGGGACCCTAGCGCCATTGGCTTAAACCGTCTGCGTTTTTGTATCAATGCCTTGACCCGCATGCGTTATCTGTATGTCGATGGTCATCTCGATTTTGACTGCAAACAACCACCTGCCGATTGCACTAATCCACAGCTGCGCCCTTGGTTTGAATTTACCTCTGCGTTACGCCAAAGTCACACTTTAGTGTTTGGGCATTGGGCGGCATTGATGGGTAAAGTCAACGATCCTAAGCTAAAAGCACTAGACACGGGCTGTTGCTGGGGGGAATACCTAACCCTATGGCATCTTGAAAAAGACCAAAAAATTACCCAAAAAAAGTTAAAAAAGGGTTAAACTAAGCCCGTGAGTGGTCGATATACGACAGTACGCTATGCCCTGAATTTAATAATCTTTTCATTCGGAATAATATAATAATAACCGGAGTATCCTATGAAAGTTAATGTAGCCACCCGAGTCATTGGCGGGTTTAGTGTTGTTACACTTTTACTTGTGTTGTTAGGATTTACCTCGTACCTGACGAACATTAGCCTCAAAGATAGTTCGGCAATGATGCAAGAGCTGAGTCTTCCAGCCTTAAAGGCAACCACTCATTTAACCGAGTCTTTGAGTGAACAACAGCGCCAAGTGCTAATCGCTTTTCATGCGCCAAAATCTTCCAATATTCCCGATATACGCAAAGTCTTTAACGACCATGGTGAACAATTTAAAAACGAGATCAGTAATCTGACACAACTGGTTCAAGGGCAAACCAATCTGTCGTCGTTGATCTCGCAGCTTGATGACAGTTTTTCTACTTTCGAACGAGACAGTCTCGCCATGCTCAATGAGCGTGAAGCCACCCTCAGCAAGCAAGAGCAACTCATAGGGTTGAAGAAAAAGCTCGAAAATGCCGCCGATGACGCCTCATCGGGATTGCTAGATATTATCGACCTAGAAAACAGCCAAAACCCCGATGCTCAGAGTCTTGCCGCGTCGGCAAGCGCCATCGATACCAGCATGGGCAATATCATCACGACAATTAGCGATTTAGTTACTAATGAAGAAATGAGTAAGCACGAACTCATTTCCAAAGAACTCGACTACATTCTAAGTGAGAGCAAAAACAAGCTAGAGTACGTTAACCGCCACGCGCAGGATATTGTGGATGCTGAGACCTTAAAATCCGTCAATGAAGACGTTAAAAAGGTGCTCTCACTGCTAGAGGGACCTGATTCAATGGTACTGATAAAAGCAAGTCAGTTAACCCATGCTCAGGCTGCGGCAAATCAACTCTCCATCATAGAAAAAGATGTCAAAGTGATTGACCGCAATATGGAAGATGTGAGCAATAACATTGAGTCTGCCGCTGCCGAAATGAGTCAAGCAACCATAGCTAAGATTGATGCCGCCAGTATCCGTACGATTATCGTTGTGCTTATAGCTATCGTCGCTGCTGTCATTATCAGTTTTGCCGTTGTTACGCCATTAAAGCGCTCACTTTACCAAGTCAACAATGCATTAAACGTGTTAGCCTCGGGCAATTTAACTCATAAACTAGATGATTCTGGCCATGATGAATTTGCTGAACTAGCGAAAAACTGTAACCGTTTAGTCGACAGTTTACGTAGCCTGATCGTCGGTATTTTAGACCGATCTAACCAACTCGCCGCAGCAGCGGAACAAACCTCGGCGATCACGGCACAGACCACCACAGGCATTCAAGAGCAAAAGAACCAAGTAGACCAAGTTGCTACAGCAACGACCGAGTTAAGCTCCAGTGCACAACAAGTGTCGATGAGCGCCGATGATGCACTGGCACAAATCAAACAGGCCGATCAAGAAGCCAGACACATGCGCACTATAGCCGAAGAGAATAAGCGCACGATTTTAGCCTTGGCTGACGAAGTCGCCAAAGCAGGCCAAGTGATCAATAAAGTGCAATCGGACAGCGCCTCTATCGGCTCTATTCTCGATGTTATTCGTGGTATTGCCGAGCAGACTAACCTGTTGGCATTAAACGCCGCGATTGAAGCGGCACGCGCCGGTGAGCAGGGTCGCGGCTTTGCGGTGGTTGCCGATGAAGTGCGCAGCCTAGCCTCAAGAACTCAAGTCTCGACCCGCGAGATCCAGCAAATGATCGAAGTGCTGCAACAGGGAGCCCAGCAAGCCGTGGCAGCAATGGATATGGGCCGTGCCCAAGCCAATGCCTGCGTCGATAAGACAGAGCAAGCTAACCTCGCCCTAGAGACCATCAGTCAGTCGGTGCACAAGGCCTATGATGCGGGCACGCACATTGCCCATGCTGCGCAGGAGCAAAATCTGGTGAGCCAGCAAGTGTCTGAGAAGCTTGAGCATATCGCTGCAATTTCGGAAGAAACGGCAATTGGTGCCGATCAAACCGCGCAATCGAGCCATCAGGTGGCTAAGCTTGCCGAAGAGCTACAAGCTTCTGTCGGTGAATTTAGAGTATAAGCAAACACTCAGGTATAAATAGGGTCGCAATCGCGGCCCTTTTCTTTCCCCTGCATTTAGCTTTAAGTTTCATCCCGCGGCTTAACCACATAATGGAAGACGAAAAACTCTACTTCAGTAGAGAACTGGTAAAAAGCGCCCATAAAAAATGTCGAACTCAGTTCGGCATTTTTAGGCATCATTCTTTCCTTGTGTAAAAGCACATTAAAAAATGATAGGAGAAATGATTATTCTTCTTCACCGCCAGCGGCTGCACCTAAACGCTCTTTCACTGCAGCAGTGATAGGGCTAGCACCGTGACCATTCGCTTCAGCCCAAGCTTGAATCGTCATGCCATCAGCTTCAGGTACGCTCAGCTCGTTGACAGATAAACGCTTAGCCACAAACTCTCCGGCATCATTCGCATTAGTGGCATAGGCAGTACGTAACAAGCTTTGACCATCACAGCTAATGCCGCTGTACACTTGGCGTAACTTAACACGGCTTTCTTTTAGTTTTTTACGTAAACGGTTTTTATCGTTCGCTTTTACGTAATCACAAATACTCGCGACAAGTGGATCTGCTTCGGCTTTCGCCGTGGTTGGCACAGAAACATAGCTAAATCCGATTAGTGCAGCCAAAGCTACAGGCATAAGACGCATCCGATACTCCTTAATACTTTCTTATAGTTTTATTATGTTTTGTATGGTCTGCGTCTATCTCTAGCGGATATAGGCCTCCTAGGAGTCATCAGTAAAGAAGCCATAAAACACCGCTATCTCAACTAAGTCAGGCCTGTCGGATCTAATACCTTAGACATATTGACAATCCATACGCACAGGGTAAACAACATAAAAACGTAATTTAACATTTTTTTGTCAAATTGATAAAGCGATATTCCAGCCCTTCGCCATTTATACTGGTTACCGATTCGGTTTCTTGCCATTTATCGTAGTCCCATGCGGGGAAAAAGGTATCACCTTCAACATCTAAGTTGATTTGCGTCAGGTAGAGTCTGTCTGCTTGAGGTAATAATTGTTGATACAACTGTCCACCACCGATAACAACCAACTCTTCACAATCGCCAGCCGCCAGTTTGGCGTCTTCAAAGGAGGTTACGCAGGTCACACCTTCTATCTGTAAATCCGCTTGGCGGGAAATAACAATATTATGGCGTCCAGGCAGAGGTCTACCGATGGACTCGAAGGTTTTACGCCCCATCACTACGGGTTTGCCTAAGGTCATGGCCTTAAAGTGGCGTAAATCTTCGGGCAGATGCCATGGCATTTTATTGTCTTTTCCGATGACTAAATTGTTTGCCATCGCGGCTATCATAGCAATGCGCATGGGCACTCCTTTGGTATTGTTTTTATTGAATAACGGGGCGGGTTCTAAAATATAACAGACTCGGTAAGGCAAGCCCTACCGACAGCGCGCCTAAGATAAAGACGGTTTTTAAACCGTTACTGATCACTTGTCCGGTTAACTCTTGGCTTACCTGCGACTGCGCCGTTAATTGCACTAGGGCTATTACGGTATTAAAGGCGTAGGTCCCAGGGATCATCGGGATAATCGCCGCAACAGCATACATCAAGGGCGGCGCGAGGTGACGCTTGGCAAAGCCGATAGTGATAGTGCCGACTAAAGCCGCGGCGGCAAAGGTCGCCCATTCGATAGGCAAGCCAAATTGCAGCATTAACGTGCGGGAACTGTGTCCTATGGCGCCAGCGAGCGCGCAGTAAGGTAAGAAACGTTTCGGCACATTAAATACCATAGCAAACCCCACGGCAGGGATCGCCGAGAAAAAGGCATCGTGCAGCAGGGTCCACAGCAAGGCGATCATAGGAAGATCCCTCCGAGCTGCATTGCAATGGTAATGCCAATAACAGATGACACAGTGAGTAAGGTGGCATGACCCCAACGGGAAATTCCCACGTTCATATGGCCTTTGACCATATCAGAAATCGCATTGATCATCGGGAACCCCGGCACCAGCATCAACACACTGGCCGCCATGGCCGCCTGCGGGGTTTCGCTCAAGTGAAATACATAACCCGTCTGCGCCAGTATGCTAGTGACAAATGCCGTCACCGCAAAATTGACCAGCAAATTAAAATGCCGCTTGGCAATCGCAAGGCGCACCGACATCCCGACCGCAGAGGCAAAAAAGGTGATAACTGATGCGGCAACATCGCCATTAAACAGGTGACAAAAACTGGCGCAGGACAGGCCTATCATCAATATCACGAGATACGGCGGATAGGTCTTAGGTTCAATCCGCGCTAAGCGTTTACGCACTTCGTTGGGGCCATAGAGACCTTTTTCCGCCAACAAACAGATGCGTTGCAACTCGCAGACTATGGTCATATTGATGCCATGCTCGCGGATCCGACGCGTCGTCGTGATACAGCGACCATGTACTAAACTGGTTAACACGAGGGAATTAGAGGAGATGGAAAGCTCAACACTTGCCAATCCTAAGGCCTGACCTAGGCGCTGGCTGATTTCTTCAACTAAATCAGATTCAGCGCCGTAGGCCAGTAGCAGTTGTGCGACACGCACAACCTGCCGAGTAATATCATTTTGAGTATCTGCGTACACGGGACTCTCAAAACTTAGGGAGAGATATTATCTTTGGTAGATCACTTCTACATCGTAGTCGTCATCATCAAAGTCCTCGTCGAATTCATCGTCATAGTCTTCATTAATAGCATCAATGTTGGCTTGATGATAATTGTCCCACTTGAACTCAACCTCTGCATCTGGGTTCGCATCTTTGTCTTCTGGCGGAAGACTTTGGATGAAGTCCAGTAGCTTGGTCGCTAATTCTTTAGTGCCATCGCGGCTATAGGCAGAAATAGTGTAAACGTCACCTTCCCAACCTAATTCCTTAACAACGCGAGCGACCTTCTCTTTTAGCTCGTCTTCGAGCAACAGATCGGCCTTGTTAAAGACTAACCAACGTGGCTTGCTTGCCAATTTTGGCGAATATTTTTCAAGCTCACCGACGATCGCACGGGCAGAATCCACAGGATCTGTGCCATCAATTGGCTCGATATCGATGATATGCAACAGAATACGGCAACGTTCTAAATGCTTTAAGAAGCGAATACCTAGACCCGCACCTTCTGCCGCGCCTTCGATCAAACCAGGAATATCGGCGATCACAAAGCTTTGACCTGGGCGAGGGTTAACCACACCTAGGTTAGGTACTAATGTCGTGAAAGGGTAATCGGCAACCTTTGGTGTTGCACGTGATACTGCACGAATAAAGGTCGATTTACCCGCGTTAGGCATACCGAGCAAGCCAACATCGGCTAACAGCAGTAGCTCTAATTTCAGGCTGCGGACTTCACCCGGAGTACCTAAGGTCTTTTGACGTGGGGCACGGTTAGTACTGCTCTTAAAGCGCGTATTGCCTAAGCCGTGGAATCCACCTTTAGCCACTAATAGCTTTTGGCCATGAGTAGTTAAATCGCCGAGTACTTCCTCGGTTTCATCATCAATGGCACGAGTACCTACAGGCACTTTTAAAATCAAATCTTTACCGCTATGGCCGGTACAGTCACGGCCACGACCATTTTCACCGCGCTCAGCCATGTGAAAACGTTCAAATCGGTATTCAATCAGGGTGTTGTGGTTTTCATCGGCCTGCAGATAAACACTGCCACCATCGCCACCATCGCCACCATCAGGACCACCATCAGGGATATATTTTTCGCGTCTGAAACTAACGCAACCGCTACCGCCGTCGCCTGCTTCGACCCTAATTACTGCCTCATCGACAAACTTCATACTTACTCCTGGCATCACTGAATGAAGGAATTATACCGTTTAACTTCATCGGTCGCCAAAAAACTCGAGATACGTGCTCCAATCTTACCAGTCAACGCCCTCAATTTGATAAAGATTTACCAAACTCACCAGAAACGCAGGTAAACAGAAGCATAAAAAAACAGAAAGCCCCACCAATGGCGGGGCTTTACAGTATAAGCTAGACTCGAAGATTAAGCTTCGATGCTAATAAACTTACGGTTATTAGGACCTTTAACTTCGAATTTTACTTTACCGTCAGTCAGAGCAAACAGAGTATGGTCACGACCAATACCCACGTTTACACCAGCGTGGAATTTAGTACCACGTTGACGAACGATAATGTTACCAGCTAGAACTGATTCACCGCCAAAGCGCTTAACACCTAGACGTTTACTTTCTGAATCACGGCCGTTACGAGTAGAACCGCCAGCTTTTTTATGTGCCATGAGTTAGACTCCTATTATGCGTTGATAGCAGTAATTTTAACTTCGGTGAACCACTGACGGTGGCCCATCTTCTTATCGTGGTGCTTACGACGACGGAACTTAACAATAGTTACTTTCTCGCCACGACCATGACTTACTACTTCAGCAACGACTTTACCGCCAGCTACTAAAGGAGCACCAACGTGCACTTTTTCACCGTCGGCGATCAGTAATACTTGATCGAATTCAACAGTTGAACCAGTAGCAACTTCTAATTTTTCTAAACGAACTGTGTGGCCTGGGGCTACACGGTGTTGTTTACCACCACTTTGAAAAACAGCGTACATAGCTATTTTACTCCGATATTCCTAACACGCTGGCTCACACTATGGGAGGCAGGGCGCTACAAAAACTTTATTGACAATGGGCGCGGAGTTTACGCGAAGAATCCTTATCTGGCAAGCCCTAATTAGGAAAGAATAAAAAAAGGCCGGAATAACTCGCACATTAGTAGTGTGAGTACTGTCATATGTCGGAATTTTAGGTAAAATTCATTCTATATAACACGTGAGCCTAAAATAGAGGCCGGGTACGTAATGGCCCCACAACCAGAGTCTATTATGGATTTAAACGCTATTCGTCAACTGGCTGACACTGATATGCAAGCAGTCAATCAGCTGATCTATAAACAGCTGGAGTCAGATGTCGCCCTGATTAACCAGTTAGGTTTCTACATTATCAATGGTGGTGGTAAACGTCTTCGTCCTTTACTGTCCGTCCTCGCAGCGCGCGCCGTCGACTATCAAGGTGAAGCCCACCTTAAGCTTGCTGCGATTATTGAATTCATTCATACCGCTTCATTACTGCACGATGATGTGGTCGATGAATCGACCCTCAGACGTGGCCGCGAAACCGCAAACGCCCTCTTTGGTAACAGTGCCAGTGTATTAGTGGGTGACTTCCTTTATACCCGTTCATTCCAAATGATGACCGAGCTCGACAACATGCGCGTATTGCGAGTATTAGCCGATACCACCAACGTATTGGCCGAGGGTGAAGTGTTACAGCTGATGAACTGTAATGACCCTAATACCTCAGAAGAAAGTTATATGCGGGTCATTTACTGTAAGACCGCTAAGCTATTCGAAGCGGCCACCTTACTTGCTGCCGTTTTAGCCGGAGCCACACCAGAGCAAGAAGCGGCATTAGGCGACTATGGTAAATATTTAGGCACAGCCTTCCAGTTGACCGACGATTTGCTCGACTACACAGCTGACAGCGAAGAGTTAGGCAAAAATATTGGTGATGACCTTGCTGAAGGTAAACCGACCTTACCGCTGATCTATGCAATTGCCCATGGCACAGAAGAAGAGCAACAACTCATCCGCCAAGCGATTGAACAAGGTGATGGCACCCACGCCATTGAGAAAATTGTTGCCGCCCTGCATCACTGCGGCGCGCTGACTTACACTCAACAAAAAGCGATTGAAGAATCAAACAAGGCGATTACGGCATTGGCGGTATTACCGGACAGTGATTTCAAAACCGCATTAATCTCGCTGGCGAAAATCTCCGTTGATCGCAACCACTAATTAGCAGCGATAAATCAATAAAAAGGCCTTGCTTAGCAAGGCCTTTTTATTTTTAAGGTGTTTTACAAAACTAAACTTAAACCTGCCATTGAATTGGTGCTTCGCCCCGAGCCATCAGCAGTTGATTCACTTTAGAAAAATGCCCACAACCAAAGAATCCGCGATAAGCCGATAGCGGTGATGGATGTGGCCCAGAGAGAATTTGGTGCTGTGGCGCGGTAATCACCGCCCCTTTTTTGATGGCATGACTGCCCCAAAGTACAAAAATAATCGGCCGTTCCTGCGCATTAAGCAGCTTTAATGCCTCTGTAGTAAAGGTTTCCCAGCCCGCATTAGCGTGGGAGTGGGCTTGCCCCTGCTCAACCGTCAGCACGGTATTGAGCATTAAGATCCCCTGCTCCGCCCATTGGGTTAAATCGCCATGATTGGGAATTTGGAAGCCGGGAATATCGTTCACCAATTCTTTATACATATTGGCCAGCGATGGCGGCGGTTTAATGCCGCGCTTAACCGAGAAACACAGACCGTGGGCCTGGTCGGGACCATGGTAGGGGTCTTGGCCAATTAACACTACCCGCACTTGATCCAATGGCGTTGTCTTAAATGCATTGAACACATCCTCTTTAGGGGGATAAATCACTTTGCCCGCTTGCCGCTCTTGATTCACAAAAGCAATCAGCTGTTGGTAATAAGGTTGTGTACGTTGTTGGTCGATAAATGCCTGCCAAGTCGCCAAAATCTGTTTCTCTTGCTTAAGTTACAATGCCGTTAGCTTAAAAGTGATAGCGCGACATGACAAGCCAAGTCCGTTTTTTTATTCCCCTGTATTGATGTATCTCAAGCTAATTTACGCCTCTATGAGTCAACTTCGTATTAAACAAAGGCATCGGTTACTGTCAAAAAAACGCCCCGTATTGCGAAGGCTCAATCTAGCAAAACCACGTTTTGTACCAAGACGCTTTAACTCAGCAATAAATAATCTGCTGAGACACCACTTACTTTAACAGGGGCGTTTGTTCAAGCATTCTGCGTTAATCGTGACCACGATGACCATGACCGCGGTCATCATCCCTATCTTTACGGCGTTCATGTTTGTCGTAATGTTTGTGGTGATGTTTGTCGTGTTTATAGGTGCGGTAACGTGGTACGTACTCGTCACGATACCAGCCATCCTGAACAAAATAGACAGGACGGCCGCAGGCGCCGTAGGATGCACAGTAGCGACCCCATTTTTTCGCATGACCTGGTGGTACATGCAGATAGATGGGTTCATACACAACCCGCGACTGCTCAATGATAATAGGTTTTTCGTAAATAACCTGCGGACGAGGAAAATTACCGATATTGATCTGACCGTAAAAGTTTGGGTCGCCGATGTTAATCGACACACCTACATCTGCCGCAATGGCCGAAGATGAAGCTGCTGTGAGTAGTAAGGCTGACAGAGTGAGTTTAATAGCTTTCATGGCTTTTCTCCTGTTGATGGAGGCAGTATGCGAGTCGCTAACTGAACAGAAGATGAATTATCGCAGAGGGCTGCATTGGTTTTTTAATTCGCTTTACACTGTCATACAGACACTTTTTAGGCAAAATACCCGCATCAATAAATCAGCATCAACTTAATATTCGGCAGGACTCGGTTAAGAGTCTCTGCTTCTGTTGTGAATGCTCACCATATAGCTGAATCGCAGATAAAAAGCCCATCAATAAATACGCTAGCTAACCGTAAGCCATAGATAACGCGCTAACAATTGAGTCCGTTACAACAGATTTAGATCTCAATAGTTAAGCGTTAACGATTCCTTCCTGCTTAATTTAGGATAGAATCGCCCACCAATAAATTATTTTGAGTAAGCGCTATGACTGATACCAGCAACACCACGATTTTTGAACTTGCCGATCAATTTATTGCCTTAGCCAATCAGCTAAGCCAGCAAGAAGGTGATGTCGGTAAAGTAGGCACAGCCCTGCGTTTTGCCGCGGCCCGTTTTAACGCCTTTGAAGCCGCGATCAAATCAGCCGATTTAGGGGCCGAAAAGGACAATGCGCTCGAATGGTTTAGCGCCGAATACCGCGAAATGCTGAGTGACAACTTAGACGACCATATCGCCAATCCACCAGTGGTGCAGGAAGAAACAGCCGCAGTGGATGATTCGGTACAAATTTTTAAAGGCTGATCTCTACAGGCGACGCGTTAAAGACTGAGTCTGCATTAAAGGCCAAACATCGCCCGCCAACATCCCATAAAAAACGCCATCCTGTGATGGCGTTTTTTATCTCTGCGCATTTATCTCTGTGCATAGCGATAAGTTAGAGGGTATACACCACTCGTATTGCTAACAGAATCAATACCACACCAGAGAGTTTATCGATAAGCCCCGCTTTTTCCCGTAGCTTAGGTAATATACTCGAATGGGACAACACTAAGGCAATTAGAGTGTACCAGAGTCCATCAACCACTAACGGCGTTAGCACGATAAGGGCTTGACCCGTTAAGCTATCGGCCACCATCACAAACTGGCTAAATAACGCTAAAAAAAACAGCATAATCTTAGGATTAAAGAGGGAAATCGCGATACCATCGCGCGCAGCCGTAAGCGTATCCGTAGCCTCCCCTGCCGCAAGCTTTGCCTGCATGCCGCCATTTGAACGCAGTGCTTGGATCCCCATCCATGCCAGATAGAGCGCGCCTAAAATCGCGATCCCATTAAAAATCAACGGTGCTTTTTTCAATACAACGGCTAGGCCGAGTAGTGTCACTAACGCATAAACACCTATGCCAATCGAGTGCGCCCAAGCGCAAACAATCCCCTTGCCACGACCACCGCCCAAGGTATGACGCACGACCATAGCCAAACTCGGCCCGGGAGACATAGCGCCCAAGCAACAAATCGCCAATAGTCCTAACCAAGTACTAAAGCTCATTTTTAACCCTTTAAAGCATAAAAAGGCCCTCTATAGGGCCTTCACAGGTGTGGCAGTTTAACACTGGCCAAACAATACGGTCACTCTCATTTAGCCGCGTTAGGATGATAAAAAGCGCGGATATCTTGCACCAGTTGCGCAAGCGACGCTGGCTCTACATACATCATGTGGCCCGCCTTGTAGTAATGCATGGTGACGCGGCTATTATCTATGCCATTATCGGCAAAGGTATTTTCGGTCGCAAAGAAGGGAGTCGCAAAATCAAAATAACCGTTACCGACAAAAATACGCAGATCTTTATTCTCGCGTTGCGCCTGTCCTAAATAGGGCGCCACATTCACATAATGCATTTGTTTACCGCTGATATTCCAGTTCCAGCCACGGTTCACATCGGTGGAGAGCACGTTGAATGGACGCGATAATTTAACCCCTAAATCTTCGTATAAATATTGATGGATAGCCGCCGTATAAGCGCCATCGATACCATAACCTGAAGGGTCATTACCGGTTGAGTCACCGCCACTATCGTAATCTTTTCCTGTATAGCGACTGTCTAAACGCCCAACCGTGAGATCCTGATCCCTGAGTAACTCCTTGGTATAGCGGCTAGCACTCACCCGTAAATTCACTCGGTCGAGGTAAGACTCACTCAGGCCTATAAAACGTGCTAACTGTTTGCGCACGGCTTGATAGTCACTCGGTGCTAAACGGCTGCCTTGCAATAGGGCTAAGGCATAATCCTTGATGGCAAATTGACGTGCCTGCTCGACAAACACCTCGAGTCCTAATTCCTTGTCGGCATCGCTGACTTTATTATGATAAAACGCGGTTGCCGCCATAGTCGGTAAAAAACCAATATAGGGTTGGTTATTACCCGGTTGATAGCGAGCGTGGCTAAAATCGAGAATCGATGAAATCAGCATCACGCCATTGACTGAAATATCGGTCCAACCGCCTTGAAGTTCATCCACTAATGCTGCCGCTCGCGTCGTACCATAGCTTTCACCAGCAAGATATTTAGGCGAATTCCAACGCTTATGTTCAATCAACCAGCGGCGCATAAACTCGGCAATGGATTGGGCATCTTCTTTCACGCCCCAAAAATCGGTGCCCTTCTTCTCACCGAGGGCGCGGCTAAAACCGGTACCAACAGGGTCGATAAACACCAGATCAGACTCATCGAGCAATGAATAATCGTTGGCCTCAATCCGATAAGGCGCTGCGCCATCATCTTTGGCATCACCGGGAACAATCACGCGTTTTGGCCCAAAGAGGCCCATGTGCAGCCACAGTGAGGCAGAACCTGGGCCACCGTTGAAAATAAACGTGACAGGACGTTTACTGCTGTCCTGCACATCATCCCGTAAATACGTAATAGAAAAGATGCTCGCCTGAGGCTCACCCTTATCATCCTCTAAAATGGTTTCCCCACTAATGGCTTGATAACTGATCTTCTGATTTTGAATCGTTATTCTCTGCTTAGTGGTCACCACTTCTGGCACCAGCTTATCCACTTTACCTTCACTTTTTTTAGCAGGCTCAGCGTGACCGGCCATGGACACTGTGAATAACAAGGGCAGCAACACACTTGCCCATGTCAGCCTTATGGGTGTTTGCTTTTCTCTTAGCGCTCGCATCGATTTTCCTTCCCTTCTGTTGTACTAATTTTGTCGTATTCGTATCGGTGCACCAGCTTACAAAGAGTGCTCTCTAGGCGCAAAAGCACAATTGCAACTGAATGCTTCAAAGGTTTAATCGACTTTTAAAGCATAAATTCACGCAGATTTAAGCTGTTAGCCGCTAAGATAGAATGGATTATCGGAAACTTATGTAGGCATTTATGGGCACTATCACTCTCATCAGTCTGGTCATTCTCGCATTACTCCTGGGCGCGATTGGCCTGCTAATCTGGCAACGTAGCAAAGGTAAACGCATTCCACTGGCGGTGATTTTTGTCTTAGGATTTTTCGCCGTCGGCCTAGGCGGAATTATCGGTTTTGTACACAAAGGCGAAGATTATCAAGCCTATCAAAAGCTGCAGTGGCACACGCTAGCCCCTGAAAAAATCGCGCCACTGGTTGCACAGGGTTACACAGTGTTTGTGGATATCACTTCAGACTGGTGCAGCATTTGCCAAACCAACAAGGCTGAAGTCACGCATAGGGAACAAGTGGTGAATGCACTGATGGCCGACAAGGTTATTTTGATGCAGGGAAATTGGAGCGAAGCCGATTCCACTATTGCGGGTTACATGAAGCATGAAGGCGTACCGGGCACGCCTTACAATAAGGTCTATGGCCCAAGGGCACCTAACGGCATAGTGCTGCCTTCAACACTCACCATAGATGCCGTGCTTAATGGCTTAGCCCAAGCTAAAGCACTATAAGCATTTTATTTAATTGGATTAAACCTTAAAAGACGAAGTGGTAAAGGTAAAACACTCGCGCAATAAAAAAGGCTGCATCGCAGCCTTTTTGCACACTTCAAATCAGTAGAAAGCAATCTTCCGGAAAGGTGGGCAGAAAATCACTCCGTACTCTTAACAGCCGTCTAACCCCAAAGCGCTTTTATCATTACCACTTTTCTTAAATAAACATCCTTGCGTTGCCGTGAATTTCCCAGTATTAAGGGCAAGACTTCTTATTTCATGTCAACTTAGCCAAAGATATTTATGAAACATTTTTATAACAATTTAATATTTTAAGCCAGCACTAAATACAACTTTCGGTCGATTAGAATATAAGCTTTTTATTATCAACAGCTTAATAGTCAGACCTCTAAGCTCATCTTTAAAGCATTCAATTCAATCATCACAACTTAACTCACGATATATCGCGACAGTCCTTGGCAAGTTATACTCTAGCAACTCATTCGTTTTAAGGACTCTACTGAATGACATCAACGGAACCCACCGCAATGCCCTTAGATAAACATTTTCTGCCAGAAAACCAATTACTGCTCAATGCCGTGGGTGAAGGCATTTATGGGTTCGATTTAAATGGTAATGCTGTCTTTATCAATCCCGCAGCCGAACGCATGACGGGCTGGAAAAATGAAGAATTACTCGGCAAAAATATCCATAATTGCCACCATCACAGCCATGCGGATGGCAGTCATTATCCTCAGGAGGATTGCCCCATCTACAACACGCTAAAGGATGGGATTGCAAGAGAAATCACCCACGATGTGTTTTGGCGCAAGGACGGCAGCAGCTTTCCAGTACATTACAGCTCTACGCCCGTCTATAGAGACAACAAACTTATCGGCGTAGTCGCGATATTTCGTGATATCAGCATTCAAAAACAAACCGAGCAATCGCTACGTCAAGCCTTAGCACAGGTTCAGGCGCTATCGGAACAACTTGCCAGCGAGAATCACTATCTCCAAGCCGAGTTAGCCGATAAGACCGGCGACGTGGATATTTCGGGCAGTAGTGCGGTGATCCGCCATATGATCCAGCAACTGCATATGGTGGCCAATACCGACAGTACTGTATTGATTTGTGGCGAGAATGGTACAGGCAAAGAACTGGTTGCCCGCAACTTACATCAACGGAGTCGTCGTAAAGATAAACCCATGATCAGCGTTAACTGCGCGGCGTTTTCCGCCTCTTTGTTAGAAAGTGAACTCTTTGGTCATGAAAAAGGCGCCTTTACTGGCGCGACTCAGCAGCGCAAAGGCCGCTTCGAACTCGCCCATCGAGGCACACTGTTTCTCGATGAGGTGGCCGAATTAAGTTTAGAGGCGCAATCCAAGTTACTGCGGGTGATACAGGAGCAATCCTTCGAACGGCTTGGTGGCAGTGAAACCATTAAGGTCGATATTCGCTTAGTCGCCGCCAGTCACCATGATTTACTCAAGCGCGTTGAACAGGGCTTATTCAGGATGGATCTCTATTACCGCTTGAATGTGTTCCCAATTCAAGTGCCACCACTAAGGGCAAGGCTTGAGGACATGCCCGAGCTTGTCAGCCACATTTTGCATTCCCTAAACCGCAAACTAGGGAAGAAACTGCGCGGTGTGAGCCAAAAAGGCCTACAAAAACTGATGGCCTACAGCTGGCCGGGAAATGTGCGCGAATTACAAAATATCCTCGAGCGGGAGGCCATTTTATCCCAAACGGACATTTTGCAAATCCATGCCATGCCCACGAATCACCTACAGACTCAGACTGCGGCCTCACCATTACAAACCTTGGCCGAGGCGGAAGCGCAACATATCGAACAAACATTAAAGCAGCTCAACTGGCGTATTTCGGGTCCCAATGGCGCAGCCCATGTGCTCGGAGTCCCCCCAAGCACACTCAGATCACGGATGAAAAAGTTAGGGATTTCACGTCAAACTACTAATGATTGATAGACTCAAAAAACGCGACATATCACCAATTAGCGATATATCGCGACCTGAATAAAATTACAAATAATTTTAACCATTAAATATCAATCAGTTAAATATAAATTATCTTGGCCTAATGCTTGCTATAGGGAGCCGAATCTATTTTAAGCCGTTAGGACAGCATATGCCCAAGAGTGACACCCTACAGAGTGAGAACGCAAAACGTCCCTCTGCCGAGCAATTTATCCCCATTAAAAATATCCAGGTAGGCGATAAGCCAGCACAAAAAAGCAGTGGCCAGATTCATTTCCGAGAACAGAAGGGCTATTTTCAACGCCTTAGAACCACGATGAATAGCCTGTTAGTGCTACTGTTTTTTGCCCTGCCCTTTATCTCCTTCGATGGTCGGCAAGCGATATTACTGGATGTAAGTCAGCAACAGTTCTTCTTTTTTGGCCTCACGCTCTGGCCACAGGATTTCACCTTACTCGCTTGGGTATTTATTGCCGCCGCCTTCGGGTTGTTTTTCATTACCGTGTTTTGGGGGCGCGTCTGGTGTGGCTATCTTTGCCCACAAACCGCGTGGACCTTTATGTTTGTCTGGATCGAAAGCCGGATTGAGGGCAACAGCAATAAACGTAAGTTGCTCGATAAGGCACCATGGTCTGCCGATAAAATCGGTAAAAGAAGCCTCAAACACAGCCTGTGGGGCTTAGCAGCCTTGATCACTGGTTGTGGATTTATCGGTTATTTCATCCCCGCACGCGAACTCTACTTGGATATTTTTACCGGCAATGCCGGCTTTTGGACAACCTGCTGGGTATGGTTTTTCGCGATTTGTACTTACTTAAATGCCGGCTGGATGCGCGAGCAAATGTGTTTGCACTGCTGCCCCTATGCGCGTTTTCAGGCCGTGATGTTCGATGCTAATACCAAAACCGTGACCTATGATGCCGCGCGTGGTGAAGCACGCGGTCCACGTAAACGCAAGCAAGAAACCGAACTAGGTGATTGTGTCGACTGTAATTTATGTGTCGAAGTCTGCCCTACAGGTATTGATATCCGTCAAGGCCTCCAATACGAGTGCATTAACTGCGGCGCCTGTGTCGATGCCTGTAATGAAACCATGCAAAAATTCGACTACAAACAAAACCTGATCAGCTATGTCAGCGAGAATGAATTAAAGGGCATCAGCCATTCCAACTGGCGCTCACCACGCTTTTTAGGTTATGGCGCAGCGGTGGTTATCATGTTGATTGTGATAAGTTTAGATCTCTCCAGTCGCAGTGAAATTCAGCTTAACGTGATCCGCGACAGACAGAGCCTGTACCGTGAAACCGCCGATAACAAAGTTGAAAATACCTACCAGCTGAAGATCCGTAATAAGACTCAGCAAACCAAGCAATATCAGCTCGCAGTCAATAGCGAAATGCCCTTTAGCTTAATTGCCGACCCGGTTATCACCCTCGCACCAGGCGAGCAATCGGATTACCCTGTGACAGTCTTAGCCGACAAGGATGCAATCCCTGCGGGACGCAAGATTATCGAATTTTCGGTCACAGATGTCAGCGAGCCTAAACAAAGCGTTAGCCAAGAAACCGGCTTCTTTAGCCCTTAGCGTAATGCGCTAGTGTGCTCGCCGATAAGCGAGCACACTGCATCACTGTTAGTCACTTCTATGAATGATGCCCGTTGGATCACTGTGGTTCGCTGGGCTTTTTTACTCACCTTATTTCGTTAAATCAGCTAAATAGCCTCAACTCGCGCCGCACAAATATGAAGTGCGTCAATTTAAAACCATAGCCTTCTAGCCACTTATCTTGCGCCTGTATTGTGCTTGCAGCTACTGCTTCAGAAGAGGCTCGGCTGTCATTTTTGCAAACCAATGTCGATTTATTATTGACGAATCACCGTATAGATCGAATACAATAAATATACGAAACATATATAAAGTATACTTATGGGCATAGTTAAAATTTCCGAAGAACTGCATGATGAGCTGAGAAAAGCCAGTTCGGTCATGTCACGTTCAATCAACTCGCAGGCGGAGTTCTGGATAAGAATTGGTATGCTGGCAGAACTGCACCCGCAACTCTCCTTTAATCAGTTAGTGGCCGATCTGATGAAATCTGCGGATGTGAACCTAGCCAACGTCACTCAGGTGAAGGACATGACCGATGAATAATCAGGTGAAGATTAAATCTGCCGAAGAAATTGCGCTGATGCGTAATGCGGGACAATTATTATCTCAAGTATTTCAAATGCTTGATACCTATGTAAGCCCAGGCATCACCACCATGGACATCAACGATACGGTCGAAGCCTTTATAGTCAATGAGCTAAAATCGCGTCCCGCGAGTAAAGGTCAGTATGGCTATCAATATGTGTTGAATTCGTCCATTAACGAGGTGGTCTGCCATGGTGTGCCCTCAGCGAATGAGATCATCAAAAGCACAGATATCATTAACTTAGATATTACCCTCGAGAAAGACGGCTATATTGCCGACTCCAGTAAAATGTATGTGATGCCACAGGCGCCCGCCCCGGCCCGAAAGCTGGCAGATGTCACCTATTTAGCCATGTGGCAAGGGATCAAACAGGTTAAGCCCGGAGCCACATTGGGCGATATTGGCCATGCGATTCAACAATATGCACACTCCTTTGGTTATAGCATAGTCAAAGATTATTGCGGCCCTGGGATCGGCCAAGAAATGCATGAAGAGCCGCAAGTTCTTCACT
>NZ_JBKEDJ010000085.1:0-20031 GCF_047975355.1 Shewanella sp. | reverse complement strand
TGGCGTTTAGCGGCGGGGCATTGGTTAAAAAGCCAGTGGGATATGGATATTGGCACTTCTGATATCGATGAGGATGAGATAAGCCTAGTAAATAAAGGCCCTGGCACCTATCGCACCGTTACCTTAGATCTGCTCGACGGCAAAGCCTATGTTGAGACCTTAGATTATGGCGTTATTGCGGTGCTGAACGATCTGCACAAGGGGCGCAATACCGGGGTTGTCTGGGCTTGGGGGTTAGATCTCTGCGCCTTGCTGATTATTCTCTTTTCACTCACCGGCTCCTATTTGCTGCTGCCTCAAACGAAACGACTTAAAAAATCCTTGTTTTATATGGTGCTCGTCAGCTCAGGTTGTGCACTTGTGTATGTCTATTTTGTTCCATAGGGAGAACCGATTAATGATGCGTCAGCTTATTCGCACCAGCGCCATCGGTGCGTTGTTTGTGAGTTCAGCGGTATTTGCCGCGCCCAAAATGACCGTTGATTTGACCTTGCCTGAAATTACCGAAGGCCAGTATCACCGCCCCTATGTGGCTGTGTGGGTTGAGGATGCCAAGGGCCAAACCGTTAAAACCTTAAGCCTATGGGTATGGGACGAGGGCCATAAATGGCTTAAGGATATTCGCCGTTGGTGGCGAAAGGCGGGGCGTGAAGATATGAGTTTTGTCGACGGTATCGCCTCGGCGACCAAGCCAGCAGGCCATTACAAAATTGATTGGGACTTAACGGATGATGCGGGAAAACCGCTGACTCCAACCTCCTACACAGTGTTTATCGAAGTGGTGCGCGAGCACGGCGGGCGTGACCTCGTGAGACAAAATATTGATTTAACGGCGGGGGATTTTACCGCCCAACTACCAGCGACCACTGAAACTGGCGTGATTGATATTCGCTTAAGCGGTATGACTCGCTAAGCCCTGCACTTTACTGAAAGGATATGAAGATGAAACTACGTTTACTTGCCTTCGTTAGCGCGCTCTGCATCAGCCCATTGGCGAGCAGCCATGACCGCTGGATTTTACCTAGCCACTATAACGTCTCGGCCGAAAGCCAAGAGTCGGTGTGGATCACATCTGATGTGTCCGCCAGTAACCAAGTGTTTATGTACGATAAACCGGTGACCGCCAGCGATGTGCGTGTGTACTTACCCGATGGTAAGCCAAGCTCCCCAAGCTCAAGCTACACAGGTGGTCGTAAATCGGTGTTCGATGTGCAATTACTGCAAGATGGTACCTATAAGTTCGAGAAAGAAGTCACGCCGAGATACTTTTCTGTTTACAAAATCAAAGGTAAAGAAGGCATGGTTCGTAGTCGACTCGATAAAAAAGCGACAGCGGCCGTGATGCCAAAGGATGCCTATGAGCTAAAAGGTTCATTAAATGTGGCGCGGGTCGAAACCTATGTGACCCGCAACAAACCAACCGATAAGGTATTAGCGCCGAAAGGTGAATACTTGGAATTGGTGCCTATTACCCATCCCGCTGATATCGTTGAAAATGAACCCGCAACACTGCAGTTTGTTTACGATGGTAAACCCGTCGAGGGCGTGAGTGTGGCGATCATGAAGGATGGCAGCCTGTACCGTAACAAGCCGGAAGAAATCAGTTTAACTTCGGATAAAGAAGGTAAAGTGGCGATGACGCTGCCCGCTGCCGGTCGTTATCTGCTGCATGCTTCAATCGAACGTCCAAGTCCTGATAAATCACTTGCAGATAAAACAGTTAGCGAAATCTTTTTGACCTTCGAAGCTGGGCTTGAATAAGCGCAGGCTTTAATGCTCCCCATTAGCAATGCCCACAAATTCGTTTGTGGGCATTTCCTACTTAAGTTCGCACTATTATACTTTGGCACTAGCATCTGAGCCTGAGCTTCAGTAAGCTGCACTGGTGCATAGTTCTTGATGCATCCCAAGCGCATAACGATTAGAATAGCGCAATTCCACCCTGATTTTACTGTGTTGACCTTTAGCGTCGGCACGGGTTGCTTTTGTTTTAAAGGAGACGAAAGAAGTTATGACTAAGGTTCCTATGACAGTTGTCGGTGCAGAACAGCTGCGTAAAGAGTTAGATATGCTCAAGTTTGAACGTCGCCCTAAAATCACTGAAGCGATTGCCTCAGCGAGAGAGTTAGGCGATCTGAAGGAAAACGCGGAATATCATGCTGCCCGTGAAGAGCAAGGGATCTGTGAAGCGCGTATCCGTGACATTGAAGGCAAACTTTCTAACGCGCAGATCATCGACGTGACTAAGATGGCGAACAATGGTCGTATCATTTTTGGTACCACTGTGACTATCCTCAATCTGGATACCGATGCGGAAGTGACTTACCGTATCGTGGGCGACGATGAAGCTAACATCAAAGAAAACCTGATTTCGGTTAACTCTCCGATTGCCCGTGGTTTAGTGGGCAAGAATGAAGGTGATGAAGTCTCGATCGCAACCCCTGGTGGTTTGACCGATTACGAAATTATTTCGGTGCAATACATCTAAATCTTGGTATCGCCATACTCGATTGTTTACCGATAAAAAAGCCGCCTAGTGCGGCTTTTTTTATGCCCTTTTTATACCAAAAACACTGCAAGATCAGAATCTTCAGCGCACAAATTCGCAAGATGGATAAAGTTTAACTTGCCTCTAAAGCGGCCGTTACCTAAGCTGCATGCTTGGAGCTTTCTATGCATTCATTAAGGTTCTTTACGAAAGCTATTCAAGAAAGCGTGGTTTCTTCTGCAAATATTTCATCACGTAAATGGTTGCGTGTACCTTTTAGGAACTGAGTTTGATTAAGCACTGGCGCCAAGGATTAATGTTACTCTGTGTGTCGATCATCTTGATCGCCCATGCGGGTGGCTATGCGCCGCGCAGCTTAACCGCCCAGCAACAGCATCTGGCGCCTAAAACGGTAGTAACAACTGCGCCTACCGCGGATACGCCGTCACTCTCAGTGCAAGAGAACACTGCATCACATCACTCAACGGCACCATCGACTGCAAGCGATAGCAAAGCTGTCTGTGCTGATGTTGATAAGGCACAAACCACCGATTGCTCCGAGCCTGAATTAGTCAGTCACTCGGATGATTTTAATTTTGCTCCAGTTAACTCCCAGCGTTTTATCAATCTTGTTCAGCATGATATGCGTGAGGTGAAGCCTGTTTACCTGTTGGCCTTTGAGTTTGAACCAGAGCCTGCGCCCGCATTAGGGGAAAATATTCGCCTCGATGCTCGCCCAGATTGGACTCTCTTAGCCGAATCTTCACCAGCGCGGATCTCCGGCTGGAAAGTCTCCAACCTCCAATATCGTTTTAGTCAGCAAGCCGCTTAACTCACCGCTCCCTGTAGCAAGTTAGCAAGGCTTATCCATAACTACCGTTTGAGTTCATCATCTGAACCAGAGGTCGTTAGGGATTTCTTTGATTAACTTTGCATTTTGTCATCCGAAACCTGTACCCGATAACCTAGCATCAAAGCCTGCGGTGTGTACGCCGAAGGTGCGACTAAATCGCATGGGATTTAAATCCATTCGGTTTAGACGGATTTTAATCGGTTATCACCACTGAGTTTGCAAGCGCTTAGCGCACTCCTTGTGGGAGCCGTGTTTACAGGTTTCACCGTACATACAGTGATTGTTTGCTCATGTTTATTAACGCTATTTGCGCAGCATTTGGCTATCAGAGCGGGCAATATCATGCGAGTGATATCTATGGATAAAATTCAGAGTAAAAAGCTGCTAAATCATTATTCAGCTTGGAAATACGTTGTGCTTATCGTCACGATTATCGTGATGTTATTTAGCGCCTTACCGACTTGGTATGGAGAAGATGCCGCCGTGCAGGTGGGCGCTAAAGCGGGGCTTAATTTAACCCCCGTTGAACTGCGGGATAAATTAAAGGCAGAGGGCGTTGACGTTAAACGTATCGAAGTTAAGCATGCCCAACATGGCAGTGCCAACAGTTCAGAAGACGGGCAAACCCTTATCGTGCTCAATGATGACAGCGAGCAAACCTTGGTGAAGATCTTAGTGTCATCCATGGTGAGTGAGCCGAAAGAGCTTACGCTGGCACTGGTGAGTGCCGCGCCAAGTTGGCTGCAAAATATGGGCTTTGAACCGATTAAACTCGGGCTCGATTTACGCGGTGGGGTGCAATTTTTGCTCGATGTGGATGTGCAGCCTGTCTATCAAGCCCAAGCCGATGCGTTAGTGGAGTCCCTTAGGCTGTTTTTGCGTGAACAGCAAATTCGCGGCGCCAGTGTGCGTTTTGATAGCACGCGCGATGATGCAGGATTGCAAATCGCAATTGCATTTAATGACGCGGCTCAATCTGCCAATAATGCGCGCTCAGCCATTCGCCAGTTTATGCAGCAAAGCTATCCGACTTGGCAATTAACCAATACGGATAATGGCTTAGTGGTAAAACTCGCTCAAGAAGAACAAATCAAGTTACGTAATTTAACCGTGCAGCAAAACCTGCAAATTATGCGTAGCCGGATTGAGGAGTTGGGCATCACTGAGGCTTTAGTACAGCGTCAGGGGGAACACCGTATTCGTATCGAACTGCCCGGTGTCCAAGACCCGGCCGCCGCTAAAAACGTGATTGGTGCGACTGCAGGCCTGGCCTTTTTTGAAGTCAAAGAATCGGGTTCTGTGAACGCGCAGGTGCTGAAGGATAAAACAGGCAATCCTGTTTATGTGGCCCGTACGCCGGTATTGGGCGGCGACCATATTGTCGATGCCCGCGCCAATATTGGCGAAATGGGCATGGCCGAAGTGAACATTCACCTCGACCGTATCGGCGGCCAAAAAATGTCGGAGTTCTCCCGCGCCAATATCGGTAAGCCGATGGCAACATCCTACAGCGAATATAGCCGAGATGAGCAGGGCAAAGCTAAGCAAACCCAAGAGATTATCAGTGTCGCGACCATTCAATCACAGCTAGGAGATCGCTTTAGAATTACGGGCGCAGGCACCTATCAAGAGGCGCAGCAATTAGCGCTGCTGCTACGTGCGGGCTCAATGACGGCGCCCGTGACCATTGTTGAAGAGCGCACTATTGGCCCAACCCTTGGTGCCGAAAACATTCAAAACGGTTTTGCTGCGCTCGGCCTTGGCATGGGAATTACCTTGCTGTTTATGGCGCTCTGGTACCGCCGTCTTGGTTGGGTGGCCAATGTGGCCTTGATTGCTAACATGGTGATCCTTTTTGGTTTGCTGGCACTGATCCCCGGCGCGGTATTGACATTGCCCGGCATCGCCGGTCTGGTGTTAACGGTCGGCATGGCGGTCGATACCAACGTACTGATCTTCGAGCGGATTAAAGACAAGTTAAAAGAGGGGCGCAGTTTTGCCCTTGCTATAGATACTGGCTTTGACAGTGCGTTTTCAACCATTTTTGACGCTAACTTCACCACAATGATCACCGCGGTTGTGCTCTATTCCATCGGTAATGGTCCCATCCAAGGCTTTGCCTTGACTTTAGGTTTAGGTCTGTTGACCAGTATGTTTACCGGTATTTTTGCCTCAAGAGCCTTAATCAACCTAGTGTATGGGCGTGATGCGCGCCGCCATGTGAGGGTATAACTATGAAGAATATCAATCTGACTAAATGGCGCTATATTTCGAGCGCTATCTCTATCGTTTTAATGCTGGCCTCACTCACTATCATCGGGATGAAGGGGTTTAACTGGGGCTTAGACTTTACAGGCGGTGTGGTGACTGAGGTTCAGCTCGACAGGCGGAGCACCAGCAGCGAGTTGCAACCCTTATTGAACGCGGCTTATCAGCAAGAGGTGACGGTGATTTCGGCCAGTGAGCCCGGACGTTGGGTATTACGCTATGCCGACACCGCACAAAGTAATGTTGATATTCAGCAGACGCTAGCGCCACTGGGGGATGTGCAAGTGTTAAACACCAGTGTTGTTGGCCCGCAAGTCGGTAAAGAGTTGGCGGAGCAGGGCGGTCTTGCCTTGTTAGTAGCCATGTTGTGCATCTTGGGATATTTGAGTTACCGTTTCGAATGGCGTCTCGCCTCAGGAGCGTTATTTGCACTGGTACACGACGTGATTTTTGTGCTCGCCTTTTTCTCATTAACCCAAATGGAGTTTAATTTAACCGTGCTCGCCGCTGTGCTGGCGATTTTAGGTTACTCGCTGAACGATTCAATCATTATTGCCGACCGCATTCGGGAATTATTGATTGCTAAACCAGAGCTTGCTATCCAAGTGATTAACAACCAAGCGATTGTCGCGACGTTTTCCCGAACTATGGTGACCTCGGGAACCACCTTAATGACGGTCGGAGCACTGTGGATTATGGGTGGTGGGCCGTTGGAAGGATTCTCGATAGCCATGTTTATCGGTATCTTAACCGGTACTTTCTCATCAATATCGGTTGGCACCTCATTGCCCGAATTTTTGGGATTAACCCCTGAGCATTATAAAGTGCAAGTCATCACAGATACGCCTTAAGTACAAAACAAAACGGCCACTCGCTTGAGTGGCCGTTTTGTTTAAGGCTGGAAAATTACTTAGCTCTTGGCAGGGCAATTTTCATTTCAGGCGATTGACGATAAATCACCAGAATATGACCAATAAGTTGCACTTTTGCAGATTGAGTTTCACGTACTATGGCATCAACGATGGCATTTTTTAGCTCTCTGTCGGCAGAGGCTACTTTCACTTTAATCAATTCATGATAAGCGAGTGCGCTTTCAATTTCAGCGAGTACACCTTCAGTCAATCCATTGGCACCAAGCAGCACCACTGGCTTTAAATTGTGCGCCAGACCTTTTAAATGCTGTTTTTGTTTGGTTGTTAAGTTCATTTCTACCAACTTTTGCTGAGTTACTGTTGAAAAACCGCTATTCTACCCTTATATAGCCCTTGTGTAACTCTCAATTGTTGCGGATTTTAAATGTCAGGTAAAAAACGTACGGCCAGTTCCACCCGTTGGATGCAGGAACACTTTGATGATCATTATGTCAAACTAGCACAGAAACGGGGATTGCGTTCTCGCGCTGCGTTCAAGCTTGAGGAACTCCAAGAGAAAGACCAATTGATCCGCCCAGGTATGACTGTTGTTGACTTAGGTGCGGCTCCTGGTGGTTGGTCTCAGGTGGCCGTCAAGCTGACCGGAGATAAAGGTAAAGTCATCGCCTGTGATATTTTGCCTATGGATCCCATTGTCGGCGTGGATTTCTTGCAAGGGGACTTTCGTGAAGAGAAAGTACTCGAAGCATTGCTAACTCGCGTCGGTGGGGATAAGGTTGACGTTGTATTGTCTGATATGGCGCCCAACATGAGTGGTTCCGATGGTGTCGATCAGCCGCGCGCCATGTATTTAGTCGAACTGGCGTTAGATATGTGCCATCAAGTATTGGCACCTAACGGTAGTTTTGCGGTCAAAGTCTTTCAGGGGGAGGGGTTTGACGAATATATGAAGGCGGTAAAAGACGCATTCAAAGTAGTAAAAACACGTAAACCGGACTCGTCGCGGGCACGCTCCCGTGAAGTCTATCTTGTGGCGACAGGGTACAAGTTGTAGTACCCTAGCGTTAATCATCGCAAGACTTTATGAGGTCTAGTAATTTGAGTGACATGGCAAAAAATCTAATACTCTGGGTTGTCATCGCCGTTGTGCTGATGTCAGTGTTTCAGGGTTACTCCCCCTCTTCTTCGTCATCGCAGAAGATGGATTATTCTACTTTCCTAGACAATGTTCGTGATGGGCAAGTCGCCAGCGTTGAAGTGAAAAGTGACCAACGTACTATCGAAGGTTCTAAGCGCACGGGCGAAAAATTCACGACCATCATGCCACTGTATGACCAAGATTTAATTAATGATCTTGACCGTAAAGGCATCACCATGAAAGGCCAAGAGGCCGAAGAGTCGGGTTTCTTAACCCAGATCTTTATTTCTTGGTTCCCGATGTTGCTGCTAATTGGGGTATGGATTTTCTTTATGCGCCAGATGCAGGGCGGCGGTGGCAAAGGCGCTATGTCCTTTGGCAAGAGCAAAGCCAAGCTGATGAGCGAAGACCAAATCAAGACCACTTTTGCTGACGTTGCTGGCTGTGATGAAGCCAAAGAAGAAGTGAAAGAGCTGGTCGATTATCTGCGTGATCCAACCAAATTCCAAAAACTGGGTGGCCGTATTCCAACGGGCGTGCTCATGGTTGGCCCACCAGGTACAGGTAAAACCTTACTGGCCAAAGCGATTGCGGGCGAGTCAAAGGTACCTTTCTTTACCATTTCAGGTTCTGACTTCGTCGAAATGTTCGTCGGTGTCGGTGCATCTCGCGTACGTGACATGTTCGAACAAGCGAAAAAATCAGCCCCTTGTATCATCTTCATCGACGAAATCGATGCCGTAGGTCGCCAACGTGGCGCAGGCTTAGGTGGTGGTCACGATGAGCGTGAACAAACCCTTAACCAAATGCTGGTTGAGATGGACGGCTTCGAAGGTAACGAAGGGATTATCGTGATTGCGGCGACCAACCGTCCAGACGTTTTGGACTCTGCGCTGCTGCGTCCAGGTCGTTTCGACCGTCAAGTGGTTGTGGGTCTGCCAGACGTTCGCGGTCGTGAGCAAATCCTTAAAGTGCATATGCGTAAAGTGCCGCTTTCTGAAGATGTCAAAGCAAGCGTAATTGCTCGTGGTACGCCAGGTTTCTCCGGTGCCGATTTAGCCAACTTAGTTAACGAAGCTGCACTGTTTGCGGCGCGCGGTAACCGCCGTGTTGTCGGTATGGAAGAATTCGAGCGCGCTAAAGACAAGATCATGATGGGTGCTGAGCGCCGTTCTATGGTGATGTCGGAAGCCGAGAAAGAAATGACTGCATACCACGAAGCGGGACACGCGATTGTGGGCTGTTTAGTGCCAGAGCATGACCCTGTGCACAAAGTGACCATTATCCCACGTGGTCGTGCGTTGGGTGTGACCTTCTTCTTACCTGAGGCCGATGCGATTAGCCAAAGCCGTCGTAAGTTAGAAAGCCAGATTTCGGTTGCCTACGGTGGTCGTTTAGCCGAAGAGCTGATCTACGGCAGCGAAAAAGTGTCTACAGGTGCTTCGCAAGACATTAAATACGCGACGTCGATTGCCCGTAACATGGTGACCCAGTGGGGCTTCTCCGACAAACTCGGTCCATTACTCTATGCCGAGGAAGAAGGTGAAGTGTTCTTAGGTCGTAGCATGGGTAAAGCCAAGGCAATGTCCGATGAAACCGCGACGGTTATCGATGCCGAGGTGAAAGCCTTTATAGATAAAAACTATGGCCGCGCTAAGCAAATTCTGCTGGATAACATCGATATTCTGCATTCGATGAAAGACGCGCTGATGAAGTATGAAACCATTGACTCACTGCAAATTGACGATTTGATGAACCGTCGTGAAGTGCGTCAGCCTGCCGATTGGCAAGCGGATGATAATGGTTCAAACGACAAAGGCAATGGCAAAGGTGAACCTGCCGTTAAAGTCGACGAAGTGGTAAAGACCGCTCCCGTTGAGGCAGAGCTGAAAGACGCCGATGAGTCACCCGTTAAGTAGCGGTTGTTAATTGAAAGAGAACCCCGTTAAGGGGTTTTCTTGTTTTATCTTGCTAGAAAATTGACTGCGCTGTCATTCAATATAAATCAGTCACATGAATGAACCAGCGCAGTAAACGGATGAAACGCGCTAGCAAGCTGTCCCATATGGAGTCAATGCGTGTTTGAATTAATTGCTGGAACCAAACGCTTATCCTTAGCTTCGCCCGTAGTGATGGGCATTCTGAATGTCACTCCAGATTCTTTTTCCGACGGTGGAAAGTTCTCTTCCTTTGAATTAGCCTGCCAGCATGCCGATGAGATGGTCGCTCAAGGGGCGCTAATCATTGACATCGGTGGTGAGTCAACAAGGCCGGGTGCAGCCGATGTGAGTGTTGAGGATGAACTCGCACGAGCGATCCCCTTGGTTGAATATGTCTCGAAACACCATGATGTGTGGATTTCAATAGATACTAGTAAACCAGAAGTAATGCGCCAAGCGGTGAATGCTGGTGCGCATTTAATCAACGATGTGCGTGCGTTATTGGAGCCAGGGGCGTTAGTGACCGCCGCGCAGCTAAATGTGCCCATTTGCTTGATGCACATGCAGGGCGCGCCGCGCAGTATGCAAACTGCGCCAGAATACCAGGACGTTGTCGCCGATGTCTCTGAGTTTTTGAATGAACGTATTCAAGCTTGTCTCGAGGCGGGGATCTCGCGCGAACGATTATTAATCGACCCGGGTTTTGGCTTTGGTAAAACCTTAGAACATAACTATGAACTGCTGGCGAAGTTAGAGAGTTTTGAGCAGTTCGAACTGCCGATATTGATAGGTTTATCCCGTAAGAGCATGATAGGTAACCTCCTTGCTAGACCGACCTCTGAACGTCTAGCTGGGAGTCTTGCTGGCGCCATGATAGCGGCCCAGAAAGGGGCTCATATTATTCGTGTCCATGATGTCCCTGAAACTGTTGATATGCTGAAAGTGTTGCAAGCGACACAGGCATATCTATAAAGGCTATTTTTGTTAAGTATTTCATTAATATTATGATCCCAATCGAAGGGACACATTGAAGTTTGTGGGGAAATAATGAGCGAACGTAAATTTTTTGGAACCGATGGCATTCGTGGCAAGGTAGGTTCAGGCCAGATGACTCCCGAGCTGGCATTAAAGTTGGGTTGGGCTGCTGGGCGGGTGTTATCCCGTAGCGGCACGAAAAAAGTGATTATTGGTAAAGATACCCGTATTTCGGGTTATATGTTTGAGTCTGCGTTAGAGGCGGGTTTATCGGCAGCCGGCCTCAATGTAATGTTAATGGGGCCAATGCCAACGCCAGCGGTGGCATATCTCACTCGTACATTTCGCGCCGAAGCGGGGGTGGTGATCAGTGCGTCCCACAATCCTTACTACGATAACGGCATTAAATTTTTCTCAACCGATGGCAGCAAACTCGACGATAACCTAGAGCTTGAAATTGAAGCCGAGCTAGAGAAGCCTTTAGAGTGTGTTGAATCACATCTATTGGGCAAAGTGTCACGTATTGAAGATGCCCGAGGCCGTTATATCGAATACTGCAAGGGTAACTTCCCAGCGGATCAAACCCTAACAGGGTTAAAAATTGTGGTGGATTGTGCCCATGGCGCGACTTACCACATAGCGCCTGCGGTATTTCGTGAATTAGGCGCCGAAGTCATTGCTATCGGTGATAAGCCTAACGGCGTAAACATCAATGACAAAGTGGGCGCAACGTCCATGGCGAAAATTTGCGAAACCGTATTAACCGAAGGCGCCGATTTAGGGATTGCGCTTGATGGTGACGGTGACCGAATTATGATGGTCAACAGCCGCGGTGAAGTCATCGACGGCGACCAAATCCTCTATATTCTGGCCTGTGATGCTAAAGCCCGTGGCGTGCTGCGTGGTGGTGTTGTCGGGACGCTCATGTCTAACTTAGGTCTCGATTTAGCCCTGCAAGCCTTAGATATTCCTTTTGCTCGCTCTAAAGTGGGTGACCGTTATGTGATGGAGTTACTGAAAGAACTCGATTGGCGCATCGGCGGTGAAAACTCGGGCCATATTCTTAACCTCGATCATGGCACGACCGGCGATGGTATTGTGGCGGGTATCTTGGTTCTTGCTGCTATGCGTCGGCAAAATGCCACTCTAGAGCAACTCACTGCACCTATAGAAATGCTGCCACAGGTGTTAGTGAATGTGCGTTTTGAGGGCGGCCTGGATCCATTAAACTCAGATAAAGTCAAAGCTGCTCAGGCTTTGGTTGAATCGCAACTGGGTGCCCGAGGTCGCGTATTGCTACGTAAATCCGGTACTGAACCGTTAATTCGTGTGATGGTTGAAGGTGATGATCACAATACTGTGTTAGCGCACGCCAATTTGATTGCAGATGCGGTAAAATCGGCGAGCTAATCAAACTAATCTTTAGTCGAGTGCAGCTGATACCGATTAAAAATGAAGGTGTTAGCTGCATTAATGAGCAAGAATAGGGTTTGGTGTGTAAAAAGTAAGCATTCCAACCTGATATCTGAAAAATTTCGAATTTAGCTATTGTAACTTAATAAGTGGTTCGCTATTATTCACGCCGCTTTCAGAGGAGACAGTGATGGCACTCAGACGTCCTATGGTAGCTGGCAATTGGAAGATGAACGGCAGTGCGGCATTAGCACAAGAGTTGTTCAAGAAATTTGCCTCAAAGCTCCAAAATGATTCAGCTGAAGTGGTTTTATGCCCGCCTTCTATCTATCTAGAAAGCGTAAGGCAACTGCTAGAAGCAAACAAGGAAGCGTTAGACGGTTCACTTGTTAGGATGGGCGCTCAGAATTTAAGTCAGCATGACTTTGGCGCTTATACCGGAGAAGTTTCGGGCCAGATGCTTAAAGATTGCGGGTGTCGATATGTAATTATCGGGCATTCAGAACGTCGCCGTATGTACGGAGAGACGAGTAATATCGTAGCGGAGAAATTCGCCGCTGCACAAAAGCACGGTCTAACCCCCATATTGTGTGTGGGTGAGTCGGGTCCAGCACGTGAAGCAAGACGTACCTTCGAGGTGATTGCGGAAGAGTTGGATATAGTGATCCAGAAAAATGGCACTATGGCTTTTGATAACGCCATTATCGCTTACGAGCCGTTATGGGCTGTAGGGACTGGTAAGAGCGCGACACCAGAGCAGGCACAAGAAGTTCATGCGTTTATACGTAAGCGTCTCTCTGAAGTGTCTCCGTTTATCGGAGAAAATATCAGGATTTTGTACGGTGGCAGTGTGACACCGAGTAACGCGGCAGATTTATTTGCCCAACCTGATGTTGATGGTGGACTGATTGGCGGTGCCAGTTTAAACTCTACCGAGTTTTTAAGTCTGTGTACCATAGCGATGAGCGCATAATATGTATGAAGTTTTAGTGGTTGTTTACTTGTTGGTTGCATTGGGTTTAATTGGCCTGATCTTAATCCAGCAAGGTAAAGGAGCTGACATGGGGGCCTCATTTGGCGCCGGTGCATCAGGTACCTTATTCGGTTCAAGCGGTTCAGGTAACTTCCTGACACGTACAACGGCTATTCTGGCCATTGCGTTTTTCACGTTAAGTCTGCTGATTGGCAACTTAAGTGCAAACCACGCAAAGAATGAAGATGCATGGAAAAATTTAGGTTCTGATGAACAGGTTACTCAACCAGTTGATCAAGCAACCGAAAAGTCAGAAACGAAAATTCCTGACTAGTCAAAGGTGTCGCCGAGGTGGTGAAATTGGTAGACGCGCAGCCTTGAGGTGGCTGTGTCCTAACGGACGTGCGGGTTCAAGTCCCGCTCTCGGCACCATAATATGACTAAGTGAGACGAAACAAGCGCTGACTTAGTTATTGCAAGCAAAGACGATAGTCAATATACTTGCACACAGTTGACGCGGGGTGGAGCAGCTTGGTAGCTCGTCGGGCTCATAACCCGAAGGTCGTCGGTTCAAATCCGGCCCCCGCAACCAGCTCCTAGTAATGAATGTTGTATAATTCATTATGGTTTACAGGTTCTTGAAGCTAATAACCTCGTCATTACGGGGTTTTTTGTTGTCTGGGACTTTTAAATTTGTCGTATCTTTTACGGCGTTTTACTAGGGCTATTAAGCCCTTTTTTGTTTTTTCGGGGGTCAATTTTGGCAACATTAGAATCCAGACTGGCAGACATGCTCACAGTGCCTGTGGAAGCTCTCGGCTTCCAACTTTGGGGCATTGAATATGTACAAGCGGGTAAACATTCAATCCTGCGTGTGTTCATTGATGGTGAGAATGGCATCAATATCGAAGATTGTGCCAACGTAAGTCGCCAAGTCAGTGCTGTGCTCGATGTTGAAGACCCAATTTCTACTGAATATACCTTAGAGGTTTCTTCGCCAGGCGTAGATAGACCCTTATTTACTGCTGAGCAATATGCGGCTTATGTCGGCGAGGATGTCAAGCTTCAACTGACTATGCCCGTCGCGGGCAGTCGTAATTTAAAAGGCGCCATTACACAGGTTGACGGCCAAATGTTGTCGCTAAATGTGAATGGTAAAGAGCTGGTTGTCGCCTTGGATAATATCCGTAAAGGCAACATCATCGCTAAGTTTTGATGGTTTCAAGGTGAACGAGGCAAGACGAAATGAATAAAGAGATTCTGCTAGTCGCTGAGGCGGTTTCAAATGAAAAGGCCGTTCCACGCGAGAAAATTTTTGAAGCGCTAGAGACTGCTCTGGCAACTGCTACCAAGAAAAAATACGAAGGTGATATTGACGTTCGTGTTGCTATCGATCGTAAAACTGGCGCCTATGAAACTTTCCGCCGTTGGATGGTGATCGACGACAACGGTGTTGCGTTAGAAAATCCATATCGCGAAATCACCTTGGAAGCTGCGCGTTTTGAAAACCCAGAAATCCAACCTGGTGATTACATTGAAGATCAGATCGAATCTGTGGCCTTCGACCGTATTACCACGCAAACCGCTAAGCAAGTGATCGTACAAAAAGTACGCGAAGCCGAGCGTGCACAAGTGGTTGAACAGTTTCAAGATAAAGAAGGCGAGCTGATCACTGGTGTAGTGAAAAAAGCCACCCGTGAAAGCGTAGTCGTTGACTTAGGCAACAACGCTGACGGCGTGTTGTTCCGTGAAGATTTAATTTCTCGCGAATCTTTCCGTCCAGGTGACCGCGTTCGTGCACTGCTTTATTCAGTACGTCCTGAAGCTCGTGGTGCGCAGTTGTTCTTAACCCGCACTAAGCCTGACATGCTGATTGAGCTGTTCCGCGTAGAAGTACCAGAAATTGCCGATGAGCTGATTGAAGTGATGGGCGCTGCCCGTGACCCAGGTGCTCGCGCTAAGATCGCGGTGAAATCAAATGACCGTCGTATCGATCCAATCGGTGCTTGCGTTGGTATGCGTGGTGCACGTGTGCAAGCAGTATCGAATGAACTCGGTGGTGAGCGTGTGGATATCGTATTGTGGGATGACAATCCAGCACAATATGTGATCAACGCAATGGCGCCTGCCGATGTGGCTTCTATCATCGTTGATGAAGACAACCACTCAATGGATATCGCCGTTGAAGCGGAAAGTTTAGCTCAGGCCATTGGTCGCAATGGTCAAAACGTGCGTTTAGCGACTCAGTTGACTGGCTGGGAGCTGAACGTGATGACAGTAGAAGACATGAACAAGAAACACCAAGCCGAAAGTGCCAAGGTGAAGAGCTTATTCATGAAATCTCTGGATGTAGATGAAGATTTTGCACAAGTACTGGCTGACGAAGGTTTCACTTCATTAGAAGAAGTTGCTTATGTGCCTGTGTCAGAATTATTAGCAATTGACGGCTTCGATGAGGATATCGTTGAAGCGTTACGTGAACGTGCAAAGGCTGCGATCTCGACAAGAGCGCTCGCATCTGAAGAAGCACTAGATGGTGTGGAGCCAAGTGAAGAGTTATTAGCACTTGAAGGTGTTGAAAGACACTTAGCCTATGTTTTAGCAAGCAAAGGTATCGTGACTCTAGAAGACTTGGCTGAACAAGGCATTGATGATTTGATCGAAATTGAAGAATTGACAGAAGAAAAAGCAGGTGAGCTGATCATGGCTGCCCGCAACATCTGTTGGTTTGGCGAAGAAGCATAAGTCGATCAACAGGGGGATTTAACTGATGGCAGATACTACCGTAGAGAAATTGGCCACGGAAGTGGGTAAAAGTGTTGAACGTCTGATTGAGCAATTCTCTCAGGCCGGAATTAAGAAAGGCCATACAGATAACGTGTCTGAAGCTGAGAAGCAGCAGTTACTGGATTATCTCAAGAAACAACATGGTGGCGATAATGCACCGACCAAAATGACGCTACAACGTAAAACCGTATCGACCCTGAGCGTGGCTGGTAATGGTGGTCAATCTAAAGACGTTAAAGTAGAAGTGCGTAAAACTCGTACTTTTGTTAAGCGTGATGCGAATGACGCGGTTCTGAAGGCTGAAGAAGAAGCCAAAGCCAAGGCAGAAGCCGAAGCTAAGGCCAAAGCGGAAGCCGAAGCGAAAGCCAAGGCGGAAGCTGAAGCTAAGGCCAAAGCGGAAGCCGAAGCGAAAGCCAAGGCAGAAGCTGAAGCAAAAGCTAAGGCAAAAGCGGCGGCTGAAGTCAAAGTCACCAAAGAACTATCGCCAGAAGCTGAAGCGGCTCGTGTAGAAGCTGAGCGTTTAAAAGCGGTACAAGCGGAAGCGACTAAGCGTAAGCAAGACGAAGAAGCGGCGAAAGCGGCTGAAAAAGCGCGTTTGTTAGCAGAAGAAAACTCTAAGCGTTGGGCCGAAGAAGAGCGTCAACGTTTAGAAGCCGAACGTTACAGCGATCACCATATCACCACGTCTAAAGTGGCTCGTGCCGCTGAAGATTCATCGGATATGGATGAAGAAAAACGTGGCCGTCGTGCGCGTAACAAAAATACCGCCAAGACCAAACGTGGTGGTAAAGATGCCCGTGATGGTCGCGAAAAACACATGCGTAACCGCAGCACTGCGCCAGAATCAATGGCTCATGGCTTCAATAAGCCTGTTGCTGCTGTTAACCGTGATGTGCGTATCGGTGAAACTGTGACTGTGGCAGAACTTGCCCACTTAATGGCGGTTAAAGCGACTGAAATCATCAAGCAAATGATGAAGATGGGCTCAATGGTGACGATCAACCAAGTGTTAGATCAAGAAACCGCCCAATTAGTTGCCGAAGAAATGGGCCACAAAGTCGTACTGATCCGTGAAAACGAATTAGAACAGCAAGTACTGTCTGAGCGTGACGAAGAAGGTGGTGTGAAGCTTGAACCTCGTGCACCTGTTGTGACCATCATGGGTCACGTTGACCACGGTAAAACGTCGCTGCTCGACTATATCCGCCGCGCGAAAGTGGCTGCGGGTGAGGCAGGTGGTATTACTCAGCATATTGGTGCATACCATGTTGAGACCGATAACGGCATGATTACCTTCTTAGATACCCCAGGTCACGCCGCGTTTACCGCAATGCGTGCCCGTGGTGCTAAGGCGACTGACATCGTTGTACTGGTTGTTGCTGCTGATGACGGCGTAATGCCACAAACCATCGAAGCGATTCAACATGCTAAAGCTGGTAACGTGCCATTGATTGTTGCTGTCAACAAGATGGACAAACCAGAAGCAGACATCGACCGCGTTAAGAGCGAATTAGCGCAGCACGGCGTCATGTCTGAAGATTGGGGCGGTGACAACATGTTCGCCTTCGTATCTGCTAAGACAGGTGCGGGTGTTGACGACTTACTCGAAGGCATTCTGCTGCAAGCGGAAGTTCTTGAGCTTAAAGCCGTTCGCGATGGCATGGCTGCTGGTGTGGTTATCGAATCGCAACTGGATAAAGGTCGCGGCCCTGTGGCAACGATTCTGGTTCAAGAAGGTACATTACGCCAAGGCGATATCGTTCTGTGTGGTTTAGAGTACGGTAAAATCCGTGCGATGAAAGACGAGAACGGTCGTTCAATCACTGAAGCGGGCCCATCAATCCCTGTTGAGATTTTAGGTCTTTCAGGTGTGCCATCAGCCGGTGATGAAGCAACTGTTGTACGTGACGAACGTAAGGCGCGCGAAGTTGCCCTGTATCGTCAAGGCAAGTTCCGTGACGTGAAATTAGCTCGTCAGCAGAAGTCTAAGCTAGAAAACATGTTCGCGAACATGACCGAAGGCGAAGTGAAGGAACTGAATATCGTTCTGAAGGCTGACGTTCAAGGTTCACTCGAAGCGATTACCGACTCCTTAATGGGTCTGTCTACCGACGAAGTGAAAGTGAACATCATTGCTCGCGGTGTAGGCGCTCTGACCGAAACCGACGCAACTTTAGCTGCGGCTTCTAACGCGATTATGGTTGGCTTTAACGTCCGTGCCGATGCTCAGGCGCGTAAGACTATCGAAAGCGAAAGTGTTGACCTGCGTTACTACAGCGTTATCTATAATCTGATTGATGAAGTGAAAGCGGCGATGACAGGTATGTTGTCACCAGAATTCAAACAACAGATTATCGGTCTAGCTGAAGTACGTGACGTGTTCAAGTCACCAAAACTGGGCGCAATTGCCGGTTGTATGGTGACTGAAGGTACCATCAAGCGCAGCGCACCAATCCGCGTACTGCGTGATAACGTGGTGATCTTCGAAGGTGAACTCGAATCGCTACGTCGCTTTAAAGACGACGTTAACGAAGTTCGCAACGGCATGGAATGTGGTATCGGTGTTAAGAACTACAACGATGTCCGCGTGGGTGACCAAATCGAAGTATTTGAAACCGTCGAAGTGGCACGTACACTGTAACGATAAAGAGGGCGGCATTAGCCGCCCTTTCAATTTAATACATTAGCTATGGT
Source organism: Shewanella sp. (assembly GCF_047975355.1). Classification (GTDB taxonomy): domain Bacteria; phylum Pseudomonadota; class Gammaproteobacteria; order Enterobacterales; family Shewanellaceae; genus Shewanella. Next base: position 1,630 of record NZ_JBKEDJ010000085.1, on the reverse strand, counting down.
AACTCTATTATGGCAAAAGAATTCAGTCGTACACGTCGCATAGGCCAGCAGTTGCAGCAAGAGCTGGCTGTTGTGTTACAACGCGACATGAAAGATCCCCGTATTGGTTTTGTAACCGTTAATGACGTCGATGTGTCCCGCGATTTAAGTTATGCCAAGGTATTTGTGACTTTCTTTGAAGAAGACAAAGAGCTGGTTCAAGAAAAGCTGAACGCCTTGATTGCTGCAGCACCTTATATTCGTACTTTAGTTGCAGGCCGCATGAAGCTGCGTGTCATGCCTGAAATCCGTTTCGTGTATGACAGTTCATTGGTTGAAGGTATGCGTATGTCTAACCTCGTTAGCCAAGTCATCAACAGCGATAAAGCCAAGCAACAGCAGTTTGGTAATGCCGACGATGTGACAGAGAATGACATCGACTCAGGTGATGACACCGAAGGTAAAGCGTAATGGCGAGACGTTCAAAGGGCCGCTTTATTGACGGTATTGTATTGTTGGACAAAGCTACAGGCATGAGCTCCAACTTTGCATTACAACGAGTAAAGCGCTTTTTTAATGCCAACAAAGCAGGGCATACGGGTGCACTCGATCCGCTGGCAACTGGCATGCTGCCAATCTGTTTAGGTGAAGCGACTAAGTTTTCGCAGCATTTGCTGGATTCGGATAAGCGTTATCTGGTCACGGCAAAACTAGGACAACGCACAGATACCAGTGACTCAGACGGTGAAGTCGTGCAAACACGCCCGCTCGAATTTACAGAGGCACAGTTAATTTCCGCCTTGGAGCATTTCCGCGGTGATACCCAGCAAGTGCCATCCATGTATTCGGCGCTGAAATTCCAAGGCCAGCCCTTGTATAAGTATGCCCGCGAGGGGATTGAAGTGCCGCGTGAGGCTCGTCCAATCACTGTCTTTGAACTGAACTTCATCAGCTTAGAAGGCGATGAGCTGACCTTAGACATTCATTGCTCTAAGGGCACTTATATTCGCACCATCATCGATGATTTAGGTGAAATGCTCGGTTGTGGCGCCCATGTGATTATGTTGCGTCGTACTCAAGTTGCGCATTATCCCTACGACAAAATGGTTACCCTGGAGCAACTCGAAGCCTTAGTCGCTAAGGCGCAGGAGGAGCAGCTTGACCCAAGTAGCTTGTTGGACTCGCTACTGTTACCCATGGATACGGCGGTTGCTGACTTTCCAGAGGTGAATGTGCCTGATGCGAGCGCAGCTTACCTTATGCAAGGTCAGGCAGTACGAGTCTCTGGTCTAGTTGCAGATAAATTGGTGCGCATTACGTTGGGCACTGAGCGTCGTTTCGTCGGAATTGGCGAGATGAACGAAGATGGCTTATTGGCGCCTAAGCGCTTAGTCGTGATCCACGACCAAGCTAAAGCATCTTAATTGATTATCTTGGGTTATTAATCCATCGCATTTATTGCGCGCGCCAAGGATTATGGGTAGAATAGCGCGCCCTCTGGCTGAGTTAGTGATCGGCTAGAGATTCACATTTTATATTTGGAGAGACACATGTCACTAAGTACTGAAGCGAAAGCAAAGATCCTGGCTGAATTTGGCCGTGGCGCAAACGACACTGGTTCAACTGAAGTTCAAGTTGCGCTGTTAACTGC
>NZ_JBKEDJ010000020.1:0-138031 GCF_047975355.1 Shewanella sp. | reverse complement strand
TACTGATGCTTGCCGATGGCGATGCCAGCTTTACTAAGGCGCTCGGATTAGAGATGGATACTGCAGGCTTTGGCGGTGTGCGCTCACAACGTTATGCGATGATCATCAATGACGGCGTGGTGACGTTACTGAATGTTGAAGAACCAAAGTCATTTGAAGTGAGTAAAGACGAAGTGGAGTTGGCGGCACTTTAATGCCTGATTAAAAAACAATATGGGAGCCTAGGCTCCCATTTTAATAGGTATAAAGCTTAAGCCGCTCGGGCAGATACTGTGTTGGTGTTGGCTATGCCTAGGCTGGTCTCAATATCTTCCACGCTTTGCTGTACTTCTTGGGCAATCACTTCGCTCTGCTGTGAACTGGTTTGCGCTTGGTCTTTTAGGTTATCCATGCTGCGAACAAATTCATCGAGGTAATCGACCTGCTCCTTGGCGTTGAGTGAGCCTTGTTTGGCGGTATTGGCCATTTCACTCGCTTGATTTTGTACGGTTTGTGCCACATGCCATAGGCTCTGTGCCCGCTGTTTTTGGCTATCGGTCGCTTGGGCAATGCCATCGACACTCTCGCCGAGTGCGAGGTTAGATTGGGTGAGTTGATGCAGGATTTTCACGATTTCATTTAACGACACCTGAGTGCGTTGACTCAGGCTTCGCACTTCATCGGCGACCACGGCAAAACCGCGACCTTGTTCGCCTGCACGGGCGGCTTCGATAGCGGCATTCAGTGCCAATAGATTGGTTTGCTCGGCAATATTGCCAATCACATCAATGATTTTAGCAACGTCTGCCACTGAGTTATTCAGGCTTTCGAGCGAGGCATGGCAAAGGCCGACCGCCGTTTGTGTTTGTTCTGTGGCACTCAGCACGGCTTCGGCCTCGGTTTGGCTCGACTGCATTTGGCGCATGGTTTCGGCCGCGCTTTGTTCAACAAGGGCCGAGGTATGGCTGACCTCATTGGCTAGGCTGCGGATATGCTCGGTTTGCGACTGAGTGTCGGCGACTATGGTCTGAGTGTGTTCAGTGTGCTGCGACAGTTGGGTAATGCGCGCGACCAACTGACTTAAGGATTGAGAAACCTTAGTCATTTGTTGGCGTTGGAGTTCGTCTTCTTGCTCGAATCTGTGTAGCAATTGATTGAAATGGCCTGCAATTTGGCCGGTTTCGCAGCGGCGATTAATGTCCAAGCGTTCGCGACTGTTGGACTCGCTTAATTGCATAAAGGCTTGGTTGAGGCGTTTAAGGGGTTTAACCACTCGGTTCTGTTGCAGGATTAAATAGCCGATAGCAAATAGCGCCATAATAGAAACCATTGTATAAAGAATGACTTGTAACTCGTATTTAAGTTGTTGGTTTTTGGCGGCTTGCGCCTCACCGAGGGCGATAAGCTGTTGTTCAACCCTGCTAATGGCTTGAATTAACTGCTCTTGCATCTCCTGATTGGCTTGCAGCAGTTGGTGGGTGTTAGCGACTTCTTTATTGTATCGATTGGCAAGGCTTAGCAGCTCGCTGCGATCATTTTCGCCCACTTCAATTTGCTGCGGCTCACTCGCGCCGAGGGCAAATTCATCGGCTTCCAGCTGCTCGTACACACCGATTAACGGCAGGGCGTTCAGTCGGTCACGCCACTGGTTTAGCTCTTTGCTAGTGCTGTCGAGAATATTTTTAAGTTGCTGATTTTTATCGATGAGATAGCCGTCGGTGAGCTGTGATAATTGATAAACAATGCTGGGTAAGTCGCGGCTTAGTTGCAGATATTGTTCGGCCACAGTGGCATTTACGGCTAAACCTTTGTCGGCGTAACTGCTAAGCCTGCGGTTATAGTCGAGCATTTCGGATTCGGCGTGGGTCAGTAGTTGCCTTGGATTGCCCGCGAGTTTGCCGGCGGCGCGGTATTTGCTGTCTAAGTCTTGAATAAATTGGCTAAGGCCAGTTTGCAGCTCCTCATCGGTACTGCCCGCTGCGGCGAGGTTGAGTTCGCTGAGCTCAGTTTTAATCTTACTCAGTTTGGTTTTGGCTTCTTCGAGTTGGGTCGCATTGCCGCTGGCTAAATAGCCATCGAGATCGCGGCGTACCCCCACGAGGAAATCCTGTTGTAAACCTTGGAGCACTTGGGTTTGTTGTTCAATCTGTTGTCTTTGGTCGCTGCTCCACAGCACCACGGCTGCTAATAGTCCCGCAAGCAATAACAACAGCGCCGAAGCAGAGAGTGACAGCGTTGAAATCTTCATGATGCAATCTTCATTGGAAACTTTAGGAAGTTAACTGCCTAGAGTTTATGAATTTCGCGTGACATAAATATGACAACACTGAATGAGTGTTAGCCTTGTCATCCTAGATTGAGGAGTTATTCCAAGGGTAGCCAAACTTGGGCTTTTAAGCCGCCTTCGGCGCGATTAGATAGGGTGACTTGGCCTTGATGGCGGTCGATAATCCGTTTGATGATGGCGAGCCCTAGGCCCGAGCCGACACTGCCGCGTGCAATATCGCCTTGGGTAAATGGCTGAAACAGTTTGGGAATTTGCGACTCATCAATCCCTGGGCCATTATCCTCAACGCTAAAACCGATACGCTTACCATCAAATTGCGAGCTTATCCGCACCCAGCCCGAACCATAACGGAAGGCATTTTCAACTAAGTTGCTCAATACCCGCTTAATCGCCAGCCCTTGAAACAGGGCCTCGGGGCAGTCGGTCAGCATGACTTCAATTTCACCGTCACGGTTGGCTTCGGCCTGAGCAATATCTTGAATGAGTTTATTGATTTGTCCTGGCTCGCGGCTCGCTTCCTGATCTTGGCGAATATAGGCAATAAATTGGCTGATAATGGCATCCATATCTTCGATATCGTTGACGATACCGTCTTTAAGATATTGATCTTCTTCGACCATCATCTCTGAGGCGAGGCGAATGCGCGTCAGTGGCGTGCGTAAATCGTGGGAAATCCCCGCCATCAACAGGGCTCTATCCTGTTCGAGTTGCTTCATGCTGTGGGACATCTGGTTAAAGGCATTGGTTACCTCGACCAGTTCGCTGGAGCCTTTAAGCGGCAAGGGCTCGGGAAACTCACCGCGGGAAACTGCTATTGCGGCCTTTTGTAAGCGTCTAAGCGGCCTGTTTTGCTGGCGGGCAAACCACCATCCACCGGCGACACTGAGCGCACCGATCACCATTAAGTACAAGGTGAGTGGCGATAAGTCGGAAACGTTTTGCCCGATGAGTGGCACTTTAATCCACACCGAAGGCGCCTGCGGCGGGCGGATCCAAATTTGTAACACTGTGCCGTGGGTGACGCGAACTTCTGCCTCGCCACCTAGGTATTCCGACATCTGGGATGACCAAAAACCGTAGTAGGTGGCTTGTTCGATTCCCGCTTCGCGGGCCTGCTGCTGGTTATATACCTTCATGCCATCGTCACGGACTTTGGCATTGAGTGCATCGACTATGGTTAAGTGTTCACGGCCGATATCGATACCATCGACAAATAACAAATTGATTTGACGGGCAATTAACTGGTTGATTTGCTGATAACTGGGCTTTAACACATACACAGCCACAGTGACATAGGAAACCAGCTGATTGATCAATAGCAGACAACCAATCAGCATGACGGTTTGGCTAAAGGCGCTGCGGGGAAGAAAGCGCCACCAAAACTTAGGTTTCATAGTCGTGCCAAAACAGGTTCAGCAGCTGGCAAAAAGCGTGTCATCGACGGGCCGCACCGTCGGGCACAAACACATAGCCAAGACCCCACACGGTTTGGATATATCTTGGATTGGCGGGATCCTTCTCAATTAAACGCCGCAGGCGCGAAACCTGTACGTCAATCGAGCGCTCCAGCGCCGAATAATCACGGCCACGGGCGAGGTTCATCAGTTTATCCCGCGATAATGGTTCGCGTGGATGGGTGACTAACACTTTTAATACGGCAAACTCGCCACTGGTGAGTGTGATGGCCTCATCACCGTGGTACATCTCGCGGGTGGCTAAGTCGAGGGAAAACTCACCAAAGGTAATTTCGGCTTCTTGCTGCGCTGGTGCACCGGGTACATCCTGCACTTGGCGGCGCATGACGGCTTTAATCCGCGCCAATAATTCCCTGGGGTTAAAGGGTTTCGGCAGATAATCATCGGCGCCGAGTTCTAAGCCGATAATCCGGTCGACCTCATCGCCCTTGGCGGTCAGCATCACAATGGGAATCGTGCTGCCCTGTTGGCGCAGGCGACGACAGATGGATAAGCCATCTTCTCCGGGCAACATCAAATCGAGCACTATCAGGTGAAAGTTTTCCCGCTCTAATAAACGGTCCATCTGCTCGGCATTGGCCGCACTGCGTACCTGATAGCCTTGCTCCATCAGGTAACGCTCGAGTAGTGCTCGTAGGCGCATATCATCATCGACGACGAGGATTTTCGAGGTTTCTTGTCCCATGGGATGTCCTTAAATTGCTCGGATTATTGCTTTTATTCTTTATGCCGTCATACAACAAAGATTAACTGGCTGAAATTGAAAACGAATCTGCCAAGAATGTGCTTAATATAGCTGGATTCAATCTGAGCGACTAGCTCATGATGTAAACCAATAGCGGTTGAATACGGCTAATTGCCAACTCATGTTAATACTAAGCAAATGAAATTGCATGGGAATCATGACATTTATCTAGTATGTAACTGAAATTGTAACTAAATTGGCATTAACAACTTTTGGCGCATTTATCGCTGTAACGCGTAAGCTTTATGGCAAAAGTATTTTGATTAGTCCAGAATCATAACTCTATGATTATTCATTATTAGGTACATATGAACCTGTCGATGAGTTACAAGCAAGCCTCCAAATGGGGATTTTTCGTCTTGCTCGCGGGGCTGTTTTTCAGTGCCGTGCTCGCTTGGCAGGTGAGTCGCATCAATGCACAAACCATTTCGCAGGCGCTAGAAGAACGCGCGCAGCAGATCAGTGAGAATGTGATCAACCGGATTGCCCTGTACCAATATGGTCTAAGGGGCGCTCGAGGCATGATACTGACGGCGGGCGAAGATCAAATTAGTCGCGCCATGTTTCACAATTACAGCCTGACGCGGGATGTGGATGAAGAGTTTCCCGGCGCCCGTGGATTTGGCTTTATTAGGCGTGTCCCTAAAGAGCATGAAGCGCAGTTTTTAGCACGCGTAAAAGCGGTCGATTGGCCTGAGTACCATATTCGCCAGCTCAGCCCAAACGAAGGCGAGAAGTACTTAATTGAATATATTGAACCTCTCAACCGCAATAAGGCGGCGGTCGGTTTAGATATCGCGTCAGAGACCCACAGAAAAGAGGCGGCCGATCGCGCCCTGTTATCCGGGGAAGTACAGATTTCTGCGCCTATTACCTTAGTGCAAGCCACGGGTAAGCCACTGCAATCCTTCTTAATTCTGTTACCTGTTTACCGTACCAATGTTGTGCCCCAAACCCCAGAAGAGCGACTGGTCCAAGGGTTTGGTTGGAGCTATGCACCTTTGGTCACTACCGAAATTTTAACGGGTTTATCCCTCCATCAGAAAATGACCAAGCTGATATTAAGTGATGTGACAGATGCGAAGCAGCCTATCAATTTCTTCGAAACCCACGCCAATGATTTAAGCCCGCTATCGGATTACAACTACAAGTCCACTAAAACTATTTTTGGTCGGCATTGGCAATTTGACGTGATTGCTTATCCCGCATTTATTAAGTCATTGCACTTAAATAAGCCGAGTTTAATGTTGCTCAGTGGCAGCCTGTTTAGCGTGCTGCTGGCGGCGTTGATCGCCATGTGGTCTTTGAGTTTACAGCGTAAACAGCAGGTTCTAGCTGAGCAAGCGCGGCGAGCCAGTATGCTGGAGCACTCCCTCGACGGCATTATCAGTTATGACCTAGCCGGCAATATTACCAGTTGGAACCAAGGCGCCGAGCGACTCTTTGGCTATACAGAGGAGCAGGCACTAGGGCAGCCGAGCAGCGAGTTGATTGTGCCGCCCAGCATAGTACTCGAGGAGCAAGCATTATTTGCCGACGTGTTAGCCGGAAAAACCGTGCTTAATCGGGTATCGCGCCATCAACGTGCCGATGGGAGCAATCTATCGACCTCGACCACGGCTTTGCCTATTTACGATGAACATGGCGACATCGTTGGCTTGAGTCAAACCATACGGGATATCACGGCGCAGCAGGATGCCGAGCGGCATATTCTCAACCTCAACGCTAGTCTTGAGCGACAGGTGACTAAGCGCACCCAAGCATTACAGCATGCTTTACTCGAGAATCAGACGTTGCTCGATACTATTAACCAGCAGTTACATTACTCTGTCACCGATTTAGATGGGGTGATCTTAGATGTGAATGAACACTTCTGTCTGAACGCTGGTTATGCGCGCGAAGAATTAGTCGGTAAGACCCATGCGGTGCTTAAGTCGGGAGAGCACGATGCCACATTTTGGAAGGCAATGTGGGAACAGATTAAGGCGGGTAAATCCTGGCATGGGGAAATATGTAACCAAGGGAAAGACCAACAACTGAAATGGTTCGATACTGTGATTGGCCCAGTATTCGATGAGCATGGCAAAGTGGAGCGTTTTGTTGCTTTGCAAACCGATATTACCGAGCGTAAATTGGCGCAACTTGAAAAAAATCGGATTGCGACTCTCTTGACCAATGTGCTCGATGCCGCTTCCGAAATGTCAATTATTGCTACCGATACTCAGGGCGTCATCACCATCTTCAACCGAGGCGCAGAGCGTATGCTCAGTTATTCCGCCGAGGAAGTGATAGGTAAATTAACCCCTGCGCCAATTCATTTAGCCGAGGAAGTTGCCGCTAGAGCGGCCGAACTATCTGAGGAGTATGGGCAAACTATTCAAGGCTTTGACACTTTTGTCCATAAAGCGCGGGAAGAAGGCTCCGAAACTCGTACTTGGACCTATGTGCGTAAAGATGGCAGCCAATTCCAAGTGTCACTTTCTGTCACCGCGATGCGTGGCAGTGATGGTGAAATCCTCGGATACCTCGGGATTGCGGTAGATATCTCGCAAATTCTGGCCCAGCAAGAAGCCTTACTCACGGCGAGTAATCACCTCAGTAAGGCAGCGGAAGTCGCTAAGCTGGGGATTTGGAGCTGGAATCTGCTTGATAACTCATTACAGTGGAACGATCGCATGTTTGCGATTTATGACCAGCCAGAAAGCCTAAAGCAGCAAGGGCTTAGCTATGAGCATTGGCGGATGCGTGTCCATCCCGACGATATTGCTTATGCGGAAGAAAAGCTTAATGCCGCAGTGGCTGGAAACGAACAATATGATCCGATTTTCAGAGTGTTAACAACGAATGGCACAATCCGTTTCGTGCAGGCTGGGGCACAAATCGAGCGGGACCGTCACGGCCATGTTATCAGAGTGATAGGGATCAATGTCGATATTACTGCCCAGCGTCAATTAGAGGAAACATTGCGGGGGGCGAAACAGAGTGCCGATGCGGCCAACGCCGCTAAATCGACCTTTTTAGCCAATATGAGCCACGAAATCCGCACCCCCATGAATGCAGTACTCGGTATGTTGCAGCTGATGCAATACACCACTCTCTCGGTGCAGCAGCAGGGCTATGTAACTAAGGCGCAAACTGCGGCTAAATCATTGCTAGGGTTGTTAAATGATATTTTAGATTTCTCAAAAATCGATGCGGGTAAATTAAAACTCGACCCGCACCCTTGCTCGATTGAGTTGTTGATGCGGGATCTCGCCGTTGTACTGGCGGCCAATCATGGCAATCGCGATGTGGAAGTGATGTTCGATCTCGACTCGGCGCTGCCCGCTTGGTTGCTCGCCGATCAGTTAAGGTTGCAGCAAATTTTGATCAATTTAGCAGGCAATGCACTCAAATTTACGCCACACGGACAAGTGATCGTCGGGCTGGAATGCCTAAGCCATGAGGCCGATAGCGTCACTGTGCAGTTTTCGATTGTTGACAGTGGTATTGGTATCAGCGAAGAGCAAATCGAGCGGATTTTCACTGGTTTTGAACAGGCCGAATCTTCCACATCTCGCCGTTTCGGTGGCACAGGGCTTGGGCTTGCGATTAGCAAACGCCTCGTCGAGTTAATGGGCGGGCAACTGCAAGTCACCAGTAAAGTTGGTGTTGGTAGCCGTTTCTGGTTTGATCTGGTTTTCCCCGTGATGGAGGTGGAGGCTGAACCCCGTGTCGACTTGAGTGGTTATCGTATTTTGGTTGTCGATGATAATCAGATCACGAGAGAAATCTTATCGAAAATCCTCAGCGATTACGGCTGCGAAGTTGAAACCGCCTCGGGTGGCTATCAAGCCATTGAAAAAGTAAAACAAGCCACAGCCAATGCCCAGCAATTTGATGTGGTGTTGATGGATTGGCGCATGCCGGATATCGATGGTTTACAAACCGCAGAGATGCTGAAAAACGCTGGAACCAGCAGTTATACCCCGCTGGTGGTGATGTTAACGGCCTACGGTCATGAGGTCATTGCCGAGAGTCAGCATATCAACAACGTGCCTTTTGTGAACTTTTTAACTAAACCTGTGACTTCGCACATTCTGGCCGAAGCCGTGCTCAATGCTATCGAAGGCAAGACCATGGACGCCAATGCTAAACCTCGCTCACAGCGCCTCTTGGCGGGACTCACGCTGTTAGTGGTCGAGGATAATCAATTAAACCGAGAGGTGATCGACGAACTGCTCACCTACGAGGGCGCAACCGTTGTGCTGGCGGGTGGCGGTGTTGAGGGGGTGGCACAGGTACTCGAAAGTGGCGATATGTTTGATGCTGTGATTATGGATATGCAAATGCCTGATATTGATGGCCTAGAAGCTACGCGCCGGATCCGCGCCGATGGCCGATTTGCCCAGTTGCCTATCCTAGCTATGACGGCAAACGCTTCGCAGACCGACAAGCAGGAATGCCTCGATGCGGGCATGAACGCCCACGTGAGCAAACCCATAGATATGCAGCAGCTATTGCCGAATATATTGCGGCTGGTGGGGCGTGAGGCGGCACAGTTCGCTGAGAGTGAGTCGATGCATCTTGACGCTCAGCATAATCTTGAGTGCGAGACCTTACTCGACGATATTCGTTTGATCCTGCGCCGCTTTGGTGGCAATCAAGTGTTTTTCGAAAAAATGGCGAGCAGCTTTGCCCCTGAAATGACCAAACAGCTCAGCTTGTTCAAGCAATCGACGAAAACCTTTGATTACGCCACCACAGCGGCGATCAGCCATGCAATCAAAGGTATTGCCAGCAACTTTGGGGCGAGGCGTTTAGCCGTGCATGCTGCATTTTTAGAAAAACAATTTAAACAGGAAGGTTTAGAACTGCTGGAAATAAAACGCTGGACGGATACACTGGAATCCTTAATTTATCAAAGTATTGAACAGCTTTCTGGCTTTTTACCCAAGGCTCAGTTAAAACAGCCGCAATCGACCGAATCTGCAAACGGCGCTGTCGTGGATATGCAAAGTGTTCGAGCCGAGCTGGATAACTTGGCCTCCCTCTTACGGGAAAATAATTTAGAAGCTGTGACTCTTGTAGACAAACTCGCAAAACCGCTCTCACAGCATCCACAATGGACGGAGCTTAACGAACAGGTGCAATCCCTTGCCTTTACGCAAGCCTTAGAGACGTTGCGCACTATGATGTTGGAGGATGCCTAGTGTATTTAAGTGAATTAATGGCGACGCAGCAGGCCGTAAAGGGCAAGATTTTGATCGTGGATGATCAGCCACTTAACATCAAAATCCTGCACCAGCTGTTCCATGAAGAATATGAGATGTTTATGGCAACCAGTGGTGAGCAGGCGCTGCAGGTGTGCCAAAAGATGCAGCCCGATCTGGTGTTATTGGACATCGAAATGCCTGAGATGACAGGTTATGAAGTCTGCCAACGGCTGAAAGCCGATCCGACAACCACCAATATCGGTGTCATTTTTATTACCGCCCATTTTGATGAGATCGAGGAGGTAAAGGGCTTTCAACTCGGCGCGGTGGATTTTATTCACAAGCCAATTAACCCCATCATCACTAGTGCGCGGGTAAAAAACCAGTATCTGCTTAAGCGCCAAGCAGATGTGCTTCATTCCATCGCATTGCTCGACAGTTTAACGGGAGTTGCTAACCGTCGTCAGTTTGAGCAACGTTTACCCGAAATTTGGCGCCATTGCAGCCGTAATCAGGCGTATTTGTCCGTCATCATGCTGGATGTGGACTTTTTTAAACGTTATAACGACCGCTATGGTCATCAAGAAGGTGATCAATGTTTGCGACAGGTTGCCTATGCCGCGAAGGGCATGCTAAAACGCCCTAATGATCTTATTGCGCGCTATGGTGGTGAGGAGTTTATCTGTATCTTACCAGAGGCTAAGTTGTCAGGAGCCATGCGCCTCGCGCAGGCAATGGTGGATGCTGTGCAAGCCCTGCATTTAGAACATCTAGACTCTGAGTTTGGTGAGGTCACAGTGAGTGCTGGTATCGCTACTATTCAACCACTCGCCGAGCTAAGTTGGGAGTCTTTGGTTGAAGTTGCGGATCAGCAGCTATATATCGCTAAACATAATGGCCGTAATCGAGTCGTAGGTGTCGATATTGAACCGGCGCAATAGTCTTGTTTGAGTGTCTAGTATGGTTACTTGGCACAGTTAAACCCATGGATAGTTGAGTTATGAAAGCGCATTTGATCACCCGCCAAGGCTGGATGACCTTAGATAAAGAATTAAAATACCTGTGGAAGGAATATCGCCCGCAGATCACCCTTAAAGTGCAGGAGGCTGCGGCACAGGGCGATCGAAGTGAAAATGCGGATTACACTTACAATAAAAGGCTTTTACGTCAAATAGATAGTCGTGTTCGATACCTTGTCAAACGCCTCGAAGAACTTAAAATCGTCGACTATTCTCCCCAGCAAGAAGGCAAAATTTACTTTGGCGCTTGGTTCGAACTCGAGAACGAAGCGGGTGAGTGCGTGCGGTATCGTATCGTCGGCAAAGATGAACTCGACACTAAACTCGGCTATATCACCATAGACTCTCCCATGGCGCGGGCACTTATCGGCAAACAGGTCGATGATGAAGTGGTCGTGCAAACCCCCTCTGGCCCGAAGGAATGGTATATCAATGATATCCGCTATACCCCATTCGAGATGCCGCTTGAGGGCGAGTCAGAATAACCTTTAGTAGATCAAACTCTCGTCGATTTTCATGCTGAAATCGACAGCATCATATGAAATAACGACTGCGCCTGTGGTATCTTGGGCGCAATTAGGATCAATCAAACCCTTAGGCACGATACTTTATTTATGCAGACTATTGCCCAAATTATTGCTCAGGAATTAAATGTTCATGAGCATCAAGTCACTGCCACCATAGATTTACTCGACAATGGTGCCACAGTTCCCTTCGTCGCCCGTTACCGTAAAGAGGCGACCGGTGGTTTAGATGACACCCAATTACGTACACTGCACACCCGTTTAGGCTATTTGCGCGAGCTGAATGATAGACGTCAGGTGATTTTATCCAGCATTCAAGCTCAGGGTAAGTTAACGCCTGAATTGCAGCGTGAAATTGACGGTGCCGACAGCAAGACGCGCCTCGAGGATCTGTATCTTCCCTTCAAGCCTAAGCGCCGCACTAAGGGCCAAATTGCGATCGAAGCGGGATTAGAGCCGCTTGTTGAAGCTGTGCTTGCCGATCGCAAGGCGGATATCGAGGCATTGGCCGCGGGTTATCTAAATCTCGAAGCGGGTTTTGCCGATACCAAAGCCGTGCTGGAAGGTGCCCGTTATATTCTGATGGAACGTTACGCCGAAGATGCGGAATTACTGCGTAAAGTTCGTGACCACCTAAGCCAAAACAGTGTGTTAGAGAGCCGCGTTATCGCCGGCAAAGAGAAAGAAGGCGCAAAGTTTCGCGACTATTTCGAGCACAATGAACCTCTGGCGAAAGTGCCATCACACCGCGCCTTGGCGATGTTGCGTGGTCGCAATGAGGGTTTCCTCTCCTTATCCATGAATGCCGATCCTGCTGCCGAAGCGGGGCAGGGCAGTTACTGCGAAGTCATTATTAGCGAGCACTTAGGCCTGAAACTTGGCGAGAGCAGTGTCGACCAATGGCTTAAGACCGTTGTGACCGCCACATGGCGGATTAAAATTGCCCTGCAAATGGAAACCGAGTTTATCTCGCAAATGCGTGAGCGCGCCGAAGCGGAAGCCATTAAAGTATTTGCCCGCAACTTAGGCGACTTGTTAATGGCCGCACCGGCGGGTGCCAAGGCGACTATGGGGCTAGACCCTGGCCTACGTACGGGCGTTAAAGTGGCTATAGTGGATAACACGGGTAAGTTAGTGGCACACACGACTATCTTCCCCCATGCGCCGCAGAATTTGTGGGACAAGTCGATTCGCACCCTCGCGAACTTAGTGCAAATGCATAAGGTGGAATTAATCGCGATTGGTAACGGCACCGCCTCCCGCGAAACCGACAAGTTGGCGGGTGAATTGATTGCCAGCCTCAAGGATAGCCAACCGCAACTGACCAAGGTGATGGTGAGTGAAGCGGGCGCATCCGTGTATTCCGCCTCCGAACTGGCCGCACTGGAGTTCCCAGAGCTAGATGTGTCTATTCGCGGCGCCGTTTCTATTGCCCGTCGTTTACAGGATCCCTTAGCGGAATTGGTGAAGATTGAGCCTAAGTCCATCGGTGTGGGTCAATATCAGCACGATGTGAGTCAAAGCCAGCTGTCTAGCTCGCTCGAAGCCGTGGTCGAAGACTGCGTAAACGGTGTGGGTGTGGATTTAAACATGGCATCGGTGCCTTTGCTGTCGCAAGTTGCGGGCTTAAACAAGACCTTAGCGAAAAACGTGGTCGACTACCGCGATGCCAATGGTGCGTTCAAAAACCGTAAAGAACTGCTCAAAGTGCCACGCTTAGGCCCTAAAGCCTTTGAACAAGCTGCGGGCTTTTTGCGGATCCGTGATGGCGACAATCCCTTGGATATGTCGGCGGTTCACCCCGAAGCCTATGCGCTGGTCGAAACCATTGCTAAGACCAAGCAAGTGGAGCTGGCGAGCCTTATCGGTAATTCTGAGCTGCTACGTAACATCAAGCCGCAGGAGTTTACGACCCCTGAGTTTGGTTTACCGACAGTGACCGACATCCTGAGCGAACTGGATAAACCCGGCCGCGATCCCCGTGGTGAGTTTAAAACCGCCAAGTTTAAGGATGGAGTTGAAGAGCTTAAGGATCTGAAACCTGAGATGATCCTCGAAGGCGTTGTCACCAACGTGACTAACTTTGGCGCCTTTGTGGATATCGGTGTGCATCAGGATGGTTTAGTGCATATCTCATCATTAACCGACAAGTTTATTACCGATCCCCATACCGTGGTTAAAGCGGGAGATGTAGTGAAAGTGAAGGTGATGGAGGTCGATGTTGAGCGTCGTCGTATTGGTTTGAGTATGCGTCTGGATGAGGCTATCGATCAGAGCAAGACCCAATCACGTGGCCCATCCCAAGGTAAGCAGCAGGCTCACAAGCCTAATGCGCAGCACAAAACATCGCAACATAAGCCGGCGCGTCCTGCGCCAAAAGCGGCTCCTGTCAACGCGGCCATGGGTAATGCCTTTGCCGACGCCTTCGCTAAGCTGAAAAAGTAACTTGACTAAGGTCGGCTCGGATACATTCATGTGTTCGAGTCGACATTTTTTACTTGTTAGCCACAAAATTGTTGCATATATGCGTTCCTCAGTAATATAAAGTCGGCATTTAATGCAACGTTAAGCAAAATCGGTTGTCATAGAACAACTTTTTCACCGATTTTTTTCAAATTGACACTCCAAAGCTGAGTGGAAGTTTACTGTTTTGGGGTTATACATGCAGTCAGGTTTATCCGCTCGTGGGCGCCAGCTCGTCCATGGGCCGTTTCGTGCCATTCTTATTTTCAGTCTGTTAGTACTCGCTATTGCTACGGCTAGCCGCATCGGCTTAGGTCTTTGGCAGGGCGAACGTGTTGCTGCCGTCGACGGTTGGTCGCATCTGTTACTGCAAGGTATTCGGGTCGATATCGCAACCTTGTGTTGGTTATGGGGCGTCGCTGCCTTAGGTACGGCGTTGTTTTCAGGTGAGCATACTATTGGCCGCATTTGGCAATGGGTCTTGCGCCTATGGTTAACCTTAGGTCTGTGGACCATTTTATTTCTCGAAGTGTCAACGCCCGCCTTTATTGAAGAATACGGCATCCGCCCTAATCGCTTGTACGTAGAGTATTTGATTTACCCCAAAGAAGTGCTGTCGATGCTGTGGGCGGGACGCAAGCTGGAGCTGATTTTCTCTGTGTTGCTTAGCATAGCCACTCTGTGGGGCGGTTGGAAACTCAGCGGTAAGTTGTCTAAAAATCTGCGTTTCCCACATTGGTATTGGCGTCCTGTGCTCGCTGTCATGGTGATTGTGGTGACCCTGTTGGGCGCGCGCTCAACCTTAGGCCATAGACCCATCAACCCCGCTATGGTGGCATTCGCCGATGATCCATTAGTGAACTCCTTAGTGATAAACTCTGCTTATTCTTTAGTATTTGCGATCAAGCAAATGGGTAGTGAAGAAGATGCTTCTAAGGTGTACGGCTCATTAGACAAAGATGAGATCATCAAGACGATCAGACTAGAGAGTGGCCGCCCAGAGAGTGCCTTTACCTCTAGTGAAATCCCCTCATTGAGCTTTAACCAAGCCAGTTACAGTGGAAAACCTAAAAACCTCGTGATCCTGCTGCAGGAAAGCCTAGGCGCCCGTTTTGTGGGGAGCTTAGGCGGTATGCCTTTAACGCCGAATATCGATGCGCTCTCACAGGAAGGTTGGTATTTCGATAATCTTTACGCCACTGGCACACGTTCTGTACGCGGAATCGAAGCGGTCACCACAGGTTTTACCCCAACACCGGCCCGCGCTGTGGTGAAACTAGGTAAGAGCCAGACAGGCTTTTTCACCCTCGCCGAATTGCTGAAAAACCACGGTTATACCACCCAATTTATCTACGGTGGTGAGAGCCACTTCGACAATATGCGCAGCTTCTTCCTTGGTAATGGATTTAGCGACATTATCGACCAGAAGGACTATCAGTCTCCTGCCTTTGTGGGATCTTGGGGCGCTTCCGATGAAGATTTAATGCGTAAGGCGAATAGTGAGTTCAAGCGTCTTCATAGTGAAGGTAAGCCATTCTTTAGTTTGGTCTTTAGCTCAAGTAATCACGACCCATTCGAATTCCCCGATGGCCGTATCGAGTTGTATGAACAGCCTAAGCAAACCCGTAATAACGCGGCAAAATATGCCGATTATGCAATTGGCGAGTTCTTTAAGCTGGCGAAAAATGCTGACTATTGGAAGGATACTATCTTCATCGTGGTAGCCGATCACGACAGTCGCGTTGGTGGTGCGGATCTGGTGCCTGTACCGCGTTTCCGTATCCCTGGGTTAATCCTTGGGGATAATGTTGCGCCAAAACGCGACCACCGTATTGTGAGTCAAATCGACTTGCCGCCAACCTTGTTATCTTTGATTGGTATATCAGACTCTTATCCTATGCTAGGCCGTGACTTAACTCAGGTCAGCGATGATTGGCCTGGGCGCGCGCTGATGCAATACGATAAAAACTTTGCTCTGATGGAAGGTAAAGATGTGGTTATCCTGCAACCTGAAAAAGCGGCGCAGGGCTTCCAGTATGATGAAAAGACCGAACACTTAACTCCTCATGCTCCTGCTGCGCAGGCACTGGAGAAAAAGGCTTTAGGTTGGGCCCTGTGGGGCAGCCTAGCTTACCAGCAAGAGCTTTATCGCTCGGCTAGGTAACCGAATTAAAAATGCCGCTGATAAAGCGGCATTTTTATCTTTAAAATCAGAAACTCTTAAATCCAAGCCGACATAGCGGGTTCAGCCTCAGGCTGAGTCTGCTGCGCATAAAACTGGCCAATACGTTGCCCAACCTGCTGATAAAACTGGGGAGATTCACCTTGCATCGGTTGACGAGTCGTAGTGGTGCTGGTTTTCGCCATAGTATTAGCAGGGCGAGG
This sequence comes from Shewanella sp., assembly GCF_047975355.1. Classification (GTDB taxonomy): domain Bacteria; phylum Pseudomonadota; class Gammaproteobacteria; order Enterobacterales; family Shewanellaceae; genus Shewanella. The sequence goes on along the minus strand of NZ_JBKEDJ010000020.1, from coordinate 121,959 downwards.
ATTGTTTTGTCCGACTTTTAGCCGAATATCCTTACGCTGCAGGGCGGCAGGACCGCGTACTGGCACTTTAAGGGCTTTGGGGAGCGCACGATCGGCAGCAACTATAGGGGCTTGTTTCTCTTGCTGTTGCTGGCTCTGTTGTTGTGAAGACTGCTGCTGTTGCTGTTTGTCTTGAACTTGCTGCTGATTTTGCTCGAGTAGGCGTGCCTGTTGCTGAGTTTGATCTGCGGTACGCTCATTTTGCGGGTTAAAGGCGCGTTCTTCATGACCCTTAGTCGCGGCCTGTGGTGGGATCACTATGGGCTTGAGCTGATTGTCGACCCGAGCCGAGTCCGTCGCGACATTGGTCGTCGCTATCGGGACTTGGGGGTAATTACTGACAAGCAGCATGAAAAATTCCTTGTGACTTTAATGGTTAAATACTAGCCACTTATTGCACAAAGATAAAGCACTAGTCCCTAAATTGCGCCAGCCAAGGTGTGATTGCCTGTAAGAATTCTTCCCTGTGGGATACAAACGGTGCGTGGGAGGCCTTGGCAAGCATCACATCTGTGATGTGGCTTGCGGTGGGCATCTTAGGTTGAACGCGTTTGGGCACGAGTCCATCGAGTCGGCCCCAGATCCGCTGCCAAGGTTGCTGTATCGCAGATAATTGTGGTCTGAGATCGATTTGATTCAACATATCAAGGCCTTGCGTTAAGGTTGTTGCATCGGGCAACGGACGCGCTAGAACCAAATCCCGCAGCTGCTTGATATCGTCTTTGGCGGTTTCACTGCCCATAGCCTGAATCGCTAAGAAACGCTCAATAGTTTTCGGTAAATTTTGCCCAAGTTGCTCGCCAAACATGCTGAGCACCTGCGGTGGAATGCCAGGCCATGCTTCTTCCTCCCTCGCCATAAAACAAGGCGAGGAGGCGATAGTCATCAATCCTCTGACATGGGATGGATAGCGAATGGCGGCTTGAGTCGCGACTAATCCACCCAGTGACCAGCCGGCCCAAATTGCATTAGCGGGTAAGGCATGAATTAAGGCGTCAACCCAAGTGGATAAATCCCCGGCTATCGGCTGACTTAAACCAAAGCCCGGCAAATCGACATAGTGGACTCTATACTCAGAAAGCTGCTCATGCAGTGGCGTGAATACGGCGCTGTTAACGCCCCAACCGTGGAGCATTACCAAATCTGGCCCTTGGCCTCGGGTGTCTATATGCAGTTGGGGCTGAAGGGTTGGCGTCGCAGAGTTCACTAAAATACCTCTTATAGGATCTTGTATGTCGGGCGATAGCAAATGGACTTGGTCGCAACAGGGGGCGAAGCTGTTACGCTTAGTTTCGCATTTGGGGCAGCGTTACTTGGCGGGCAGTTTACCTAACCGCTGCTTACTGTGCCACCAATCCCTCAATGCAAAGGAAGCGGGATTTTGCCAGGTATGCCTACAAACTGGGTTATATCACGGCCCAATTTGTTTAGGTTGCGGCAAATCTATGCAACTTGAGCTGGAGTATTGTGGAGAGTGTCAACGACATCAACCGCGAAAAGTCATCGCTCCTTGCAGTTATCATCAAGGCTTTGGTCCTTGGATAGCGGCCATTAAATATCAGGGGCAACTCGCCGCCTTACCCATATTATGCCGAGCCTTAGTCGCGCGAATTGCCCAACTGGAACAGCAAGGACTCATCACGCTACCGCAGGCCATAGTGCCAGTCCCTTTACACCCTAATCGATTGCGACAACGGGGATTTAATCAAGCTTGGCTAATTGCTCGGGAGTTATCGAATCAGCTTGCGTTGCCAATGGTTAGTGACGGATTAGTTCGACAGCAGGATACTCGCCCACAAGCGGGACTTAATGGCGCGTAGCGGCGGCGAAATCTACAGAATGCTTTTGAGTTAAATGCTGATTTTGCCTATCAACGGATTGCGCTAGTGGATGATGTGGTGACGACTGGTACGACGGTTGCGGAAATCGCCCGTTTATTTGAAGCGCGATATATACAGGTACAAATATGGTGTCTCGCCAGAGCAGAAGCGCCGGGTTTGTTGGATATATTCGACGAGGAGTAGGCAAACAGCAATGCATTTTACCTTTGTTTACGTCAAAACAATGTCAAAAAAACGGGAAATAAAAAATAAGTTTTATTTTTGGGATCAGGTGTAAGTATATGTATCAATAGGTTTTGTTTATTTTTTGTATTGAGGTACCTTCCTTATTATTTGGTTTGGGGGTATTTATGGATGCTAAACAGACGCTATCAAATGCCAATACAGTATCGACGTTAAAAGATGTTATTCAGGGAATTAGTACTTCATTGAAACTGCACGGTTTTAGTGGTTTCTGGTTTCAAGGAATCTCACACTGTGCCTATGAAAACTATCATTTTCCGAAAGATACTAATCTGTTCTCCCCAACGGCGTTACGCAAACCTATCGCTAGCGTAGCTTCTTCACCCGTTATTGCTCAATTGCAGCGTTTTTATTTAAATCAGGTGGCAGCTAATGATGCTAATTTTGGTTTTTCACTCGATACATCAAAACCCTACGCATATAAATTTACAAGTGAAAAAAACAATAAGGTCAGCGTACTGTTTAATAAGCACAATATTCAAACTGTGTTGAGTTGGCCGATTGTGTGTCACGACCAATGTCGTTGGACTGGCCGCTTTATGCTGCTGAGTCACCAAAGTTACTCAGAAATTGTGTTAGACGGATTGGCCAATACGTTGAAGGAGGCGCAGAACAAACTGTTTGAATGCAATAAGCCAATGTTCAATCCATTTCTACAAAGGTCCCTCCTCAAAGATAATGCTAGAGATATTTTGCAAATGGTTGCAGACGGTCTGCAAAACGATGAAATTTCTACTCAGCTCCCGATAAGTGTTAGGGGAGTTGAATATCATATGGAATCCATGCGAAAAAAATTTGGTGCGGCTAATCGAGCAAACTTGATTCATTTAGCACACCAATATGAGTTGATTTAAATATGTTGGTCTTACTGGTTGAGGATAATCGGCTTTTATCAAATAACATCATTCAATATCTCGAGTTAAGTGGCATCGAATGTGATTACGCATTTAACTTGGCACAAGCTGATATGCTCATTAGTCGGCAACAATTCGACGTAGTTATTCTTGACCTGAACTTACCGGATGGTGATGGAATAAAAGCCTGTGAACGATGGAAAGCACAGTGCATTACTTCGCCAATTATTATGTTAACTGCACGCAGTAGCTTGAAGGAACGTTTGGATGGATTTGCTGTTGGTGCTGACGATTATTTAGTAAAACCCTTCGCGATGGAAGAGTTGGTCGCACGGTTGAAAGTCGTTGCCCAACGTCGACCAGCGCCTCAACACCTAGTTATCGGCGATCTAGAAATTGATTTTGGCAACCATATGGCTTATCGCCAAGATCAACTGCTTACCTTATCTAAAACGGGTTGGCAGATCTTAGCTTTATTAGCGAGGCGTAGCCCAGAAACCGTCGGTCGAGAAGAAATCGAGCGAGTCATTTGGCCTGATAGTATTCCAGATAGTGATAGCCTACGCAGCCATATTCATCTTCTACGAAGGGTGATCGATAGGCCTTTCGAACGCCAATTACTACATACAATTCGTGGAGTTGGTTTAAGTCTTAGGAACGACACTGATGCAAATGCCTAAGCTCAGCCTTAAGCGAAGTTATCAAGTCTGGGGTGTTATTTTTCTATTAATAACATTAGCAGTGAATAGCTTTATCCCTCTATGCATGATGTGCGCTGGTATGATTTCTATGCATGAAGTCACTATCCATAATGTTGGGCAAGCAGCTGAAGTGCTACTGAAGACGAATCCGCATATTCAACCACAGCAAGCGATTAATCCGCCAATTCTAAAAACTGATCACTTAACCGTATATCTTCATTGGTTAGATATCCCAGCTCAAATTAGAGAGTTAAGTAACAATGAGGTCTTAACAGATGTGAACAAAATTCTGTATGAGCATGCTGAAGGCCCCTATGTTGATGCGTTAAGTGTGTATTACACGCAAACTGGCCAACCCCTCTATATTTGGCTGAACTACAGTGTTACGCATGATTTGCAATTTGCACCTAAAAACATGACGGCCATTTTGCTGCTGGTATTGATAACCTTTTGTGCAAGTGCAAGCCTTGCGTTTTATATGCAGAGCAAAGTGATTAAACCTGTTCATCAAATTAGCCGTGCGATTAAACAGCATGATTGGGAGGGAGGGAGTAAACTTAGCTTGCCGCAACAAGAGTATGCTGAATTAAAAGCAATTGTTGATGCGTTAGATAACTCGATATTACAACTTCAGGGAGCTCAGCAACGAGAGCTAAATTTCTTACGTTTCGCTAGTCACGAATTACGTACGCCAGTTGCAATATGCCAGTCTTCGTTCGAAATACTCGAATTGCAGCAAGGTGAACTTACTGGTGCAACTTTATATGCTTCGCAAGCAACGAGACAAATGAAGTCACTCATTGAAACATTGCTCTGGCTAACAAATAAAGAATGCTCAGTCATGGAAAAGGAAACTGTAGCTATTTCTCCTTTACTTGTTGATATTGTTAAGGAACAAAAGTGGGTACATGGCCAGGAGCGCAATATACAGTTAGTGACAGATAGTACACGACTATTAGTTCAGCTCCATCCGTTGCGGATTATTATTAGTAATTTGTTAAGGAATAGCATGGAGCATGGTGGAGTTGATATATTTATCACTCAAAGAAGTCATTCTATAGAGATCGTTAACTCGTATAGTGATCAAGGTCATAGTGGTTTTGGTCTAGGTTTACTATTAGTCAGAAGGTTAGCGCAGCAATTGGGATGGATTTTTGAGATTTCATCAGAAAATAATCTATTTATAGCAAGGCTAGAAATAATTTAAGCCTATTTAAAGTATCTTTTACTGCGTAAAACCACACACATTATAAACTCAAAAAACTTTTAAATCATAGATCACATAGCCTTTGTCTCTGTTGTAGTAAAAATATCTCTATATGGTTTCTGTTTTAGCAGAATACCTTTGTGCTATGAAGGAAATATCTTCTAGTGAGATATATGGATGTGGAGGCTTTATGTTAAATAAGAGTATGGCAATAGTGTTATTAAGCACAGTTTTTATTAGTGCTTCAGTCTATGCCGATGTTACTAAAACTAGTATAGATCTTGGTTATAAGTTTTATACCAATAGTACAGAAGATGATAACCCAGGGGTATTTAACCAACCATTTGTTAGGCTAAATCATTTGGGAATTGCGGATTGGGGAGGCTTTGTTTCCTAAAAGGATAAATAGCTATACAGCGCTTATCACGACAGGAAAAACGAGCCAACAGCCCTTGTCCCGTCGTTGATTGTTTTTCGCTACGCAGAAGATTCTCCTGATTTAGAACTAATAACTTTGTGTTTTTACTATTAGGAAACAAAGCCGATTGGGGAACCTATTTTGCGAATGTAAAATTAGAAAACCCTGCGGAACTGGCGGAGAATCAGAAAAATCAAGATGGAAAAACAACACTTAAGTCATTAATGATACTCGAAAACAAGATTGGTGAATCCAACTTTAATTTTTGGACGCAAAACTTTGTATCAGCAAGTGAAACCTTAGTCGAAGATAATCTGTATTTCGGCTTTACACATAATACTAAATTTAAGGCTTTATCTCTAAATTACGGTGTTGGTTTCAACTATACCTTTGGTAACTTTTCACCTACATCAGAGAAATTCAACGATTTATCCGGCTACGCAGTTGTTTTGAATGCAAAGTATCCATTTGAACTATTAGGGTTTAAACATAGCTTCAGTCTAAATTACGAGGCTCAAATTGATCGGGATAAAGCGCATCAGGATCTTTTTTCTTATGATAGCTACGGTCATCAAATAATCACAACTTTGCAGACAATGTTGACGGATTCAATATACACCAAGTTACATTTTACCGATTATGACAGTTGGGGGGCTCAATATAATGATGGTATTGAATATGGTGTATCGGTCGGCTATCAATTTTAGATACCTTTGAAGGCAGTTAAATATTCTCGATAAGTATATTAATCCTAAGTGATATTGGTTTTTAAAATTAATTTATAAATATTTAATATAGAGGGACTGTAATGCATTATAAACAATCCATCATAGGCCTTGCTATTACTACACTAATAGTAGTCGCAGGCTGTCAAGTGACACATCAAATAGTCAAAAGCCAAGGTACTGCGCAGGGTAAGCATGGCGAAGTGCAGGTTGAAACAACATTTGAAGACGGGCATATCGTTGGGATTGATGTACTCAAGCAAAAGGAAAATAAGGTTCTTGCGGGAGCCGTATTTCGTGATGTGAAGCAAGCGATTATTGATAACAACTCTGTTGATGTTGACGGTATTACTGGGGCGACAGTGACATCGAATGCACTGAAAGAAGCCGTCAGTAAAAGTATTGAAGCCGCTGGCGTCACATTGGCAGCTGTTGCTGCCGCGAAAAAAACGGAAGCTGTAACACCGACTGAATATACCTACGACGTAGTTGTGATTGGTTCGGGTGGGGCTGGCTTTAGTGCGGGTTTAGAGGCTATGGCGGCTGGTCGAACGGCTGTTATTATTGAAAAAATGCCGATCGTTGGTGGTAACTCATTGATTTCAGGCGCTGAGATGAATGTGGCCGGAAGCTGGGTACAGAAAAACATGGGTATAACTGATAGCAAAGAGCTGTTTATCAGCGATACCTTAAAAGGTGGGGACTTTAAGGGCGATCCTGAAATGGTTAAGACCATGGCTGACAATGCTGTCGAGGCCGCAGAGTGGCTAAGGGATTATGTAAAAGTTGAGTTTTATCCCGATCAATTATTCCAGTTTGGTGGACATAGCGTTAAGCGGGCTTTAATCCCTAAAGGCCACACTGGCGCTGAAGTGATCAGCAAGTTTTCTATCAAGGCTGAAGAAGTCGGTTTGCCTGTCCACACCAACACCAAAGCGGAGCGATTACTTCAAGATCAAACCGGTCGGGTTGTTGGGGTTGAGGCGACTCACAATGGTAAAACCATCACTTATCATGCAAAACTCGGAGTGATTGTCGCCACTGGTGGCTTCTCATCGAATATGGAAATGCGTAAGAAATACAATCCTGAGTTAGATGAACGCTACGGCAGTACAGGTCATTCAGGTGGTACTGGTGATGGGATTGTTATGGCGGAGAAGATTCACGCCGCGGCTAAAAATATGGGATATATCCAGTCATACCCTATTTGTAGCCCAACCTCGGGTGCGATTGCTTTAATTGCCGATGCGCGTTTTTTTGGTGCAGTGTTAATTAACCAGAATGGTGAGCGTTTTGTGGAAGAATTAGAGCGTCGTGACGTGATTTCACAAGCTATTCTGGCGCAGCCAGGACGTTATACCTATGTGTTGTGGAATCAGGCTATCGAGGACGTTGCCCATACGGTTGAAATGCATCAAGGTGAACTTAAAGAATTTACCAAAGATGGGCTAATGCACAAGGTTGATACCTTAGAAGAGGCCGCCAAAGTCTTTAACATTCCAGAAGATAAGTTGTTAGCTACGATTAAACACGTCAATCACTATGCCGCAACTGGCAAGGATGAAGCCTTTAACCATCGCTCTGGTTTAGTCGATTTAAGTAAAGGACCATATTGGATTTTAAAAGCGACCCCTTCAGTGCACCACACTATGGGTGGACTTGTGGTTGATACTCATACTCGTGTGCTAGATGAGAAAGGAAATATTATTCCTGGTTTATTTGCCGCAGGTGAAGTGACAGGCTTAACCCATGGCACAAACCGACTGGGTGGTAATGCGTACACAGATATTATTGTGTTTGGTCGTATTGCAGGCCAAGAAGCCGCTAAATAGAGTGCGGTTGGTTCCAAGTAAAAGCGACCTTTGGGTCGCTTTTTTGCCTTTAAAGAAGGGTATTTTACTCATTTATTTGAGCCCTTTATCTGATCGTGAAAGCGTGATGGATTTTGCAAAATTCCAGAACTTGCTACCCTAGGGACTACAAAGCGCGTGTGAGTAGGAGTATCATACGCCTAATTCTTACTAAAACACTCAGGTATCCCCTGACGGAGCTGGTTTCCATGATTACTATTTCCGATGCGGCTCAGGCCCATTTTGTAAAGTTGTTAGCCGATCAACCTGAAGGCACTCATATTCGCGTATTTGTGATCAGTCCAGGTACCGCACAAGCTGAGTGTGGCGTGTCTTACTGCCCACCAGATGCCGTTGAAAGCGATGATATTGAATTAGAATTCAATGGCTTTAGCGCTATGGTAGATGAGAAGAGTGCGCCTTTCTTAGAAGAAGCCTCAATCGACTTCGTTACCGATCAATTAGGTTCACAATTAACCCTTAAAGCGCCTAACGCAAAAATGCGTAAAGTGGCTTCTGATGCACCATTAACTGAGCGCGTTGAGTACGTGATCCAATCTGAAATCAACCCACAACTGGCAAGCCATGGTGGTAACATCATGTTGGTCGAAATCACCCAAGAAGGTGTTGCCGTATTGCAGTTTGGTGGCGGTTGTAACGGTTGTTCTCAAGTGGATATCACCCTGAAGGATGGTATCGAGAAGCAACTGTTAGACATGTTCTCTGGCGAGTTATCTGGCGTACGTGACGTAACAGATCATCAACATGGTGAGCATTCTTACGCTTAATCTTGCTTGTTGAGCTGAAAAACGCGACCCGAGAGTCGCGTTTTTTATATCTCTTAATTTGTACTAACTCATACACGAACTGACAGTTATATTATATAGTGGGATTTAAGTGTACAAACTTCACTCGTAACCCCACAACACACTTTGGGGCAAAAGCTTTTAGCCGGATAAACAGTTCAAAGGTCGTAAAGATTGGCATTGTTGTACCAGTGACCTTCTAAAACATGGAGGTTTTAGTAGAGCTCTCAGGGACGAGTTGATGGCGTGTCACTGGGGAAACAATGGCAAATCACCCTGCACACCTCACGATAAACAATCAAATTATTCAGATTGTTACATGACTAAGAGTGCAGTTTGAACGCCTTGCTAAAGTGGTAATGTGTCGCTAGGGTGAGGCTGCGCGTTATCATAAAGGCCGTCATGGCTGCCCACAGGGCATGGTTAGCCTGCTCGGAAGGTAACAGCGATTGTAGCAAAAACCATGTTGGAAAAAATGCGCCAAATGTCGAGATAATCATGCTGTTACGCATCACTTTACCCTGTGCCGCGCCAATATAGACTCCATCGAAAAGGTAAGAACCAAAAGACCAAAGCGGCAGTAATACCAGCCAAGGCAGATAAATTTGCGCTGTGGTTCTCACCTCATCAATATTGGTTAGCAGCCCTATGATATGGTCTCCAAAAAGATAAAATATCAGGCTAAAACCTAGGGCTGTGATGGCTGACCAACACCAGGCTAGGAGTACTGCTTCGCGCAGTGGCTGTGTGCGTTGTTGCCCGTAGGCTTTGCCCACTTCCGCCTCGGCATAATAGGCAATGCCATCGAGGGCGTAGGCGATTAATAAGAGTAAATTCAATAACACCGCATTGGCTGCGACCGTATTATCCCCAAGGCCCGCACCGTGAAAGGTCATAAAGGCGAAGGCGGCTTGCAGGCACAGGCTGCGAATGAAAATATCAGTATTGAGCCTAAGCAGCTGGCCGTAACCGACAAAAGTTAGATGGACACGCAAGTGGTCAAATGTAAATTGAGACGACAGCTTAAGCTGTTGTAATACCATGTAGAGCGCAACGCTAAAGGCGGTGATATCCGCACATACCGAGGCAAGCGCCGCCCCTTTAACACTCCAGCCTAAACCTATTACAAACAGTACATCGAGGATGATATTGGTTAAGTTGGCAAAGATGAGCTGCCACATGGCCGCCTTGGGTTGTTGCCTGCCAAGGAGCCAGCCCAACATGACTAAATTGAGCAGGGCGAATGGCGTCGACCAAACGCGGACTTGAAAATATTCTCGGCAATAACGTTCCACTTCAACACTCGCCTCGGAGAGGCTAAGCGCTAAATTCAATATCGGGATCTGCAATAGGATCACCGCGATACCCAGCCCTGTCGCCAACATGGCGCCTTGGACTAGCAATTTTAATTGGGCGTTAATATCATTTGCGCCATAGGCCTGTGCGACTAATCCCGTGGTCGCCATCCGTAAAAAGCCTAATAACCAAATGATTAATGTGATAATCGTTGACCCGAGTGCGACGCCCCCTAAATAATAGGCCTCACTTAAATGCCCGATGACGGCCGTATCCACCAGTCCCAACAGCGGAACCGTGATATTGGAGAGGATCATCGGCAGGGCAAGCGCGAGCAGCTGGCGATTCTTGGTGCCATTCAACAGGAGCGCGAGTGCGGTGGGTTTTTCGGTAATCATTGATTTCAGAGGTATTCACATTATGGTTAAACGTGCGTTATTGGCACTCTTAGGGCTGATGACCTTCTCGGCCCATGCTGTGGTCGTTTTACAGTATCACCATGTGTCAGAAAGCACACCGGCGGCGACGAGCGTCACGCCTGCACAATTTCGTGAGCAAATGCAGTTTCTGGCGGACGATGGCTTTAAGGTTATCCCCTTATCTCAAGTGGTTGAGGCGATCAAAAATAAACAGGACTTACCCGCCAAAACGGTGGCTATTACCTTCGATGATGGTTATCGCAGCATCGCGACCACAGCGCACCCTATCCTAAAGGAATTTGGTTTTCCCTACACCCTATTTGTGGCAATTGAGCCGATTAAACAAAAGTTTACCGAGATGATGACCTGGGAAGATCTGATTAAGCTTTCCAAGGAAGGGGCCGACATTGCTAACCATAGTTGGGCCCATGAACATCTGATCCGCCGCCAAGACAATGAATCCCAAAGCCAATGGATTGCGCGAATTAAGGCCAATATTCAGGACACCGAAAACGCGATTCGTGAGGCGACGGGGCAGAACTTTAAAATGCTGGCCTATCCCTATGGGGAATACAATCAGGCGATTCAAGATATGTTGACCGAAAATGGCTTTGTCGCTTTTGGCCAGCAGTCTGGAGCGGCAGGCCCCTATTCGCCACTCACGGCGCTGCCGCGTTTCCCTGTGGCGGGGCAATATGCGGATTTAAAGAGCTTAAAAGCCAAGTTATACAGCCTCAATATGCCAGTGCTTGAGCAAACGCCTAGCGATCCTGAGCTTAAGGGCGGACATTGGCGCCCCGAGCTTAAGGTTAAGCTCGATATGAGCGATATTTCGGCCAAGCAGGTCATGTGTTATATCCAAGGGCAAGGCGCTAAAACGCCGACTTGGAGCAGCGACAATGAGTTTAGTATTCAAGCCGATTTAGCCCTGCCAGCGGGGCGTTCACGCTACAATTGCACTGCGCCAAGTAAGACGCGCAATGGTTATTACTGGTTTTCGCAGGCATGGGTGAGACCTAAAGACGACGGCACTTGGGTTAAAGAATAATGCCTTTGCGAAGCTATTTAGGTTTGTAGCTTTTGACGATTTTATCGAAGTCGCTGATCAAGGCGTCGTTGAGTACTTGAGGGGCTTTACCTAAGGCTGCCGTGGGTTTAAACACTGCGACCCGCGTGCCTTGGGGAGAAACCAGTACATAGCCAGCACTATGATCGACTTGATAATTATCCCCTTCGCCGACCATGGCATAGGTGAGGCCTAGGCTGCGGGTGAGGGGGAAGATTTGGGTTTGCTCACCCGTCACTGCCTTAAACTCAGGATTAAAGAAATTCACATAGGTGAGGAGTTTCTCTGGGGTGTCCCGCTTCGGATCCACGGATAAAAACACGATTTGAATGGGCGCAATTTTTTTCAGCTCAGGATAGGCGGCGGCGAGTTTGTTTAAGGTGGTCGGACAGACATCGGGGCAATAGGTAAAGCCGATAAAGAATAGGCTCCATCGATCCTTCAAATTCGCATTGGTAAAGGGTTTCTGCTGTTGATCGACAAGCTCAAAGGGCGCTAGCTCGAACGCCTCGGGAAACAAAAAACCACTCTCTAACTCAACGGGCTTAGGTGGATTGAACTTCACTGCAAATAGCCCGCCCAATCCTATTAATAGAATCGCTATCACTAAGATCTTGTTGGAGATTCTTGTTTGCATATTTTGTCCTTTGACCATGCTCGCCCCATCGCTCATTGCACATTAAGCCCAAAGATAGTGGTCGAGCAGTAATGCCATAAATAACAACATTAAATGATAAATCGAAAAACGAAACACCTGCATCGCCAGCCCTTCGCTATCCTGATACTTTAACTGCCACGCTTTATAGATAAATCCTGTGCTAAGTATGCTTGAGCACACAAAGTAGAGCGGGCCGCTCATCCCGACTAACACGGGCAATAGACAGGCTATCGCCAGCAAAATCGTATAGAGCAAGATACAGGTCTTAGTAAATTCTACCCCATGGGTCACGGGCAGCATGGGAATATCCACTTTGGCATATTCTGCGCGTCTGTGAATCGCCAGTGCCCAAAAATGCGGCGGCGTCCACAGGAATATGATGATGACGAGCAATAGCGCATGACCATGGAATTGATTCGTTACCGCCGTCCAGCCCAAGAGCGGCGGCATTGCGCCCGCTAAACCGCCAATGACAATGTTTTGTGGCGTGGCCCGTTTTAAATAGGCGGTATAAATCAAGGCGTAACCAATCAAGCTGGCAAAGGTGAGCCAAGCGGTGAGTGGGTTAGTGAAAACATAGAGGATCACAAAACCTAGGCTGCCTAAGAGTGCCGCGAACAGCAGTGCCCTCGTTGCCGAGACCCGGCCTTTGGGCAGCGGACGGTTATAAGTGCGTGCCATCATGCCGTCGATTCGCCGATCGATCAGATGGTTTAAGGCCGCGGCCGAACCCGCCATCATGGCGATGCCGAGTAGGCCTGCCACTAAAGGTTGGACTGGCAGTATGGTGGGCATGGCTAAACACATGCCGACTAAGACGGTGAGTAGCATCAAGGCCACAACCTTAGGTTTAGTCATTTCGAAATAGGCACGCCAAGCTAAATGAATACTGGGGTGACTGCTGATTGAGAGTGGTTTTGCCATGGTAAATCCCCCGATGATTAAGGTGCTCTGCGCCAAAGGAAATAGTTAATAGCGACTAAGGTGAGTAGTAATAGCGCCGCGCCGCCGTTATGGGAAACGGCAATCCCCAGCGGTAAATGCATTACCACGTTTGAAATCCCTAAACTGACTTGCAGTATTACCAGGGCGACCAACAATAGGCTTAGGGCTTTGAGTTGGGTGCTGAAAAACAAGCGATAGGCGAGCAGCAGCAATAGACTTGCGGTAATGATGGCGCCAATACGGTGGGCGATGTGGATGGTCATACGTGCATGGTAATCCAATACGCCAAATTCGAAGCTTGGGTGTTGTCCTTGGAAAGGGGAAAACGCATCGGCGATGGCGAGGTTGTCCATCCAGTTACCTTCACAAATCGGTAAAGCCGTACAGGCGAGGGCGGCATAGTTGGAGGAGGTCCAAGCGCCGAGCATGATTTGGCCAATCAGTACCACGAGACTCAGCAACGCCAGTTTCGGTAAGTGTTTACTCTGGCCGAGAAATTTAAGGCTCGAGCCAAGCTGCCCTGCATGGGTGCTGTTAAATCCTGCACTTGTAACTCGTTGATTGTGAATATCAGCGGTCTCAATAATTCGCCTTGGTCGCGTTCGCAGATACAGTAAAAGCAGGAGAGAGAGCAAACTAAAGCCGCCAATTAAGTGGGACATAACGACAATTGGCATGAGTTTCATGGTCACAGTCCACATCCCCAAAGCCGCCTGAAAGATGATGAGTAACACTATGGCCAAGGGCAGTTTTTTAGGGGCTTGGGATGTTTTTAGGCAGAGGATAAAAACCAGTAAGACGAGAATGCCCAAGGCCCCCGCGATATACCTGTGGATCATCTCGAGCCAGGCTTTTTCGGGATGGATATCATGGTCCGGAAACAGGGTTTGGGCATGGGATATCTCATGGTCGTGGGTGGGCACTTTGATATGGCCATAGCAACCTGGCCAATCTGGGCAGCCTAGCCCTGCGTCCGAGAGCCGAGTGTAAGCCCCCATTAAAATCACTAACAGGGTAAAGACTATGGTTACGCGTAGGAGCCAAGTCAGTTGCATTAGTCTACCCTCGATAGTTTCAATAACTTACGTAGATCCGCGACCAAGGCCTTGCCCTGAGCTAAGTGCGCAGCCTTGCCTTGTACTTGAGGGTAGCGCAGCACAAGTGCACCAAGTGGATCGACAATAATCAGCTGCTGTTGGTCAAGCCATTGGATGAGGCCTTGACTGGCAGGCTGGGTGTTGAAGTTAAAGGTGCTTAATGCGCTTAAGTCACTATCTGGATTCACAAGAATAAGGGGTTCGACGCGAGTTTGATCTGGCCCTAGGGCAGTATGACTCTGACGCAGGATATACAAGCGCTCGCGGCAAGCCTCATCGCATTGGGCGGGCAATAAATACAGCAGTTGCCATTCCTTTGGCTGAGGATTGTTAAGGCCCAAACTGGCATAGCTGGTTTCTGGGCTGATGAGTTCACCATGGTTGGTGGCGCCCTCTTGATACCAATGCATGCTCAGCACTAACTTAGCGATGACCACAGGTGCTATAAAGGCCAGTAGCAATAACCCCAATGCGTGGTATTTGGCTGTTTGTTGGGAGTCCATATTTGCTCCTCTTATTGTCCCTAATTCTTTGTTTTATTGTGTTCTTATTAAAATCTTGCTGGTAATTAGTTACTCGGTCTTCGTCGCTTCCTTATTTGCTTGATGAAGTTTGAGGTATTTAATTCCCTGCCAGCTCATCAGCCCCGCAAATACCGCCGCCATGGCAAACCATTGCAATGCATAACCCCAATGTTTTTGGGCCGAGAGTGGGAAGGGCTGCCAAGGGTGGGGTAAGGTTTGTGCTGGTTGTAATTGGGTCGAGGAATCGGGTTGTAACACCACGGGGAGGATGGGATGCCCTAACATTTGTGCCATCTCGTGCAAATTAAGGTTTTGAAATCGAATTCGCTCACCTTGTTCTGTGGTGAAGGGTTCTGCCAATAAATGATGGCTTAAGGGATTAATCTGTTTTTGATAGAGTCGGCCTGCAATCGCCAGCTCATCTACGATAGGGCTGACCTCGGGCAATTCATTTCGGTGGGATTTCGCGGCAATAAAGCCGAGCTCGACTAGCAGCCAAGGTTGCTCAGAATGGCTTACCTGATGTTCTGTCGTTATTTGCAGTAATTGAAAGGCGAGATAGCCCACTTGCCCTTGATAGACCTGATTATCGAGTAACCAAATTTGTGGATTCGCGGGGTTGGCTTGAACCTGTAGGCGGTAGCCCGTGACGCTGCCTTTATTTAATTCATTGAGTAGTTGTTCAATGCTGAGTGCGGGAGCGGTTTGCCTCGCCTCCATTTGTGCTAGTAGTGCGGTTTTTTCAGCGGCTCTGTCCATTTGCCATAAACCTAACTTGACCAAAACCACGAATACCACCACAGTCAATATCAGTAATAACGGCACTCCCCTATGCACCCAAATATATCTTGGCAACCCAATCAATTTGGCCAGCAAAACATAAGGATAGCGTATGAACATTCCGCTCATTTTTAAGTGTGTTTTAGTACTGCTGTTACTATTTATCATTTTTAACCTAGGCAGAGCCCTAATCATTATGGTTAAAGGTGACGACCAAACCGCTGACCACCCTGTGCAAATGAGTCGCTATTTAGGCCGTCGGGTGATATTTTCTGTACTGGTTATCCTGCTCTTGCTGGTGGCTTTAGGGACTGGACTGCTTGGCCTCAATCCCACGCCTTAATTATTCAACTCATTGTTTCAGAGGTATTTAAAGCACGTAAACGAAGATAAACAGGCAGAGCCAAACTACGTCAACAAAGTGCCAATACCAACTGCCAGCCTGAAAAGCAAAATGCTTATCCGCACTAAAGTGACCCTTTAACACTCTGAAAAACAAGGCTAATAGAAAGATTGTGCCCAAGGTGACATGCATGCCGTGGAAGCCTGTTAGCAGGAAAAAGGTATTGCCATAGACGCCAGAGGTGAGCGTCAACCCCATCTCATGGTAGGCATGGCGATATTCCTCCGCCTGTAAGGCAAGGAAGCTAATTCCCAGTAAAATCGTCAGTCCCAGCCAGAGGGTGATGGCCGAGCGCTTACCTTTTTCCAAGCTGATATGGGCAAAATGCAGCGTGACAGAGGAGGTCAGCAGCACAATTGTGTTGATGAGAGGCAGCCCGTTCCAGGGCATGGCTTCGGTTTTGGTGCCATCTGGCGTGGTGACGAGTGGCCAAACGGCCTCGAAGTGTGGCCAAAGGACTTCGTGGGTCATGGCATTGTTGGACGCGCCGCCGAGCCAAGGCACTGCGACCATACGGGCGTAAAATAAGGCGCCGAAGAAGGCGGCAAAGAACATTACCTCGGAGAAGATAAACCAGCACATGCCTTGGCGAAACGATCTATCCATCTGATGTGAGTAGAGACCCGTCATCGATTCTTGGATCACGGTTCTAAACCAACCGATGAGCATAAACAGGATGACGGCTATGCCTGCCAGTAGAATATAGCCACCACCAGATGCGCCAGATTTTAGTTGATGTACAAAATGTCCTGCGCCAAAGGCGATTAAAAACAAGCCGATAGCACCAACAATCGGCCAAGCACTCTGGGCGGGGACATAGTAAGTCTCATGTTTAGTGGTCATTTTGCAGCTCCTTGCTCTATGGCAGACGCTAACTGCTTGTCGGTAATGTCGTAGAGGGTATAAGAGAGGGTTAAAGTGTGGATCGACTCGGGTAACTGAGGATCAACAAAGAAAATTAATGGCAGCTCCGCACTACTCGCCGCCGCTAAGGGCTGTTGGTTAAAACAAAAACATTCGGTTTTATTGAAATAGGCCGCGCCTTGGCCTGGTGATACTGAAGGTATCGCCTGACCGACAGTGGCTCTGTCTGACACATTGTGTGCCAAAAATGCCGTGTGGATTAGCTCACCTGGGTGGACTTCGAGTCGTTTTGTTTGTGGCTCAAATTTCCACGGCATGCCCGTTTGCACCTGCGAGATAAACTCCACAGTTACCACGCGGTTCTTATCCACAGTAATCGCTTGATAGCTGCTGGCGGTATTAGAGGTTTTGCCGTTAATACCCAGTTTTTCGCACAGTACATCGTAGAGCGGCACCAAGGCAAACCCAAAGCCAAACATAGCAACGCAGCCCAATACCAGCAGGCTGATGAGCTTACGGTTTGACTTGGTGTTGGGCTGATGGGGTTGGCCTTGCATGTTATTTCACCTCGGGTGGTGTGGTGAAAGAGTGATAGGGCGCGGGGCTTGGCAGGGTCCACTCTAAGCCTTCGCTGCCTTCCCAAGGTTTGGCGGGTGCCTTTTCACCACCCCGAATGCACTTAATCACCAGCACTAGGAAGATCAACTGTGATAGGCCAAAGGCAAAACCCCCAATCGACACGATTTGATTCACATCGGCAAATTGAATCGAGTAATCGGGAATACGCCTTGGCATACCCGCAAGACCCAAGAAATGCATTGGAAAAAACAACACGTTGACCGAAATCACCGAACACCAAAAATGCCACTGGCCGAGCTTTTCGCTGTACATATGGCCAGTCCATTTAGGTAGCCAGTAATAGGCAGCCGCCATAATGGAGAAAATCGCACCAGTGACTAGCACATAGTGGAAGTGAGCCACCACAAAGTAAGTATCGTGGTATTGGAAGTCGGCCGGCGTGATGGCGAGCATCAAGCCAGAGAAGCCACCAATAGTGAACAGGATAATAAAGGCCACCGCGAACAACATTGGGGTTTCAAAACTCAGCGAGCCGCGCCACATGGTGGCTACCCAGTTAAACACTTTTACCCCAGTCGGCACGGCAATTAGCATAGTGCAGTACATAAAAAACAGCTCGGCAAATACGGGCATACCTGTGGTGAACATATGGTGCGCCCACACGAGGAAGGACAAAATCGCAATGCTCGCCGTGGCGTACACCATTGATGAATAACCAAAGAGTTTTTTGCGGCTAAAGGCTGGTACTATGGCTGAGATAATGCCGAAGGAAGGTAAAATCATGATGTAGACTTCTGGATGACCGAAAAACCAAAAAATATGCTGGAACATCACTGGATCGCCGCCACCTGCCGCTTCGAAGAAGCTAGTGCCGAAAAACTTATCGGTTAACACCATAGTGACGGCGCCAGCAAGCACAGGCATTACGGCGATAAGTAAGAAGGCGGTGATCAACCATGTCCAGACGAATAGCGGTAACTTCATCCAAGTCATGCCGGGGGCACGTAGGTTGACTATGGTGACGACCACGTTGATGGCGCCCATAATCGAACTTATCCCCATGATATGAATAGAGAATACAAACAATGCTGTGCTGTCAGGGCTGTAAGTGGTGGAGAGTGGTGCGTAGAAGGTCCAACCGAAGTTAGGGCCGCCGCCTTCCATAAACAAGGAGCTCAGCAAAATGGCAAAGGCGAAGGGCAGGATCCAAAAACTCCAGTTGTTCATCCGTGGAAGTGCCATATCTGGCGCGCCAATCATCATAGGGATCAGCCAGTTAGCTAACCCTGTAAAGGCCGGCATAACGGCACCAAACACCATAATCAACCCATGCACAGTAGTCATTTGGTTGAAAAAGTTAGGTTCAACGAGTTGTAATCCGGGCTGAAAGAGTTCGGCGCGGATCACCATGGCCATAGCGCCACCGGTTAAAAACATAATGAAACTAAACCATAGGTACAGAGTGCCAATGTCCTTGTGGTTGGTGGTGAGTAACCAGCGCATGATGCCTTTAGGTACACCGTGATGGTGTTCATCATGGGCGGCAATTTGATCTTGAGTCAGTGTGCTCATCTTAATCCCCTACTGTCCATGGCGAGCAATATCAGCGGGTTGCACTGTATCGCCTGTATTGTTGCCCCACGCATTGCGTTCATAGGTAATGATGGCGGCAAGCTGTTGTGGAGTGAGTTGGTTGCCAAATGCCTGCATCGCAGTGCCAGTTTTACCGTGCATCACTATGTCGATGTGATTCGCGACAGGACCTGTTGCGATAGCACTGCCAGCAAGGGCTGGGAAGGCGGGTGGCATACCTGCACCTGTGAGCTGGTGGCAGGCGGCGCAAAGAGTGGCATAGACTTTTTCCCCTTCGACCATCAGTTCATCATGGCTGAGAGTGGGAAGACTCGCGGGATCGACACTGGCGACGGGTTCTGCTGTGGCTTTGGGCGAGTCGGTGGTTGTAGAGGCGGCTGGCGTTGCTGTTGGCTCACTAGTACTGCCACCTGACTTATGGGCATCAACGTCTTTTGCTTGTACCGCATCCCCCGTATTATTGCCCCATGCATTGCGTTCATAGGTAATCACGGCGGCAATTTCTTGGGCAGTTAATTGTTTGCCGAAGGCTTGCATGGCCGTACCCGCTTTGCCATTGAGCACTATTTCAAGATGGCCACTCAGTGGACCTACGGCAATTGGGCTGCCTTTGAGATGTGGGAATACCCCCTGTAGCCCTTCACCGTTGGGTTGGTGACAGGCGGCGCAGTGGCCGAGGTAAACTTGTTCACCCTGAGCCATCAGCTCTTCTTTAGTCAGTGTTTGTGATAAGGCGGCCTGTGCGGCTTGGGCTGCGGCATTGGCGGCTTGTTTTTGCTCTTCGACCCATGCATCGAACTCGGCTTCGGGCAAGGCTTGCACTACTATCGGCATAAAGCCATGGTCTTTGCCGCAAAGCTCGGCACATTGGCCACGATAAATGCCGGGTTTGTCGATGCGCGTCCAAGCCTCGTTGATAAAACCTGGGTTGGCGTCTTTTTTAACCGCAAAGGCGGGCACCCACCATGAGTGGATCACATCTTCTGAGGTCATTAGAAAGCGGATTTTCCGATTGATAGGGAGCACAAGGGGTTTATCTACTTCGAGCAAGTAGTGCTCACCTTTGGCCTCGCTTCCTTCGATTTGAGGTCTTGGAGTCGCGAGAATACTGTAAAAATCAATGTCTTGATCGAAGTAGCTGTAATGCCATTTCCATTGCGATCCTGTGACTTTAACCGTGAGATCGGCATTGCTGGGATCTTCCATGGCAATGAGGGTTTTAGTCGCCGGAATCGCCATTAAGATCAGAATGATAAAAGGAATTATCGTCCAAGCTATTTCAACTTTTGTACTCTCATGGAAGTGAGACGCGACCGCGCCCTTGGATTTTCTGTGGTTGATCATGGCATAAATCATGACGCCAAAAACCACTAGACCTATCGCACAGCAGATATACAGAATTGTCATGTGCAGGTGATACACCTTGCCACTGATTTCTGTTACGCCGGGTGTCATGTTGAACCGCATGTCCGCTGCGGCCAACGGTGGGGCGAATAGCACCACGAGTAAACAATACAACCATTGCTTCACAAGACTTCTCCTCTGCCAATTGCGAATAGCAACTACAAAGAAGAGCAACACAGTAAGTCTCAACTCTATGCAAACTCTTCAGTTCCCAAAAAAGCTTCTCTGACTTCAACGTGCGTTGGCGGCTTACTTTTGATTAAGTATTGTTACTGCTGGTATTAGCCACACTGGCACATACTGCTGAATAAACCCATTATTCTCGATTTTTGTGGGCAAGAGATATTCGATAAATTGTCGATATTTTTTGCCTAAAAGGGCGATATATCATGGTCGCCTGAATCAAACATACTTGCTGTTTAAAAATTGATCAAGATCACTTCTTTTTCTAATTGTCTGAAAAATTGTCAAAAAAAAGCCCCACATTCACAGGTGAGGCGGCTTTCAAGGCTAAATGCGTAGCGAAAATATTTTAATGAACTGAGCTGAAAAGAGCAGGCTGACTAAAATGAGCGGGTTGTTTGAGTGTCGCATCCGAAGGTAATTGATTCGCGACACCTTCGAGCACTATGCCCATGGCCCGGGCGCTCTTGGCCACAATTTGCAAACGACGATTGTCGCGTGCATCGAGCGAGTGGGTCCAGGTAATCACTGCGCTTGAGGTTCCACTGGTTAAGGCTTTTTCCATCGCCCACAGGGTTTCGACTTCATCTTTTGCATGCACTAAGAGTACGCGGTCCATACGCACGCCAGCGTTGGCCAGTAACTGCTTGTAACCAATACTGGGTGGGTTAATCAGCACGACCCAGCGGCCTTGTTGGCTCAGCTGCGCTAACTGTTTACTCAGTTGCATCAGCTCTTGGCGCCCTTGACTCTGGGTGGGCATGGACATGATGGGCGTATGTTGCCAATCAGTATCGGTTTCGCGAACCGCATCGAGCCATAAACCGGGGTGACGCGGGGCATTACCTAGTAGTTTGTTCATAGCCAATCTCCATTGCGGATCACCCCAACGGCGAGCCCTTCAATTGTTAGACTTTGGAAACTTAAATCGACTTTAATCGGGGAATAGTCTTCATTCTCTGCGTGCAGATAGACTAGATTCCCTTTCTTTTCAAAGCGTTTCACTGTTACATCATCATCAACGCGGGCAACGACCACTTGACCATTACGAGCTTGTTGTACTTTATGAACGGCGAGCAAATCCCCTTCGAGGATGCCGATGTTCTTCATGCTGTCGCCTTTTACGCGCAGTAAGAAATCGGCAGAGGGGTGGAACATGCTGGGATCGACTTGGTAATACTGTTCGACGTGCTCTTGGGCGAGAATAGGTTCGCCCGCCGCCACTTGGCCAATCAATGGAAGGCCTGTTTCGCTGTTATTCTCTTCCTCAACGGGGAGGCGGATACCGCGGGAAGTTCCAGGCATGATCTCGATGCAGCCTTTTTTTGCCAATGCCTTAAGATGTTCCTCGGCGGCATTTGCACTTTTAAAACCCAAACGGGTGGCAATTTCGGCCCGAGTGGGTGGCATGCCAGTTTCGGCAATATTACGTTTAATCAGCTCTAAAATTTCGGCTTGGCGTGGCGTCAACGGTCTCATGTTCTTTCCTGTTTTTCTATACAGTTACTGTTAGTATATACAGTATTATTCGCAGTGCAAGTATTAACCACTTTTTAACGCGATTGGAGAGTATTAGCGAATGTTCCCTAGAATCTGGTATTCTATGGGGCTAATGAACGTACTTACATTGCATAAGAATAATGCCTAAACAAGACTCTCTTTGGTTGAAATCATTACGCTGGATCCAAAAACACTTAGTGCACACTATTGTTGTGCCGCAGGACCCCTTTGCCGATCTGAATCTGGACGCATCCAGACCGCTTGCTTATGTAATGAAAACAGAATCCCTCAGTGATATTGCTGCCTTAAGCGAGATCACCACCAAGCTTGGTTTGCCAAGCCCCTATGAGCCTCTGGTCGTTAATGGGGTAGTCGCGCCTCGGGTAGTCTGCCTCGAAGGGCGTAAGCCTTTGTTTGGTGAACGTGCCAGCAATGAGCCATTTCTCGAATGTTTTATGCGTTTGTTGGCGGTCCATAAGGAAAAGCCTGAGTTAGATATTCAGCTGGTGCCCGTAAGCCTTTATTGGGGTCGTACTCCGGGTAAAGAAGACGACACCATGAAGGCGGCAGTGCTTGAGCGTGAGAACCCAACTTGGCTACGTAAATGCTTGATGATTCTGTTTTTAGGGCGTCACAACTTTGTCCAGTTTTCGAATGCAGTATCGCTGCGTTATATGGCCGACGAGCACGGCACCGATATAGGCATTGCCCATAAATTGGCGCGTGTGGCTCGGGTGCATTTCCGCCGCCAGCGCAAGGTGATGACGGGGCCAGTGCTGCCAAATCGTCAGGCATTATTCCATTCGCTGCTGAAATCTGAATCCTTACGTAAGGCTATTCAAGAAGAAGCGGCGAGTAAGAAGATTTCTGAAACTCAAGCCCGTGAAACAGCAATTGAATATCTTGATGAAATTGCAGCGAATTATTCCGATAGCTTAGTGCGCATTGCCGAGCGTTTCTTAACTTGGTTATGGAACAAGCTCTACAGCGGTATCAACATCAAAGGTGCCGAGCAAATCCGCCAGCTTCACCATGATGGCCATGAGATTGTTTATGTGCCTTGCCACCGCAGCCATATGGATTACCTGCTGTTATCCTACATCCTGTATTACCAAGGTATGGTGCCGCCGCATATCGCTGCGGGTATCAACTTAAACTTCTGGCCCGCGGGACCGCTGTTCCGTCGTGGCGGCGCTTTCTTTATTCGCCGTAGTTTTAACGGCAATAAACTTTATACCGCCGTGTTCCGTGAATACTTAGATCAGCTATTTGCTAAGGGATATTCGGTTGAATATTTCTCTGAAGGTGGACGCTCTCGTACTGGCCGTTTGTTGGCGCCGAAAACGGGTATGATCGCTATGACGATCAACAGTGTGCTGCGTGGCATCGAACGTCCAGTCACTTTAGTGCCTGTGTATTTAGGCTACGATCACGTGATGGAAGTGGCGACCTATCACAAAGAGTTAAGCGGTAAGAAAAAACAGAAAGAATCTGTATGGCAAGTCTTTGGTGCTATTCGTAAATTAGGTAATTTTGGCCAAGGTTATGTGAACTTTGGTGAGCCTATCACGCTGCAAAACTTCTTGAATGAAACGGCGCCTAACTGGCGCAGCGAAGTGGCAGACGATCCTGAGCAAAAACCCACTTGGTTAACCCCTGCGGTGAACGTGTTAGCGAATCGTGTGATGACCCGCATTAACGATGCCGCCGCGGCCAGCTCTATTACCTTGACTAGCTTAGTGCTGCTGGCATCGGAGCAAAATGCCTTAGAGCGTTGTTTGCTCGAGCGTCAATTAGATTTATACCTGACTCTACTTAAGCGTGTGCCATACACTTCGTTTACGTCGGTTGCCGAAGGCGATGGCAAACATTTAGTGCAACAAGGATTAGAGCTGAATAAGTTCTCCATCAATGCCGATCCTTTGGGTGAGATAGTGTCTATTGATGCGAATCAAGCAATTACAATGACTTACTATCGTAACAACATTATCCACTTGTTTATCATTCCGTCGCTAATTGCCAGTTGTTTAACCAATAATAAACAGATTTCAAGGGCGAGTATTCTTGGGATTGTGAATGACTTCTATCCGCTACTGAAGGCGGAGTTGTTTATGGGTATCAAAGATCTGCCAAGTTATGTGAATCAAGTGCTGGATCTGTTTATTGAACAGGGGTTAGTGCAGGAAAGCGATTCCTTGTCTGTGGTCTCTGAGCACACCAGCGAGATGCTATTGCTGGCTGGCAGCGTTAGCGAGACCTTGCAACGCTATGCGATTATCTTCAATCTGCTGGCCCACAGACCTAAGATGGAACGTTCGGAGCTGGAGTCTGAAAGCCACCTGCTTGCCCAACGTTTAGGGGCGTTGCACGGTATTACTGCGCCAGAATTCTACGACAAAAAACTCTATAACACCTTGAGTGTTAAGTTAAAAGAGCTGGGTTACTTCTCCGGTAAGGAAGATAAATCCGATGTCGAGCGTATTCGCGATCAAGCGAATAGCTTACTCCGAGCCTCAGTGAGACAAACCATTGTTGTGAGCGTGACCGCGGAGCATATCGTTTAATGGCAAACCATATGAATGCGGCAAAGAATAAGCCGGTGGGTAAGTCTTTGCTCGGTGGTGCCATGATTATTGCCGGTACGACAGTCGGGGCGGGGATGTTTTCTTTGCCGGTCGTGGGTTCCGGTATGTGGTTTGGCTACTCGGTACTGATGTTGCTCGGTATTTGGTTTTGTATGCTGATGTCGGGGTTGTTGCTGCTCGAAACTAATCTGCATTTCGAGCCGGGGGCGAGTTTCGATACCCTGACCAAGGAAACCCTAGGCCAATTTTGGCGTATTGTGAATGGGGTCTCGATTGCCTTCGTGCTCTACATCTTAACCTATGCCTATATCAGCGGCGGTGGCTCGATTGTTAATCATAGCCTGCAGGGTATGGGGATTGAGTTACCACAGAGTGTCGCCGGATTAGTGTTTGCGGTAGTGCTCGCCTGTATCGTGTTGATCAGCACTAAGGCTGTGGATCGCATTACCACCATTATGCTCGGTGGGATGATCATCACTTTCTTCCTCGCGATTGGTAACCTACTCATCGAAATCGATGTGACTAAGTTGCTAGAACCCGATGGTAATCAAAGCTTTATGCCTTATCTGTGGGCGGCCTTGCCCTTTGGTCTTGCAAGTTTTGGTTACCACGGTAACGTGCCGAGTCTAGTGAAGTACTATGGCAAAGATTCGTCAACTATCCTCAAAGCCATTTTTGTCGGTACTTTTATTGCGCTGATCATTTATGCCTGTTGGTTAGTGGCGACCATGGGCAACATTCCCCGCAGCCAGTTTAGCGAGATTATTGCCCAGGGCGGCAATATGGGTGTGTTAGTGGGCGCTCTATCGAAAGTGATGGAAAGTATTTGGTTAAACAGCATGTTAACCCTGTTTGCTAACTTAGCTGTGGCGTCCTCCTTCCTCGGTGTGACCTTAGGTTTATTCGATTACTTGGCCGATCTGTTCGGGTTCGATGATTCGCGCTCGGGTCGGATGAAAACGGCGATTGTCACCTTTGTGCCGCCTACCATACTTGGTTTGTTGTTCCCCGATGGCTTTTTGATTGCCATTGGCTTTGCAGCCTTAGCGGCAACCGTGTGGGCCGTAATAGTGCCTGCACTGATGGCCTATAAATCGAGACAGCAGTTCCCTAACCATCAAGGTTTTAGAGTCTTTGGTGGCACGCCATTAATTATCCTTGTGGTGCTATACGGCGTAGTGACAGGTGCTTGCCACTTGCTGGCAATGGCGAATTTATTGCCGCAGTTTTCCTAAGCATTTTACTTGCCAATCAAGCCCTCAATTTGAGGGCTTTTTCTTTGTATTCATCTTTTTACCGCCAAAACTGGACAGTTGCAAAAACTCCAGCTTAACTCGAACACATCATCTGTTTGATTGGAGTCTGCAATGAGGATTACTCAGTACGCGCAGGGACAAGCATGTTGGGTCGAACTGGCAAGCCATGACTGGCAGGGTGCACAAGCGTTTTATCATGCGCTGTTTGGTTGGAATGCGGTGGAAATGGCGATTCCTAATGGTCATTTCTCGTTGTTTAATTTAGAGGGGGATGATTTAGGGGCCATGTATCAAATCCCTACATCGGAGCCACAGATACCCAGTCATTGGCGGATCTATTTTGCGGTTAAGGATATCGAAGCGACGGTTGCCGCCATTCTTGCTGCGGGTGGGCAATTACACATGGGGCCGCATGTGGTGGGTGATGCGGGCGTGATGGCGCAGGTGAGTGATCCCGAAGGCGCGCGCTTTGCCCTGTGGCAAGCGAAAAACCACCCTGGCTCACGTCGTCAAGGGGAAGAAAATACTCTGTGCTGGGTTGAGCTAGCCTGTCGCGAACCTAGCGCCGAAGCGGGCTTTTACACTCGAGTGTTTCCTTGGACGACCCGTCCCAGCCATGTGCCTGGCATCGATTACACTGAGTGGCAAATTGACGGTCAATCTATCGGTGGCATGATGAAGATGATGCCAGAGTGGGGAGAACTTCCGGCCCATTGGATGCCTTACTTTGTGGTGGCGGATTGTGATGCCTTTGCGGCTAAGGCGCAGGGGTTAGGTGCGCAGCTATGCGTGCCGCCAAGTGACATCCCCGATGTGGGACGCTTTGCTGTGATAGCCGATGCTCAGGGCGCGACTTTTGCGGTGATAAAGTTAAATCAGCTATCTTAAGCTGTGAGGCTATATGTCAGCACAAGCAGACTCATAAAACCTAGGTAGATGTTCGCCTACCTAGGTTTTATGTTATTTGTACTGATGCGTCCTGCATTATTCTCTATGGATCCTGTCGTTAAACCTGAAATTCACTCGCTAAACCATCCAGTTGTTGACCTGTACCCAGTTTACCATTGGTAGAGGGCTTGCCAGTAGCATACTCCTAGCCACTGCCAGTTACGCGAGTGTTAGTTTGGATTGTCGATTAACAGTGTGGTTGGGCAATTGGTTTTTTTCGCCTTTGGCGCCTTAGCGAGCAGACTCGGTAAAGAATCGGAGCTGCTGATGACCTGAGGTAGGTTAATACGGATTTCACTCAAGAGTCCTTTGGCACAGTCTAGGGTGACTTTAGTGTGTGCACCTTGGCCAAAGCTGGCATCAAAGCTTTGATTTAGCTCCTGTTGAGTCACTTTTTTACCAATTCTTGCATGGATAAACTGTTGCACCCATGCCGAGGCATTTACTTCTTGGGTCAGCTGAGTCGCCAGTAAAAAGTAATCATTAGGGTCTTGGTTGCGACAGGTGCCATGTTTCCACCATTCATGGCGCTCTAAACAGCTGCCGTAGCGGGCACTTGGCATCACTTCTTCGAGATTTTTTTGGACAGAGGCATTAAGCGGCACCTCGGGATAATCACAAAAATCACTCGGTTGTTGTTTCACGCTGCTACAAAAGCCGTAACGGGTGCCACATTGTTGGCGATTAGGCCAGAGGCCATGAAGACTAAAGTGTTGCCACTGAGGCGCGTCACTCTTTTGGCTTAAGGCGCGGCATTCGGCTTTGCGACTGCCATAGAGTTCGCAAAAGGTGCTCTGCCAACTCAGGGCGAGCACATTGGAGTCGTAGTTATCCTCGATTTGGCACACATTGCCTTGACGTTTCTCTGGTTTAGCGTGCTCTTTTAAGCTTTCACTATTGATGGCTTTAATATCCGAGGCGGTTGTCGTTTGTGCTGGTTCTACATTAGAGGCAGGTTGATAAATACCTGTTGCCGCTGAACCAGTATTGTATTGTCCGCAGTCACCTTTAATCCAACGCAGTGGCGAGCTGACAGCATTGGTGCGAACTCTTAGCCAGTCGGGATTTGTGCTATTACCTAAAATTTCAGCAACGGGATAACGTTCACCGATATTGCTCTGCCAATTATCGGGATTGGTCTGTTTATTTTTCGATTGGAACAATTCGCAGCGCTTGTTGGCGATAAACTCTCCCGAGGCTGGGGCCGCCTGAAGGACTATGGGCATTAAGCCAATCAACAACAGCCCCAGTAATAAAGTGTTGCGATGAATACCTGTGCGGTTATTGATGGGAAAAGAAAATAAAGTTGTCATTCGCTGGCGTCCTTTCTGCTATGGCGGTGGAACAAACACATGCGTTGCAAGTTGCTATTGTGCAGTGAAATTCTGGAATGCGCTAATGGGATCTTGATTGGAAATTTAATTCGAATTCAAAAATATATAAACCCCTAGCATGGATATCACACTAGGGGTTTATGCTGAGTTAATGCTATGGGTTATTCGGCATTATTGAGTTTGCGACCATAGATCAACAGATACAGCGCTGGCAGTACAAACAATGACAATATCGGTGCTGTCACCATACCGCCGACCATAGGCGCAGCGATTTTTTGCATTACATCGTTACCCGAACCCGCGCCCCACATAATGGGCAATAGGCCGAAGAAGATGGTAGCTACTGTCATTGCCTTCGGACGAATACGCATCACCGCACCTTCAATCAGGGCTTCTTTTAAGTCCTCGACGCTGTGATAAGTGTTTTTGTCCTGCCGATGTTTAATGGCGTTATTGAGATACACCAACATCACTACCCCGAACTCGGCGGCGACCCCAGCAAGGGCAATCATCCCCACGGCCACGGCGACTGAGATGTTGTAGTCGAGCAAGTACAACAACCAAGTACTACCTACGAGGGCGAAGGGCAGACTGAGCATAATAATGCTGGCCTGCATGGTCGAACCAAAGGTCATCATCAGTAGAATAAAGATCACCCCGAGCGCCATGGGGATCACTTGCTTGAGCTTAGCATCGACGCGCTGCATATATTCGTACTGACCCGCAAAGCTGTAACTGTAACGGGCTGGCACTACAAGCTCTTGTTCCAACGCGGTTTTCGCGGTAGCGATATATTCCCCAATCGAAGTGCCTTCGATATCGATAAACACCCAAGAAATTAACCGGCCGTTCTCACTCTTGAGCATAGGGGCGCCATCGTTAATTTCGATATCGGCTAAATTACGCAGCGGCAAGTAATGTCCCGATTTAGTGATCACTGGCAGTTCGCGCAGTTTCTCGATATTGTCACGCAGCTCCCGTGGGTAGCGCAGGTTGATTGGGTAACGCTCAGAGCCTTGTACTGACTCACCAATATCCATACCGCCAATAGCGTATCGCACTACATCTTGAATATCCTGCAGCGTCATACCGTAGCGGACGGCAACATCCAGTTTAGGGCTTATATCGATATAACGTCCGCCGCCACTGCGTTCGGCATAAGCCGATTTAGTGTGTGGGACTTTGCTCAAGATAGCCTCAATTCTCGCGCCCAAGGTTTGTAGTTCATTGACATCGGCACCAGTGATCTTAATCCCCACCGGCGTTTTAATCCCTGTAGAGAGCATATCGATACGGGTTTTGATCGGTTGTACCCAAGCGTTAGTTAAACCAGGGACTTTTACCGTTTGCTGCAATTGGGCAATGATGCCGTCTAAGGTCATGCCTTCACGCCACTCATCATGGGGTTTGAGCATAATCGTGGTTTCGAGCATGGTTAGTGGCGCAGGGTCGGTAGCCGTTTCGGCGCGGCCGACTTTACCAAATACGCGAGCCACTTCAGGGACGGTTTTAATCAAACGGTCGGTCTGTTGAAGCACTTCGGCGGCTTTACCTGCGCTGATCCCCGGCAGTGCCGTGGGCATATAGAGTAAATCCCCCTCTTCGAGGGCGGGCATAAACTCACTGCCCATGCGCGTCATAGGGTACCAAGCACTCGCCAGCGTAACTAAGGCAATTAGGATGGTCACCTTAGGAAACTTAAGCACGAGTTTTAATGCCGGTTGATACAGGGCAATGAGTACGCGGCTGATTGGGTTGCTGCGTTCGCTCGGGATTTTTCCGCGGATAAAGTAGCCCATTAGAATGGGGACTAAGGTAATAGATAAAAGCGCTGCCGCTGCCATGGCAAAGGTTTTGGTATAGGCAAGCGGTGCGAATAAGCGTCCTTCCTGCGCCTCCAGTGCAAACACAGGCACAAAACTTAAGGTGATGATAATCAGCGAGAAAAATAGCGCTGGGCCGACCTCGATCGAGGCCTCAGTCACGATACGCCAATGCTCTTTTACCGAAGGCTCACGGTCATGTTCGGCTTTAAAGTGCTCCAAATGTTTGTGCAGGTTTTCTATCATCACGATTGCACCGTCGACGACGGCACCGATGGCAATAGCGATACCGCCAAGGCTCATGATGTTGGCATTCACCCCCATTTTGTTCATCACGATAAAGGCGATAAGAATCGATAGCGGCAAGGTGATCACTGCCACTAAGGTTGAGCGCGCATGCAGTAAAAACAGTAGGCACACTAAGCCAACGACCAGCATTTCTTCGACCACTTTGCTGAACAGGTTGTCGACGGATTTTTGGATCAGTTGAGAACGGTCATAGGTTGGAATGATTTCCACGCCTTCTGGTAGACCCGTTTTTAACTCTACAAGTTTGGCTTTGACCGCATCAATGGTCGCAAGAGCGTTTTCACCGTAACGCATGACCACAATGCCACCCACGACTTCGCCTTCGCCATCCAGTTCGACAATGCCGCGGCGCGAGGCGGGGCCTTTACGGACTGTCGCGACATCTTTAAGTAGCAAGCCTGTGCCGGAAGGGCTGGTTATCCCTAAAGGAATTTCACGGAAATCCTCTAAGGTTTGACGATAACCCTTAGCGCGCACCATATACTCGGCTTCGGCCATTTCGACCACAGAACCACCGGCCTCGCTGTTGGCTTTATCGATCGCTTGCTTAACGGCGGCGATGTCGAGTTTATAAATCGCCATTTTGTCGGGCTCAAGCACGACCTGATAGGTTTGTTCCATACCGCCCACTGTGGCGACTTCGGATACACCTGCGACACTTTGCAGCTCGAGTTTGAGATACCAATCCTGCAGGCTCTTGAGTTGAGACAGGTCTAAATTGCCGGAGCGATCGACTAACGCATACTCAAACACCCAACCCACACCTGAGGCATCGGGGCCGAGTGACGGTTGCACGCCTTGAGGTAGGCGACTGCTGATTTGACTTAAGTATTCTAGTACCCGTGAACGTGCCCAATAGATGTCGGTGCCATCTTCGAAGATCACATAGACATAGGAGTCTCCAAACATCGAAAATCCCCGCACGGTTTTCGCACCGGGCACGGCTAACATGGCGGTTGAAAGTGGGTAAGTCACTTGTTCTTCAACCAATTTTGGCGCTTGCCCTGGATAAGGGGTCTTAATGATCACCTGCACGTCGGATAAATCCGGCAGGGCATCAAGCGGCGTTTTACGCAGCTCCTGTATCCCCCAGACAGTGATCATCATGGCGATAATCAACACCATGAGCCTTTGTCTGATCGAGGATTCGATAATATATTTCAACATAATCCGCTCCTAGTGCTGATGGCCGCTGCTTAAACGCATTAAGCTGCCCTTGAGGCTGGCTTCGGAGTCGAGCAGGAATTGTCCCGAAGTTACCACGCGCTCACCTTCAGTGAGACCCGAGACTATCTCGGCTTTACCTTGGCTCATCATGCCCACAGTCACAGCCTTGGCGGTAAAGCTGTCATCGGCTTGTTTCACTATCACACGGTTTTCCTTACCCGTTTGGATGAGGGCTTCCTGCGGGATCACTAACACATCTTTATTCGGGCCGCCGAAGAGCGATACTTTAGCGAGCGTCTTAGGTCTTAGGGAAACATCATTATTATTCAGTACCACGCGGACTCTTAAGCTGCGAGTGACTGGGTCGAGTTCTGGGTAAATGTAGTCAATCGTGCCTTCGACGCTGCTGATATTCATAGCGGGAACAGATACTTCAGCCTTTTGACCAACGGCAATCCAGCTTTGCTCGTTTTCAAATACGTCGGCAATGACCCACACTTTGGATAGGTCGACGACGGACATCACCTCGGTTGAAGGCTGGATATACATGCCATCACGAACTTCAAGTGCTTTGACTATGCCATCTTGCTGAGCATAGAAAGGTACACGGTATTGGGTTTTGCGTGAGTCTGCAAGTTGTTGAATTTGCTTTTCATTCATCCCAAGCAATGACAAGCGTAGTCCTGCTCTACGCACTAAGTCTTGATAGCGGCCTGCACTGCTCGCTTTTGCCGTGTCGAGTGCTAACAGATAATCATCTTGAGCATTAATGAGATCGGGAGAATAGATTTCGTATAACAACTGGCCCTTTTTGACTGAGTCGCCCACGGATTTAATCATCAGCTTCTCAATCCAGCCTGTGACGCGGGCATGAACGTGATTGATCTGGCTCTCGTCATAATCGATTTGGCCAACGGTTTCGACAAACTTCCATAGTGTGTCGCGTTTTACCTCGGCGACTTTCAGGGCGAGTGCCTGCTGCATACTGCCAGAGACATTGATGTTGATTTCCTGAGTATCGCCGCCAGTTTCGACCTTCTCTAAATTCATGCCACAGATAGGGCAAGTGCCGGGCACATCGCTAATGATGTGGGCATGCATAGGGCACACATATTTTATGGTTGCCTCTGAACTTTGATTGTTCACTAAATTATTCGCCTTAGGCGCTGGTGTATCAAATACTTGAGCCGCATTTTGGCTTGTAGTGCTGGTTTGATGCTCCGCATGTTGTGCGGCTGTATTGGCTTCTTCCTCTTCTTCTTTTTCAACGAGGAACATATTGCACTTAGGGCAGCGGCCGGGTTCGTGGCTCTCTACCTCAGGGTGCATAGGGCAAGTGTAGGTTTTAACTTGATTTGCAGTTTGGTTATCGTGTGTATGCTCTTGTCCTGCCTCAGATTGAGTTGCAGGATTAACAAGCTGAGCTTGGGTTAACCAAGGCGTACCCATCAGTAAACTACTGAGTATCAATACTGCCTTAGGGCCCGGCTTTTTTACTTTATAAAATTGCTTCATATGCCTCATCTCCAGCCTAGCTTAGTGGTGCGCGTGATCTTTGTGCATTGCACCGTCAGCCATTTTTTCTGTCGTCGCTTTTGGCTCTAAGTTCATACCACATTTAGGACAAGTATCACCTTTATTGCCAGTCACTTCGGGGTGCATAGGGCAAACATAGGTTTGAGCTTGTTCCTGTGGCGCGGTGTTGTTGTGTTGATGCTCGTGGGGTGTTGCCGTGGCAAACACGCTGGTGCTCGTCATTAATAATGCAATTAAGGCGAGATTAGTTAAAGTTTTCATATTGTTCACTCCATCGGGTTTGATGGCCGAATATGAGTGCATAAACGTGGTAGATACTCTTCCTCGACTGATTATGCTCGAGAATAAAGGCGCCAAAGCTGTAAGTTGGCTCAGTGCTACGTTTTTGCTTTACTCAGGGTGCTTAGTTGTTGGTGCACCACAATAAACGGCGAAATAAATTGTTAGCTTTGTTTGCCCAGAAAAAGGGCACAATGAGGCTAGGCTATCGGCGGTTTGAAGGCTGAAGACAAAGAGACAGAGTGGAAATGAGGCATAGGAGTGGCCACTGGGGTATCGTTCAGACCAACACTAGGCCAAAGGTGTGGGCTGAAAAGAGTGCCGGCAACTGAAATCGTTAAACAATGTCCACATTCGTTAACACAGGATGTGGTGCCATCACAGCAGTGCTGCTTCGCGCCGGGAAGCATTTGATCGTTACAGCAATCTGTACTGGCCATTGCATCTGGATCAGCTCGGTTCTCAGTGTTCATCTGCATCATGGCGGCATGGTCCATTCCTTGGCTGGAAGGGTTATGAACCATAGCGCCCATTTCCATAGAGCGCATCACCATAGCGTGACCATTAGACGCGACACTTTGCCCGACGAGTGCGAGTAAAGTGAAAATGACTAATAGTGAACGACTCAGAGTTTGATGCATAAATATCCCAAATGATGAACGGCTCGATTTTAGCATAGAGGCATTATCCTGCAATGAGTTAACTCACATTTCGGCTAATGCCCCTGCTTGTTCGTCCTAAGGTTTAATTATTTTGAGGGATGATCTTCCAACATATCCGCCATTAATTGGCTGTGGTTTTGCAGTGGAAGTTGCTGCGGTGCGGCGCCATCCACGCTTAACTGAATGCTAGGGTTTTTAATAAAACGTTTAGCATCTGCTTCACTGGCTAATTTAGTCGGGGTGTTGATTTGGTAATTAGACTGCGGCGCGACATCTAAAGTGAAGAATAAAGGCTCCGATCTTACCCAAGTGCCACTATCATCGGCACGGTAGCTAAACAGATCTTGATATTTTACTTCGACCAGCACTTTACCTTCTGGCAGTTGCACAGGCTTAAAGGCTTTAATGGCTTGACCATTAATACTGACAACTTTGAGAGTATCAGTGCCTTTTAAAGTCGCTGCAGTTGCTGTCACGCTAATCGCCATAGTGCTCATGATTAAAGTCGCGGCAACTAATGCTTTATTTAATAAAGTGGTTTTCATAATAAACTCCAAAAATTTGCTATATCGCGTGAGTGCGCAATCACGTCGCCATCATCGCGGGATATTGAATCGATTTAATTGATAAAGCTAAAAAAGATCGGTTACAGCAAATCGGAGTTGGGAGGTGGTGTGGTTAACCCGAGATCAGCGGTTTGAATCGCCCAACTTTGGACCGCAATACGTTTACTCGCATGATTCATCAAGGTGAGTTGGGGTTGTGACGTAGAGAGATAAAGTTGTGCTAGACAATGGGTTTTACAGTGGTTGGTGAGGGAGTCTTGGCAATGCAGCATACATTCGTCAGGAGGACAATCTGGCATAGTACAATCCATTTTGCCATCGGCCATTTGCATGCTGGGTGCATCGTGGAAATCATTTATCGCTGAAGTTGGCATAGCATTCACCATCGCCGATTGGGCGATAAGTGAAAATAACAATGCTATGGTGATCCAAAACTTAGCCATAAAAAGCTCGATAATTGTGTGTCTACTCTTAAAGACCCATAAAAGTCCGGAAAAGTTTCATCTAAAGTTCATTTTTTTTACTTTTATAGGAAAAACTATCTGACTAGAAAGTAAATAATAGATGAAATGTAGCGTTGATCACATTTTTGTATTCTAAAAATGATTTCATTGTCATAGCTTCTTAAGGTAGTACTTAATCACAGTCAGTACTTTGCGGCAATAATGGCTATGATTGTATTAGCTTTAGTTGAAGTGCCCTATAACTCTGCTAAGCTGGTTTTAGTGAATTGCCGTATTCATAGTTAGAGCTAGGTCTCATTTTGCGCCTTTAAGTTTAAATTAATGGGCATTTTTAGGCTTAATATCAAATTTCTATTAAGTGAAAAAACATAAACTAATCTTATAAAAACTAATTTTGACTATTTTTTGGAGATAGAGTGATGAACTGGCGTGCACTATTTAAACCAAGCGCAAAATATTCCATCCTGGCGCTGATCGTCGTCGGTATTGTTGTCGGTGTTGTAGGCTACTTTGCAACCCAGCAAACCTTACATGCGACAAGCGAAGACGCATTCTGTATGAGCTGCCATAGCAACCACTCATTGAAAGATGAAGTGTTAGCTTCTGCCCACGGTGGTGGTCGGGCAGGTGTGACTGTACAGTGTCAAGACTGCCACTTACCCCATGGTCCAGTTGATTACTTAATTAAGAAGATCATCGTATCTAAAGACTTATACGGTTTCTTAACTATCGATGGCTTTAACACTCAAGCTTGGTTAGACGAAAACCGCAAAGAGCAAGCAGACAAAGCATTAGCTTACTTCCGTGGTAATGACTCTGCGAACTGCCAGCACTGCCATACTCGTATTTATGAAAACCAGCCTGAAACTATGAAGCCAATGGCTGTGAGAATGCACACCAACAACTTCAAGAAAGACCCTGAAGCGAGAAAGACCTGTGTGGATTGCCACAAAGGTGTAGCTCACCCCTATCCAAAAGGATAAGGTCTAGCGCTTCAATAGCCTGATATCCAAATAAAAAGCCCTCAAAAGAGGGCTTTTTGCTTTTCAGGTATTAATTTGATTGAGATAAAACCTGTTTCCGAAAAACCAAAAGACTAAAAACACCGAAAACAAACACCTGCAGATAATCTTGCTTGCGTAATGTCAGCAGGTTTTTAAACAGCATATGGAAGATGGCAACTTGGAAGCAATGCATCAAGCAAGTAATGCCAAGTAAGATATTGAGAATAATGCCGATATTGCCAGCAAAAGGCATAACAAGGTTATAGGCCATCATCAGCCACGCGATTAAGGTGATGGCTTTGCCCATATTGATCAGTAGCGACATGCTATTCCTCGGTGTTAGCCGGAGAGTCTTCGGCTTGGTATTGGTATAAACGATAGCTAACTTGTCCTGCTGTCTTGTCTTTGAGCGGTTGCCAAGTCGCAGGGACTGCCATTTGGGTTAATTCCGACTCAATCTCCACATAAATTAGCGCGCCATCATTAAGCCAACCTTTGCTGTCCAATAGCTGAATGGTTTTTTCTGCCAAGCCTTTACGGAAAGGTGGATCGATAAACACCACATCAAACCCTTGCTCGCAGCCATTTTGCAGCACGACTAGAGTATCGGCGTTGAGTACCTCGGCATTGTCGCACTTGAGGGTATTGAGATTCGCTTTAAGTTGCATGGCGGCAGGACGTTGCAACTCGATAATCTTGGCGTAACTGGCGTAGCGCGAGAGAGACTCAAGCGCCAAGGCACCACTGCCACCGAAACAGTCGAGTACCCTTGCGTGGGCAATATCATTGGCGAGCCAGTTGAATAGGGTTTCACGGACTCTATCCGTGGTGGGGCGCAGGCCATCGAGGTCGTGGATGGGCAGTTTGCGTGAGCGCCACTGCCCGGCGATGATCCGCACTTGGCCGCTGCTGGCTTTCTTATTGGCCGTTTGACCCTTGGTCACTGGCTTTTTATTTGCACGATTATTAACCAAAGTGCCCCCGTGATTTTGCCTGAAGAAAGAAAGTGGTAGACTATGCCACCTTTATAAAGGCCACTATTTTATATCAAAGTCCTAGTAAAAGGTGAGAAGGCTGATAGAGCAGAACTAATTGCCGACTTTTTGGGCGTAATTGCCGCGGTAATCTGGTATAACGGCAGGGTCTTATTTTAAATTCAACACTGAAGTAGAGCGCTGGAATTACACATGGCAAAGAAAGGTTTTTTCTCCTGGTTTCGTAAAGATAAATCACAAAATGAGGTTGTCGAGCAAACCCCAGTCGTTACTCCATCGCAAACCGAGCAAGCCGAAGCATTAGCAAAGCAGCCAGCGGAAGAAGCACGTCTCGCGGCTGAAAAAGCGGCTGCAGAACAGGCTCTAGCCGATAAGTTAGCTGCCGAAAAAGCAGAAAGACTCGCCGCCGAAGAGGCGCGCCTAGCAGCGGAGCAAGCACAGGTAGAATTGTTAGCCGCTGAAAAAGCAGAAGCGGAAAGAATTGCTGCAGAGCAGGCCGCAAAAGCCCAGGCTGAGGCGGAAGCTCTGCGTCTTGCTGAAGAACAAGCAGCACAGTTAGCAGAACAACAGGCCGCCGAAGCCGCGCGCTTAGCAGCGAAACAAGCTCAGGCAGAACAGTTAGCCGCCGAAAAAGCTGAAGCAGAAAGAATCGCTGAGGAGCAGGCCGTAAAAAAACAAGCTGAGGCGGAAGCCCTGCGTCTTGCTGAAGAACAAGCAGCACAGTTAGCAGAACAACAGGCCGCCGAAGTGGCACGCTTAACGGCAGAGCAAGTTAAGGCAGAACAGTTAGCCGCTGAAAAAGCTGAAGCTGACAGAGTTGCAGCAGAACAAATTCAAGCCGAACAACCCCTTGAACAACAACCCGAACCTCAGGCAAAACCCGCTAAAGAAAGCTTCTTCGCTCGTCTAAAACGCGGGCTGATGCGCACTAGCGAAAATATTGGTAGCGGTTTTATCGGCCTATTCCGAGGCAAAAAAATCGACGATGATCTGTTTGAGGAACTGGAAGAGCAGTTATTGATCGCCGACGTAGGTGTAGAAACCACTTCTCGCTTGATTAAGAGCCTGACCGAGCACGCGTCTCGCAAGCAATTAAAGGATGCTGAAACACTCTACGATCTGCTACGTGATGAAATGCAGAAGACGCTCGATCCTGTGGCGATTCCCTTAGTGCCTGAAAATGCTAACGGTCCCTTTGTTATTTTAATGGTCGGTGTTAACGGCGTGGGTAAAACCACCACTATCGGTAAACTGGCGAAACAATATCAACGTCAAGGCAAGTCTGTCATGTTAGCGGCGGGTGATACCTT
The DNA here is from genome assembly GCF_047975355.1 of Shewanella sp. Lineage (GTDB taxonomy): Bacteria > Pseudomonadota > Gammaproteobacteria > Enterobacterales > Shewanellaceae > Shewanella. The sequence continues at coordinate 83,726 of NZ_JBKEDJ010000020.1, read as the reverse complement.
CCGCGCCGCAGCGGTCGAGCAATTACAGGTTTGGGGTCAACGCAATAATATCCCTGTGGTGGCTCAGCATACGGGCGCCGACAGTGCCTCAGTGCTCTTCGATGCGCTGCAAGCGGCCAAGGCCCGTAAAATTGATGTCTTGATTGCCGATACCGCGGGTCGTCTGCAAAACAAGTCTCACTTGATGGAAGAGCTAAAGAAAGTCGTGCGGGTGATGAAGAAGCTCGACCCAGAGGCGCCGCACGAAGTGATGCTGACCTTAGATGCTAGCACTGGCCAAAATGCCATCAGCCAAGCGCAGTTATTCCAAGAGGCCGTTGGCGTCACCGGCATGACCATCAGCAAGCTCGACGGTACCGCTAAAGGCGGCGTGGTGTTTGCGATTGCCGACAAGTTTAAAATCCCGCTACGCTATATTGGCGTGGGTGAGCAAATTGATGATTTGCGTACCTTTAATTCTAAAGAATTTATAGATGCCTTGTTCACTCAAGAAAAAGCGGATAGCTAATTTATGATTGATTTTCAGCAGGTCAGTAAGATTTATCCTGGTGGCCAAATGGCACTGGAAGAGGTGAATTTTCATCTACAAAAAGGTGAAATGGCATTCTTAACCGGCCATTCGGGCGCGGGTAAGAGTACCCTGTTGAAATTAATCACAGTGATCGAGCGCGCAACCACCGGCCGAGTGGCGATTAATGGCCATGATATTGCCAAAATCAGTCCTAAACACGTGCCCTATTTGCGCCGCAATATTGGGATGATTTTCCAAAACCATCATCTATTGATGGACAGAAGCGTATTCGACAACGTGGCCTTACCGTTAGTGATTGAAGGTTTCTCCCACGGTGAGATCCGCAAACGTGTCGCAGGTGCGCTGGATATGGTGGGGTTATATGGCAAAGAGCGCCATAACCCCATTATGTTATCCGGTGGTGAGCAACAGCGTGTCGGTATCGCCCGCGCCATTGTGAATAAGCCGCCACTATTGTTGGCCGACGAGCCAACGGGCAACTTAGACCCTAAGTTGTCGATGGATATTTTGCGCTTATTCGAAACCTTTAACGATGCAGGCACTAGTGTGCTTATCGCTACCCACGATCTGGGACTTATCGCGCGGATGAAGTACCGCACTTTCACCCTGAAACAGGGTCGTATGCTCGGCGCACAGGAATTACACCATGGACACGCGACTGCTCGAGGTGATGGGCTATGAGTGACAATGCCAAACTAACGCGCAGCAAGTTGCCCATCTCGGGGCGTATCGTGATGTTTTTTATTCGTCATGTGCAGCAAGCCATGGCGAGTATGGGTGAGTTGTGGCGCAGCCCGGTTTCTTCTTTGATGACGATGGCGGTTCTCGGGGTGAGTTTAAGCTTACCTGCGGCGCTGCAAGTATTAGTTAAAAATGCCGAGACTATTACTAGCTCTTGGAACAGCGCGGCGGAGATTTCATTGTTTATCGATGAGAATCGCAGCGAGCAGACGATTCAAAGTTTACTGACTCGCATCCGGGCCTATGCCGAAGTAGAAAAGGTGCAGTATATCGACCGCAATCAAGCGCTCGAAGAATTTCAGCGCCTGTCGGGGTTTGGTGAGGCGTTAGCCTATCTCGATAAAAACCCTCTGCCAGCGGTGATTACCGTGACGCCGACTCAGCGTTATTCGACCCCAGTGGGTGCCCGTGAGTTGTTGTCTAAGCTGGAGCGCGAGCCTGAAATCAGCTTTGGTCGCTTAGATATCGAATGGCTAGAGCGTCTGCAAGCTGTGGTGCGCTTACTCGAACGTACCGTGATGGCGATTGCAGCCTTACTGGTGCTCGCCGTGGTGTTGGTGATAGGTAACACCATTCGCTTGGCGATTATGAACCGTCGCACCGAAATTGAAGTGATGAAGCTGGTTGGTGCCACTGAGTCCTTTATTCAGCGCCCCTTCCTTTATACAGGCATTTGGTACGGGGTCATTGGCGGTGTATTGGCTTGGCTTATCATTAACTTATTGGTTTGGTATCTAGATTCTGCCCTAGCCGAGTTGCTCGGTTTGTACGGCAGTCAGTTAGAGATGAAATCTCTGACCTTTACCGAACTGCTACAATTAGTGGGCTTAGCCTCCTTCTTAGGTTGGCTGGGTTCTTACCTTTCGGTAAGGCAACATTTAAGAGCGATTGAACCCTCTTAATGATCAATACCTTATAGTTTAAATACCTTGATGAACATGGCAGGCGATGAACTTTTGTTCACTTGCAATGTCTATTCATCGGGGTTAAAAGTAACACCCTAGACGAGCGATGGTTGACATACTCTGTCAATTAGCCGATAGTTCGTCAGCTCATCCTTAAGGTGTTTTGAGTTAAGCCACAGGATGAAATCGACTTATATTTGATAAGTAGCAAGAAAGTAGGAGCGCGAATGACCTTTCAAACGCAATCAATGGCACTAACAGTCCCTCAGGGCAGCAGTAGTTTAGAAGCTTATATCCATTCAGTGACTAGCATGACAATGTTAGACGCTGAGACTGAGTATGAGTTAGCCAAGCGTTTGCAGGAAACGGGTGATCTGCAAGCGGCGAAGCAACTGATTATGTCACACTTACGTTTTGTGGTGCATGTTGCTAAGGGCTACTCAGGTTACGGTCTGCCACAGGCGGATTTGATCCAAGAAGGCAACATCGGTCTGATGAAAGCGGTTAAGCGCTTCGATCCCGATGTGGGTGTCCGTCTAGTGTCTTTTGCTGTTCACTGGATTAAAGCCGAAATTCACGAATATGTGCTGAAGAACTGGCGCATTGTTAAAGTCGCAACCACCAAAGCACAACGTAAGTTGTTCTTTAATATCCGTAAAGCGAAAACTCGCCTCGGTTGGTTTAGCGATGATGAAGTCGCAATGGTGGCAGAAAACTTAGGTGTATCTAAGGCCGATGTGACTGAGATGGAATCACGTATGGCGGCGCAGGATCCTGCGTTTGACCTCAGCAGTGATAACGATGATGAGCAGGATTTTGCCCCTGTACATTATCTCGAAGATCATTCATCAGATTTAGCCGAAAACATCGAAAACGATAACTGGGAGTCCAATGCCCAAGGTCGTTTATTATCGGCCATCAAAACCTTAGACGAGCGTAGCCAGCATATTCTGCGTGCCCGTTGGTTAGACGATGATAAGACCACGCTGCAGGAATTGGCAGAAACCTATCAAGTCTCAGCTGAGCGTATTCGCCAGTTAGAGAAAAACGCCATGAACAAACTTAAGGCCTGTATGGAAGCCTAATTAAATTAGGCTTTATCTCTTTGTTGGAATAGAAAAACCTGCTACGGCAGGTTTTTTGTTTTTTATATCTTAAATCACTAGCTGTTACCCTCTCAAATCTATTTAGATATTCACTGTCTATAGCGCATTTATCCGATATTGAGATAGGAAAATTCCTACTAAGCAATCGTCGTCATCCGATTTTGATTCATGGTTGGTATTGGTAAATTTATCTCCAGAGTTAGTCGGCATGATTTTTTAAACAGTGCAGTGATGTGGAAAGTCATAACCACCGTGAGAGTGTTATTCAATGAATACAACTGATGGGTCGTTATTAAGTCCACGTTCTGAGTAATTATTTGAACTGTTAAAAACCTCTTGGTCCAAACGATTGTTGTTAAAACCTTGGTAACAGTTTGCAAGAGAATTTGAATCTAATAAGGAGTTTTCGATGAAAGCAAATATTTTAATGGTTGCGGGTATAGTTGCTTTAGCTATGAGTTCTCAAGCGAATGCTGCAGATGGCAAAATCACTTTTAACGGTAAAGTGGTAAAAGCATCTTGTGATGTGAGTGCTTCAGCTAAGGATTTTACTGTGAGCCTGCCAAGTATTTCTACATCGGCAATCGGTAGCACATTAGGGGATAAGGCTGGTCATACTGCGTTTTCTATCAAATTAGAAAACTGTGCATCTCAAGATACTGTGGCTGAGAAAGTACGAATTGCATTCGTAGGTACATCGGATGAAAACAATGTCTATGTACTGAAAAATACCGCCGCAATAAATGCTGCAACTGGTGTAGGTTTACAGCTTTTACAGCAAGATGGTTCAACTATTATCGATATCAATAATGGTTCTAATAAAGATAAGCAATATACCATCCCTGCAAAAGGTGAAACTCCAGCCGCATTAGAACTTCATTATAACGTTGCTTATGTGAATACCGCTGGTGCAGCAATAACTACAGGTGATGTCGCTGCAGTTGCTACTTATTCTGTCGAATATAACTAATCATATATTAATTAAGGATAGGTTTAATACTTATCCTTAATTAAAAATGAGATTTTTCAGCAGTAATTGAAATGCTAAAAATTTTATTTAAATTAGCTTGTGGCGTTAGTCATTGTTTAACATATTGATGCTTAAGTCAAAATCATAGTGATTTAAAGTGAAATTTAACTGATGACTTATTGGTTGACATAGGGGAAGTGTAATTAGTTTAAGATAAAGATATTCGTTACCTTTCCTATGCAACATATCTCAGTTGTTTTGCTATTTGTATATCTATTAATAGCTTAGCTTTCTCAAGCTGATTCAGAGGGTCCACAAGTGATTAGGCTCATATTCATTTTTTCTTTTTTTTTTTCAGCTTACAGTCATGGAAAAATTGGTTCAGGTGAATATGACTTAGACTTTCTTAGTGGAACATCTGAGTCTATTGGTGGTGATTGGCTAAAGTTTGGTCTTGAGCCAGGATTTCACTCTGTTGGAGTAACACTCGATAATATCTATGATCTAACGATGAAAGTCGAGTTCATTAATGTTGTTGAAGATGTTGTACCATGCTTCACGGCTAAACAGTTAGCTATTCTTGGTATTGTGAAACCACTGGTGCCTAAATCTTGTTATGTCATGGAAGATATTAATGAGGACGCTACCTATGATTATTCTTCTAGTCGTTCTACTGTTACTCTTCATATACCCGATGTCAATAAGGTAAAGCTTGATCGTAAATTTAAAGCGAGTAAAGAGTTATGGGATCATGGTATTAACCATGCAAAGCTTAACTATAATAGCTATTTATCAACAGATACAGATGGTTATAATAATAGCTATATTGCATTAAATGCATTAGCAAGTCTAGGTCGTTGGCGATTTGTAGGTAGTTCTTCATATTATCGAGCAGATAGCTTCTCTAGCTATAATATTGGTGATTTATATACTTATACTGATATTGATAGTATTTCATCACAATTAAGCTTTGGGCAAATTAAAACTTCATCAAGAAGTAATGTAAATTCCTCTATACCACTATCAGGGGTAAGGATATCTCTATCCGAACAAATGATTAACCCCAAGTGGAATTCATATGCACCAATTATTAAAGATAGAGTTAATTCTACCTCTGCTAAAGTTACCATCATGGATGGAGATAAAGTCGTTTTCAGTAAGATCTATTCCACTGGTGAGTTTGTTATCTCTGATCTAGATATTCAAGCGGTAGGTTCTACATTAGTTTTAGTTATCGAGGAATCTGATGGTACGGTAAGAAAGAAGGGTGTAGTTTACTCAAAACTACCCAACATGCTTAAATCCGGTGCATATGACTATAGTTTCTCTTTAGGTCAATATAGAGGCAGTGGTTCTACTGTAGAGGAGCCTTATCTGTTTACGGGTAAGTTTGCTTATGGCTTCTCGCGTTTTACACAAGAGGCAAGCTTTATTGTATCAGATGACTACCGCTATCTAGAGTCAATTTCTACCGTTGACTTGGAAGATATTGGTGCATTTTCCCTTGGCGCTGGCATATCCAGTTCAGACGAATTTAATGAGGGGTACATGTTGCAGGCCTCTTATGCGAAGTATATTGAGAATACTGATACAGGTATCCAATTTGCTGGAACGCAATATCGTTCGAAAAACTTCAAAACATTACAGGAATCTCTTGAATATTCTTCTAGTTATTTAAACATAAAGAATAAAATTGATATCTCTATGAATCAAAAGGTTGGTGATTACTATCTCTACTTTGGTTATAGAAGAAATTCATATCACGATAGAGCTGTAAGAGCGGATGAAAGTCTTTATTCATCTTTCAATTTCATGTTAGGGCCTGCGACTGTAGGCATTAATGTGAGTAAGGACTATTACAATGATAATGAATCAGAAATCAGTTATGGTCTTAATGTGTCCGTACCTTTTGGAACTAAAAACAGAACAATTGTTTCGGATTACTTGTCTGGAAATAATAATGGAAGTTTTAATAATACCTTAGGCATTACACATTCGAATACCAATACAACCTATAACCTTTCAGTTTTAACTAATTCAGGAGCGGATAATACGACTCATGGAGTGTCTGGCTCAGTCAACAATAACTCAAAATATGGCTATTTTGGTGCAAGAGTGGATTTGGCTGAGAGTAATGAAAAGCTAACTCTATCGGGTTTTGGTGGTATTATTGGATATGAGGATGGTTTTGTTTTAGCTCCTCAGGTTGGTGAAACTACGGCGATTTTTGATTTTGGTGACGGTGCGGAAGGCGTTATTTTAAACAACGATATTAACAGTCAAACCAATTCAGATGGCGTTGGTGTCGTACCTTATCCTGTGCCCTATGGTTATAACCAAATTAACATAGATACTTCTAAAAGTCCTAATGTATCAGTTTTTAATGGTAGCGGAGGATTTGTCCCAAGAAGAGGTGCGACGATATTAGTTCCTGTTAAAGCACGGGTAGGGGTTCGTAAGTTGGTATCAATTGACTCTAAAGTTGACTTTTTTACACAGCCTGTGTTTGAAAAGGCGAGTGGTAATCGTATCTCTTTTGTTGGGACGGATAATATTGTTTACATTCCAGGATTAAAGTCTGGTAAGACGAATGAGTTTTATATTGGCGAAGATGAAAAGTGCAATTTTAATGTAGATATGAATAATCATAACGATAAGTTAAATGACTTAATTAATATTGTATGTGAGGAATGATTTTGAGAAAATTATTTATTGCAAGTGTTTTTTTACTCTGCTTTAACACTTATGCAAGTGTTAAACCTGTTTATACCCGTGAAGTGATTGGCACTGAAGGTGAGTATAAAGTCGATATTATTAATACATCAAATGCTAATTATTTGGTTCAAAGTTGGCTTGAGGATTTGTCTGGCAACAGGAAAAAACTCCCTGTAGTTATCACTCCTCCAATTTTTGAAATACAAGGCATGGAGAGAGGGATAGTGCGTCTTGCGCCTATCACTGCCAAGTTACCTAACGATAGAGAAAGTATTTTTTGGCTAAATATTCAAGAAATCCCGAGTAAAACAGAGTCACCCAATACACTTAAAATGGCGATTCGTAGCCGGATTAAAATTATCGTTAGACCAGAAAATGTCGCACAAGCTGGCTTAGAAGAAGCATCAAAAAATTTAAAATTTTCATTACGTAGTACAAATGGGAAGAGCTACTTAGTTGCATCGAATGATAGTCCTCACTATTTAAGTATGGGAGAGCTGAGTATTGTGAATGATAAAAGTTATGCTTTCCCTGACCGATTTAATATGGTTCCTCCCTTCGGAGAGCAAAGCTATTTAATTCCTGATGGTATGAAAAAGGGAATTATGAAAATTAAGCATGGAATTATTAATGATTATGGTGGGGTTGAGCATGTTTATGAAAACAATGTTGAATGATCTAACGAAGATACATTTTAATAGTGTAACAAGAACTGTAATGCTTTTCTTCTTGCTGTTTTCCGCTAATATTTTTGCCCTTCCTACCAGGGATGGCACATGTGAAGGGACAAACCTTAGATCTAGTTTTGAAGGAAAAGGTCTTGTCTATGGTGATAAACCCTCAACTGGTAATGAGAGTCAAGGTTTTATCATTTTAGAATTTGATTATATTTGCAAACCATTTTCAAATTTAAACAGGTCCATGAGCTTGGCAACATACAATCTAAACAATAGTTATGGCTCCGGTGAAGCATATAGAACAAACACTTGGGGGCTTGTTTATCAATCGTTATTAACGAGGGAAACTATTTCGACACAACCAAATAATGTGCACTTGAAACATTTCAATGTCAATGAAATTTCAGCAGATGGTTTTTTCCGAGGTTCTTTAAGAGTCCCTATGTTTATGGCAGATAAAAATGGCTTTATAGGAAATGGGGCGGGAGGTAGTTTCTCTGCAGGTTCGATGAGAGGAGTGACACTTGAGCGCACATTCGATATAATTTTTACAGATGGTTCATCGAAAAATAATGTATTTTCAAACTACAATCTTGGGACTGATATCTATGTTTATGATAGTACTTGTACGATCACGAGCGATACCATTATTGAAGTAGGTGAAATCTACTCTGGAAGAGTATTCTCTAAACCGTTTTCAATTTACTTATCCTGCGCAGACCCAGTGAGTGTTAGTAATAATACAAAAACAACATTTACTAATGCTTCTAGCTCAAATGTCAGCTTAGGCTCAAACAATGAGGTTTTACATTTTTCAAATGCAAGCGGTGTCAAAACGAATATGCGTATTACTGATACTGCAGGCAATCCAGTTATTTTTGGCGTTGAAAATGAGTTAAAAATACAAGCATCTGCCTCAACCCATACCATTACTTATTTGGGGTTATTTCAAGCGCTAAGTGAATCCACACTGGGGGATTTTTCATTCAGTGTCAATTTTACCCTTACTTATAATTAGACTTTGTCTCATACCCTCATACCAAACTGTTAAAAAGTGCTGTCCTACCTGAATCTTGGCTAGAAGTTCAGTCTCAGGTAGGCTTCAGCTTGCTAAGCCCTGGATTCTTAGCTAGTTTCCTTGCTCCGATGAGATATCTAAATAGGCTTTAATTTCATTCTCTAGAATTTGGATCGATTTGCCCATTTTACTGACGTAGTAAGCAAATTTAGTGTTATCAGCACAGTTTTCTAACATCTCACAATCAAAAACTATTTGAGTCGCATTGATAATTTTGGCTGCGCCCTTAATTCGGTGCGCATGCTTTTTCATCATCTCGACGTTTTCTTCAGTTAAGGCTAGCTGTAGGGATTGTAGATCTTCTTGATTGGTCTTTAGCAGTTCGCTGAGTAACTTATAACTGAGTTCTTTATTGTTACCCGTGAGATTACTAATCATCTTAGGATCGAAACCCGATGAGGATGAACACTTATCCTGCTTAAAGGTTTTAATGGTTTTATCTAGGTCATTCAAACTTATTGGCTTAAATATACAGTCGTCCATTCCCGCAACTAGGCAGGCCTCTTTGGCCTCTTTTTGAGCATTAGCCGTGTAGCCAATAATGACCGGCTTAAATCTGCATTTATCTTCAATTTGACGAATTTCTTTGCTCAGTTCATAACCACTCATCACTGGCATATTACAATCGGTTATTACGAAATGGTATTCGCTGTTGTTAAACATGGCTAAACCAACATTACCGTCTTCGGCTTCTTCAACGTAATGTCCCAAATGTTGTAATTGTTGCGATAGCAATAAGCGATTTGAAGGATGGTCGTCAACGATCAGAATATTGAGCGCATCAGTATGATGGGGCTCGTCATATTCGATTTCAGTGTTTACATTGTGAGCTTGTTCAAGTTTTGTAAGTGGGAGCCGCATATAAATAGTGGTGCCTTCACCCTCTGAACTTTCAAGTTTTAAGCAGCCATTCATCATTTCACATAGCGTTTTGCTGATCATCAAACCTAGCCCAGTTCCACTGCGAGTATTTTTTGTATTACTCACTTGGCTAAAAGGAGCGAACAGTTTTTGTTGATTGTCAGCAGATATACCAATACCAGTATCTTTGACTGTAAATAGAATCCGATGACCTTTCTCGCTATCAATTTCACTGGCAACGTTAATGTTGACAGAGCCCTTATCGGTAAATTTAATAGCATTACCAATTAGGTTTGAAAGAATTTGCTTTAAACGCATTGGGTCAGCCAAGACGTCATAGGTTATTGCTGGATCGAAGTTAAGCTGGAGAGCCAACCCCTTTTGCCTTGCTAATCCATCAAATACACGAACGACAGAGGTGACGAGTACTCTTAAATTTACGCGAGTAGGAGACAGGGTTAACTGACCTGCTTCGATTCGTGCAATGTCTAAAATATCGCCAATTAACTCTAATAAGTCATTGGCTGAATCATAAGCAACTCGGATATGGTTGATATCGAATTGTTTAGTATTGGCCCGTGTTAACGCCAATTCCAACATGCCGATAATAGCATTCATTGGCGTACGAATTTCATGGCTCATGGTTGCCAAAAAGGTACTTTTGGCTTGGCTAGCACTGTCAGCAGCTTCCTTCGCCTCTTCTAAGTCTTGGACGAGCTGTATATGCTCAGTGATATCAATCCAACCGCCTACAATGCCATGAAATTCGCCGGACTTATCAGTGTTCGACTTTATCCACTGCCGAATATGGTAGCTTTTACCCTCAACCAAAAACTCTTTATTGATAAAAATAGTTTCATCTGAATGCGCAGCATTAACATAATCACGTTCAAAGTTAATCGGGTCGATATGTGGACCGAAACTATCTTTTATTCTCTTATTAATGACTTGATCTTTATCGACTTTAAGAACCCTTAAATAACTATTATTGCAATGGGTTAATTCATGATTTTTATTTCTAACATAAAGTGGATGAGGTAATGTGTCTATGATCAGTTGCAGAAACTCAAGTTGTTGGCTTAATTGTTCTTGAACTTGCAGCTTTTCAGCATAATTTGAACGTGTGTAAAAGGTCCAAACTAGCGAGATCAAAATCAAAATGGCAGAAAATATCACTATAGTGTAAATAGTGTATTTATAATCAATCCAACTTTGATGGGTGGGGACTGCATTCCGATGCCAACGATTCTCTGACATCTGTATTTCATCTGGTGGGATAGTACTTAAGGTTTTATCTAAAATTTTTCTTAATATAGTGTTTGACTTATCTACACCAAATGCCATTGATATATTAGGCACTTCATCGATAATTCTAGTTATTTTGAGGCTATCTTTAAAATTGCTGGCAATATAGTAATCAGCAAGAATGATAGGTGCAATTGTTGCTGAAGCACTGTCTGTAGATATATTGTAAAATGATTCAATATAGCTATTCGAAACAGTGATATCTGCGTGTGGTTCGATATTTTTAATATCTGCTTTGCTAAGGGTACCATCGGGAATAACGATAGAGTCAAATTCGGTATTGGGTGTGTTGTTCTTAGTTACTAGCACATAAGGTGAGTTAGAAAATTCCTGAGTCGTGATGATGTTTTCATTCATAACATGGTTAGCATTGACTATTGCCAAGTCAACACTTTTGCTAAACAGAGAGCTAATATGTTCTGAATATCTATTTGTCAGTTTATAATGAAACTTTAACCCAGAGTAAAGTTGGATTAAATCTAGTATTTCAATACCATAACCATCTATATTATTGGCATTATCTATATAGGACAGTGGCGCGGAGTATTTGTGAATGGCTACTGTTAAGTTTCTGTTTGTTTTGATCCATGCTTTCTCTTCGTCGGTAAAGGCGGGAAGCTCAGAAGGTAGTGGGATAATGTTACCTCCTCCACTCCATTTTTTACGTATGAGCATCTTTTTGTCAGAATTGATACTGCCCAATGCTTTGTTGATGAGTGCAAGTAAATCAAGTTTTTCCTCTACAGCGGCAAATGCATTGCCATGCGGGTTCAGTGCAATATTGGTGTCAAATTTTAGCTTATTAGGAAAATGATTGTTGACTATGTAATTCGCTGAAACCAAATCAATAATCACTGAGTCAACTTGGCCAAAAACTACAGCGGCTATAGCGGCCTCTCGAGTCGGAAATTTTATGAGTTTTCTCTTCGGATATAATTTCTTTATAGCATCATCAGGCAAATACTCGTAAGCCATTGCCATTGTTTTAATTTCGGCACTGGGTCCGATATCACTACTACGGAATATTGAGGGTTTATCTTCAATATATGGCTCACTTAATACCAATCCAAAGAGCTTATCGAAATCATTTGCAGTGGTTATAATATCAACTTCACCACTTAATACGGCGGCGATAACCCTGTCCCGTGATGGATAGTATTTGATGTTGATATCAATCTCTAGAATATCAGAAATTATCTGTAAGTACTCGGCACTGATCCCCTGATAAAATGTTTTACCTTGATTGATGATGTCATAGGGTGGGTAATTGTAGCTTGATACTCCTACATTTATTACACGGTATAATGATTTGATATTTTGATCATTGGGAGTGAGTGGGATAACGAGTTCAGATTGCTCTATAGGTTTAATCGAGATGATAGAATCGCCATTATTTCCACTTGCTTTCGAGGTGTTTGATAATATGCAACTGATAAAAAAAAAGGTAATAAGCAAAAAATATCTCATACTAAATTATTTCTCTTTGCTATCTCTATAATGTCAACAATATTTTTAATATTTAATTTTTCAAATATTCTAGTTTTGTAAGTGCTTATTGTTTTATTGCTAAGTAACATCTTCTGGGCAATTTCATTATTGGTAAACCCTAGTGCAAGTTGCCTGAGTACACTCATTTCTCGAGTCGATAGTTTTTTTATTAGGTCAGATTCATTGCAGTTCACTTGATAAGTGTTACTGTTGCTCATAATTGGAAAATAAGCATGGCCTGATATAATCGCGTTTAAAGCGCTAGAGACTTCAATGAGATCCTTATTTTTTGAAATAAATCCTGCAGCTCCGGCAGTAATACAACGGGAAACAAAATGCTCTGATGGTTGTGCTGTTAATACCAATATGGGTGGACAGATAGCTAATTTTTTAGCCCTCTCAATCACTTCCAAGCCATCTAACTGTGGAATATCTATATCAAGAATGATTGCATGGGGAGACAACTCTTTCATGAGTTTAAGCGCATCAACACCATTGTTTGTTTCACCGATAATGTCAAATCCATTTTGCTCAAGGAGTATTTTTAACGCTAGAACGACTACAGGATGGTCATCAACAATTAGTATTTTCTTATTCATCCACGAACTCCATATCAAATGAAAAACAATTTTATCCTTTGTAAATATTAAGTGCGAAATGATACATGCCTGTTCGGAGTTTTCCTACGGTATGTTCGGCTGTTTCCTTTGTTTGATTATCATAAAATTAAATAAATTGGGCTATTTGGTTGCAATCATTACTATTTCTTTGTGTCGCTCATGATTGTACCATTTTGTATCATTCTATATTTCTAATTTAGCATTGGATATTATATAGGTCATTAATTATAACTTTAATCTAAGTTTGAATGATTTATATGAGATTTAAGTAATTTAAAGGTCTTTTATGAGTAATATTCGAGTCGTAATTTTAGAAGAGCATTCTTTTCAACGTGCAGTACTCGAATCGAATCTGGCTTCTTTTCCTGATGTTGATGTATTCTCATTCAGCTCTGCTAAGGATGCGATTATTTGGTTTGATAATAATTATCGTGCCGATATTGTGATCTGCGATCTGATGATGTCAGAAATGGATGGGCTCTCTTTTTTACGTGAGGCGAATTCAAAATATAATATCTTTTCGGTAGTACTATTTAGCTGTATCGATATGGAGTTGAGGCGCGCCGTATCGCAGATGATTAAAATGCTTAATTTGGAATACTTAGGGGATTTGAATCAAAGCCCATCAGTAGACAATTTGCACATTATGCTGGATAAGTATGTCGAGTTACGTAGTAAGAATGACAGCATTATTTTCCCATCAGTAGTAAAGCAAGTTCCTAAAGACTTTTCCTTCGAAGACCTTAAAAAAGGATTGGTAAATCAGCAGTTTTCTGGTTTTTACCAGCCAAAATTTGATGTCGAGGGGTTTAGCCTCTCTGGAGCTGAAATGCTTGCGAGATGGCACCATCCTCAATTGGGTCTATTGGCGCCTGCAACTTTTATTGAGCCTTTAATTTTTTATGGCTTACTCGATGAGTTATTTTTGCAACTGTTTGAACAAGGGTGTCGCTTGCAACAGCGGTTACAACACGTAAATCGTAATATTTCATTGGCCTATAATCTCGACATCTCTCAGCTGAATTGCCCTAAGCTGGTTTATCAAATCTTCGAAATCGTAAAGAGTTTTAATATACATCCTCGATTTATTACCTTAGAGATCACTGAAACAGGGCTGTTAGCTGCTCCAACGTTTAACATGGAAAACCTTATTCGCCTGCGGATGCAGGGGTTTGAGCTTGCCATGGACGATTTTGGCGCCGCCTATTCCTCATTAGCGCGTTTGTGTGAGTTACCATTTTCACAGATTAAGCTAGATAGTTGTTTTGTAAGAGAGTTAGGTATTGAGCCAAGATGCCAAGCGGCGATTTCCAGCGTGATAGCGCTATCACAGGCATTGAATATGGATCTTGTTGTCGAAGGAATAGAAACAAATTCGCAGCTGAGCCTATTGCAGCAGTTAGGTTGCACTATAGGGCAAGGTTTTTGTTTTTCTCGCCCTATTGATGAACACACTTTTATTCAACGTTTTTTACCCCTAGGGCTTGAACTGGGGGAATGCCAAGAGGTTAGTGTTGAGTGTGAGCAGTGACCAATGTTATTAAAATTTTGCGATTCACTTTTAAACCCGTTTGTTCGGTATTTTCTGGCCAAGGGTAATAGTGGCGCGGCCTTTTAAAGCGAGCAATTTTATCGGCGAGAAAGACTTCAAGCTCAGCCTCTATTGCACTCATATCTTGGCTTATGTTGCCGTGGATAATGGTGCCGCGGATTATGGCTGCGGGGAGCTGACCGTAAGTGGCATCTGGTTGAGGGAAGACAATTGCCTCATCAATTAGCGGATGAAGTTTTAGCGCCGCTTCAATCTCTTCTGGCTGAATGTTCTCGCCGCCACTGATAAACATATTATCGACGCGACCAAGGATCTTAAGATTGCCATTGGCATCCCATTCGCCTCTGTCTTTGGTATAAAACCAACCGTCGGCGTCGAGTGGTTTTTCGATCCCTTTCTCGGTGAGATAGCCCATAAATAAGCAATCTCCCCGCACCCAAATTACGCCATCGATAATTTTTAGCTCACGTCCTGGGAGTAATTTGCCACTCGTGCCATCGCTCAGTGCTGGGCCTGTGGTGATTTGCGAGCCCATTTCCGTCATGCCGTAGCTGGTAAAGCTCGCAATATGCCGCTGTTCGAGCTGTTTCAGTAAATCGACGGAAACAGCGCCGCCGCCGAGCAGTAGGGCTTTAATGCTGTTGAGCGAAGCCTGTTTGTCGGCGAGTAGACTGAGTAATTGTGTTGGCACTAGGGAGACATGGGTTAAGGCGTCGCGCTCGATTTGTGCCTGTAGCGGGAGAGTGTGCTCTGGCAGTACCACAGTCGCTGCCACTAAAGCGCAGCGATTGAGAATGGCGAGGCCACCAATATGAAACAGGGGTAACGACAACAACCAAGCATCACCCTTGATTACCGGGATCAGGCTGCGGGCGCCCTCGGCATTGGCAATGTGATTAGCAAGAGTGTGCACGGCCGCCTTGGGAAAACCGCTAGAGCCAGAAGTTAAGATCACATTACTTGGGCGATAAATATCAAAGGCTTTCGCTGCTTCGTCAGTGTTTGGACTTGCGTCGAGACTAAAATCTAGCGTGAGTTTATGGCTACCCGACAAGGCCATCTCCACTTCGCTCCAATAGAAAGGGATTTGGTGGCTATCGACAAGCCCTTGAACTTGCGCCAGCGGAAAGCGCGGTGAGATAGGAAAGAAGATGGCGCCAATATCCACACAGGCCCAATACAGGCAAATCATCTCCAGATTATTGCGGCTGATGCACGCCAGTGGTTGCCCTTGGCCAACACCTATGCGCGTGAGCTGTTCACCCAAGGCCAGCACCATTTGGCTTAAGCGGACATAGCTGACGTCCTGCCCATTGCACTTAACTGCCGTTTGTGTGGGCGAGGTGAGCGCAGCGCAATGTAATGGCGAGATACCTTGCAGTGGAATGGATTGGGATGATGCCCATGCTTGAGATTCGGACATTGGCGACTAATCCGGCTGCGTACTGGCGACAAGCTTAAGTTGATGAAGCTTCAAGCATTGTGGCTTGCCGCTTGGTACGATTAAGTCTTGGCTAAAGGCGGCCAAGGTATCGAGCCCTGGAATTTCATCGGGCGTCAGTATGGCGGCTAAATGGGCCAAGTCATTGATGCCTAAGCTGGCCTCAAGGCTTGAGCTTAAGATGCAGCGCACGCCATGGCTGTGAGCCTCATCGATAAGGCGCTGAAGTTTTTCAATACTGCCAAGTAGCATGGGTTTGATGATGAGCGCCGTGAGTCCCTCATGCATCACAAATTGATAATCCGGATCATTGAGGTATTCATCTAAGGCGTAGGGCAGAGGAATGGCGCGATACAGGGTTTGATTATCCTGCGGGTGCTGACAAGGTTCCTCAATATATTCAATGCTCTCTAGCGGTAAACAGGCGGCAAAATCGAGAGCCTGCTCTAAGCTAAAGCCACGGTTGGCATCTAAGCGCAGCTTGAGATCGGGTCTCTGGCCTAAGATGCCATAAATCAGGCCCAACTCATCTTCCATTGAGGTTTGTGCTACTTTCACTTTGACTGAGCGCACGCCGCAATCGAGACTCGCAATGTTAGCGATCAATTCGGTTTTGGGCGCGTCCGACGGCTGATAGATGAGCGGCACTGTGGTGGTAACTGGGCGCACTGTATCGAGTTTGCCGCTGAGTTTGGCATGTAGCAGGCTTAAGCCAAAGGCAATGGACGGATAGGAACTCGCTTCGGCCTGCTCGAGCAAGCAATCAATTGATTGGTTTTGCAGCTTGGGTAATAGCGCCACTAAGGCCTGTTGAACCTCATCGAGGCTTTCACGGCTAAAGCCTAATAATGGCTGTTGGTCGATATCGAACCCTGAGAGTGGCGCGATTTCAACATACTGCTCACGCACTTCACCTTCGGTTTGCGCTTTTGCCTGTAGTACTAAGCCAGCTCTGTAGTCAATGCGTTGTTTACCCACAGGCAAAAAGCGGTTTAAGGGCAGGCGATATAAATACAAGCTAAGTGAAGTTAAGATCATATTTTCCCTCAATTTATCTGTTTCAAGTCATCGACTTTTTAAGCTTTAGTGCGCTTAAGCAGGCGACTAATGCCGCTGGATTGGCTTGATGTATGTTATGCCCAGCCTGTTCAATCTGATGCAAGATGATGGGGTGTTGCGCTTGCCAAGCCTTTGCTATTGCGGTGAATTTCGCATCTTGGCTGCCCGCAAAAAAATGGCATTCACAGCCAAGGCTTGCAGGTACATCCCAGAGAGGGGCTTGGCGAGCCAGCGATGTGGCTAAAAAAATCTGTTTTAGCGTTTGCTTGGGATGTTGCTCGAGCAGCGCCGCACGCTTGGCTATCAAGGCATGCCGAGCCTTGTCGGACATATCGGCAAACACCGCCTGTTGATACCAAAGCTGTAAAAAATCCCGACTGCTTAAGCTGAGTAAGCGTTTGGCCCACAGGTTGTCGTTTTTACTGCGTGCGGCTTGCTCTGCGGTATCGGTTAGCCCGGGATGACAGGACTCTAGCCATAAGCTCAAAACGCGCTGCGGATACGCCTTTGCAAAGTGCAGAGCGATGCGGCCGCCGAGGGAATAACCGTAGAGATAAAAGGATTCAATACCAAGACGATCGAGGCGACTGATAATGTCTTGAACACAATGCTCAAAACCATTGGCGAGCGTCGATGGCAGCTCATGCTGATTATCGCCGTGTCCGGGTAAATCGAGGCAGATACAGTGAAAATGCTGGCTCAGTGCGGGGATAAGCGGCAGCCAATCGGCCTTAGTCCCTAAAAAGCCGTGAAGCAGGACTAAGTTTGGCTGCGAGACTTCCCCGTAACGGGCCACGGTTGGCATTAGCTTTGTTTCACCCATAAATTCAGCGCGGCGATCTGCTCGCTGGCTTGGTGTTGGCTTACACTGACTTCGATCACCGAGGCGCCCTGATAATCCAGCGCTTCGTGATAACAGCTTTGGAAGTCGGCTAAGTTATCCACTTGATTATATGGCAGATTAAACATGGCAGCGGCGTAACCAAACTCTAGGCCATGGCTTAAGCGGTAGTAATCACTGCGCAGCTCCTCGTTGGGAACGGGCAAGAGATTAAAGATATTGCCGCCGTCGTTGTTGAGAATAATGATCACCAGCGGGCTGGTTAAGCTGCGGGCAATGGCAAACGAGTTGAGATCATGCAGCTGGGATAAGTCCCCAATAATCAAGCTGGTCGGTTTACCTTGATGCGCGGCAATGCCGCAGGCGGTGGCCAGCAAGCCGTCGATCCCCGATGCGCCACGGTTGGTGTAAGTGGTGGCCGTGCAACAACTCACTGGGGCGTACATATCGTATAACCGCACGGGCAGACTATTGCCGATAAACAATTGCTGCTCTAACGGCCGCGTATTGGCAATGGCGCGGATAACCTGCGCCTCACCAAACTCACCTTGATCGATATTACGCACAAATAAACTATGTAATTCATCGTTGTAGGTGACTAAGGTGTTGGCCCAATTAGCCGAAGAGGAACGATACCAATTAAGTTGAGCAAATTGCGCGGCGTTGGCGTGCCAAATGTGTTTGGCATTATGGCTTGGATCGAGTCTGTCCTGCTGTGGCTGCACTTGCCAGTAACTGTGCCAGTTTTGCTCGGCAAGGTAAGCAATCAAACGCTTAGACAATAAGCGTCCACCAAACACCAGCACGCGATCCGCCTCTTGTAACAGATTGCGCGCCTTGGGATGTTGCAGTAGTTGGTCAATATTGCCGATCGCCGCCGGATGTTGTCGCAGTTGCGACTGGGCATCGGTCAGCAAGGGCCAACCAATCTTCTGTGAGAGGGCGATGAGTTGCTGTGGATCTTGCTCCGGCGTGAGCGTACCCGCAATGATCACGCCCTTGCCGTGGACGAAACGCATAATAGCGTCATCGCTCGGGCTGCTGAGTTGTTCACTCTTACCGTATTGAGTGTAGGGTCTGGCGTGTTGCAACCAAGTTTGCAGTGGCTTGAGATAAGGCGATTCGCTATCGAGAATGCTGCCGTTCATCTCACTCGGATATAAGGGTTCACGGTACATGCAGTTGATATGCACTGGGCGTGTTTGGTTTGCCACCGCCTCATCGAGTGTTGTGAGCAACATCTGCGGCGCAATGTGCGCATCCGGCGTAGGCAGGTTTACCTGCTGGGCATAATTGGCAAAAATCGCCGGTTGCACAATGGCTTGATTGGCGCCACAGCCGAGTAATTCTGGCGGTCTGTCACCGCTTAAGACAATCAAGGGCACATGGGTGAGCCAAGCTTCGACTATCGCAGGATAAAGGTTGGCGACGGCCGTGCCTGAGGTGGTGATAATCGCCACCGGAGCGCAGCTGGCTTTGGCTAATCCGAGGGCCATAAAACCTAAGCCACGCTCATCGAAATGCAAGTGACGTTTAAGCTTAGTTTGCTGAGCCGCGGCTAAGGTTAGCGGCGTTGAGCGAGAGCCCGGTGCCATACAGACATGCTGCACACCAAGACGTGCTAATTCTTCCAGAATCAATGCGCCCCACATTAGGTTAAGTGTGGCTGTGTTTTCGGTTCGCATAGCAAGATCTATCAGGATAAAGATGGGCTTAGTGTAACGTGTTTGGCGGCTAAGATGTATGTCTGGCTTAACAAAACTTGGGGTTGTGCGCAGGAGGGTGAGGTGGAGCCTAAGCTAAGGCGCAGGTTGCCTATCACCTCGTATAACAAGATGGAAAATGAACAGTTATTAGTGGTTAGATAATATTATCGACGATTTTCTTTATCTGCCCGCTTAGCCAGAGCAAGTCTTCATTCACCTTATTCGGTTGGTTTTTTTGCACGAGGAAAATCGTCGGCGCCTCGGTATGGGCGTACAAACGTTCGGCCTCCAGTTGCGACAATTGGCAGGTGTGTAGCTCGGGAATATCGCTCACCATTTCATAGACCACTCGATAGGGCAACAATGAAATCGTCTGGCTCTCGCCGAGATATTCAAACAAGCTGGAAATACTGGTAATAGTAATTTCAGTATTGAGTTTTATGCCATTTTTAATGCAGAACTCCTGATATGGACTGAGCCTCGTGCTGGGATTACCGAGATCTGTGTTGACATAGGGATACTCGGCAATGGTCTCAAGCGTGATTTCGCGCTTAAAAATCGGATGGTTACGGCTAGCGATGAGGTAAACCTTTCCCATGCGCTGCAAGGTGGTCGTTTGCAGTTTGTCACCGAAGGCGGCCACATCGGCGGTGCTCTTATTGCAGCAAATGCCTAAGGCCACATCGCCATTGATGATGTCCTGCGTCGTGTGCAGCGACCATGGGGTGATATTAATCTGCATGGGCTTTTGCTCTTCCTTAATGGCCTGCATCAAAGCCTTCGGAAACGCATAGGCAATCAGGCCTGGCGCTGCGATTTCAACATGGGTTTTGACATGGCTTGCATTCGCTGCGCGCACCTTTTGAAATTTATCCGAGCATTCTATGGTTTTTTTCGCAATAGGATATAAATGAGTCACAAACTCATTTGGAAATAAACCGTACTTTTTACGAATGAAAAGCTCATCACCAAATGTTTCCCGCAGGTTTTTAAGGCTGCGACTTATTTTAGGTGCAGGAATATCTAACGCCTTGGATACATAGGTTGCAGACTTGTTTTCATATAATGAAACAAGTATTTTCAAACTCAAAATATCGAGGCTATCCATGTTGTTAATATGCATTTTTTATATTCCTTAATATTGGGTAATACCATATAAATAAAGCATAATTATGGTGTCGACTATTAAAGTTAATGTGAAATCAGTCTCAAGTCTAGCACCTTTTTTTTATCTATGTATAACCGGTTTTTTGATTTTTATTTTTTCATTTTTCAAAAAATTATTTTTAATTTAATTCGAAATTCTAGTTTGTGATATTTGGTTATTTGAATTTCATTTTTTCAATTAACCATTATCAATATATGCATTTAAGATTTATGTTAAACGGTAATGTGTTCTGTATCTTAACTTGTTGTTTATGTTTTAGTTGTTAATTTCAAATGTGATCTAGATCAAAAAAATAATTGGGGTTAACAATAATACTGAAGCTGCTTTAAAGGAGATAATAAAAATATAACTGTGTTATTGGAGGCGTATATGAACACTTCAGTCATTCTCAGCTATGCGTTTATGTACTTTGTACTATTCGTCGCGGTACCATTCGTGTTTGTAATGTTTATCATGACTTGCATTAAGTTTTTTAGAGCAGATCCTGATGACGCTCAACATGAAATGAAACTAAAGCCTGTGTTATTTGATGAAGAAAGTTTCAACTTTTTTAAATCACTAAAAACTGTCGTAGAAGGTAAATACGATGTCTGCTGCAATGTGCCATTGGACACTGTATTTGATATGGACCAGCATGATGCTGATTTAAATCATGAATGCCGTCTCGACTATGTGTTGATTGACCATGACTCTTCTGAAGTCAAAATGGTGATCAGCGACGCTGGCAAGCAGACAAACTCACCCATGAAAAAGCTGTTCGGTAAATTCAATATTGGTTTTATTGAAATGAACCAGCATAAACAGTGGGATACCCAAAGCCTTAAGCAAGCTTTAGCCGTCTGACCACGACTGTCGGGTTCGGAACTCTCCGAACCCTGACTTCCTCTCTATATCCCCCATCTATCGATATGAGGACTCGCTATGTCTACACGACAATGGCTGTGGTCATTACGCTTGGGTGCCGTGGCTGTGTTGCTCAGTTTTTCCGCCACGAGTGCTGAACCTGCTCGGCAAATTAACAATGATGCTTGCATGAAGTGTCATAAGCGTAATGGTCAAATGTTAGGGCATCACGGCCAAGATGCCATGAAAATGACCTGTTCAAGTTGTCACGGTGAAAAAGGTGACCACCCTAAAAAACCAAATGATTTAGTACTTTTTGGATTAAATGAGGCATCCGAAACCGCAGCCCAGTTGAAAGTATGCCAAAAATGCCACACTCCCAGCAAACTCAGCTCCCAGGAGTGGACGCATAATGTGCATGCACAAAAAGTGGCCTGTGCTGCTTGCCATAAATTACATAGCCCAACTGATCCTATGGTTGAGATGACGCCTAAGGTTCGCAGTGAGCTGTGCCGTCATTGTCATACAGGCCAGCAGGAGTAAGGTTATGGAAATTTCAAAAAGAAGATTTCTCAAAGGAACATGCGCCCTATTAGCCGGTGCTTCGGGCGCCACCCTACTCGCTACGGTGAGCGCCTCGAATGAAGCGAAGGCCGAACCCAGTGTGAAATATGCCCTAATCCACGATGAGACAAAGTGCATAGGCTGTAAGGCCTGTGAGCTCGCATGCCGTGAAACCAACCATGTGCCAGAGGGTGTTGCTCGGCTGAAGATAGAGCAAACCGGACCCTATGGGGAATATCCGAACCAATTTTATCACTTCAGCCGTAGGTCTTGCCAACACTGTGAAGACGCGCCCTGCGTCAATGTCTGCCCAACGGGAGCCGCCTTTATCGATAAAGAGACGGGAATCGTGGCGGTGGATGCGTGGAAGTGTGTCGGCTGCCAATATTGTATCGCGGCCTGCCCATACAAAATCCGCTTTATTAATCCCGTTACCCACGCCGCGGACAAATGTGATTTTTGCCGTGAAACCAACCTTGCTCAAGGTAAACAGCCCGCCTGCGTCGCGGCTTGTCCGACTAAGGCATTGGTGTTTGGCAACTTAAAGGATCCGGGTTCAGAGGTGGTACAAGTGCTGAAGGCCAACCCAACCCAAAGGGCTAAGGTTGACCTAGGAACGCGGCCAAAACTGTTCCGTATCGTGGCCAAATCAGGGGAGGTGGCAATATGAGCGCCCTACATTTTGATACGCTAGTGTGGCATTGGCCGATCGCGATTTACCTGTTTTTAGCCGGGGCATCGGCCGGCGCTATGTTCTTTGCGGTGTTACTCAAACATTTTGTGTTAAAGCATAACGCCTACCAGTCTGGCTTTGTGCAGGCGGCCTGTATTGTGGCACCTGTGGCGGTGATGGCGGGTTTGGGCATCTTGGTCTTGGACTTAACTAAGCCCTTAGATTTTTGGAAGATCTTAGTCTTCTATAATCCCAAGTCAGTGATGTCGATGGGGGTGCTGATCCTGCTCATCTACCAAGTCTTTATGTTTATGTGGATTGGTTTGTTATTCCGTAAACCTATCGATGCCTGGTGTGAGAATCGCTTTCCCATAGTGCTTAAGCTGACTGCTTGGTTGGGCCGCTTCGAGGCAACGGTTACCGGTTTGTTGGTGATCTTCTCCCTTGCGCTTGGCGCTTATACCGGCTTTTTACTGTCGGCCTTACCCGGCTATCCGATGTTGAAAAACCCCGTGTTGCCATTGCTGTTTTTAGCTTCGGGACTGTCATCCGGCGCCGCATCTTCTCTGCTGGGTGGCGTGCTGCTTAATGCTAACCCTAATGCCAAGGAAGTGCACTTTATCCATAAGGTTGAGATCCCATTGATTTTGGTGGAGATAGTGCTGATTTTCACCTTCTTTATGGGCTTAGTGCTATCCGGTGGTCAGAGTAAGTTTGCCGCCTTCAATGCCATAGGTTATGGCTTTTGGGGATGGGTCTTCTGGATTGGTATCGTCGGACTGGGATTGTCTGGTCCACTGGCGATGAACCTGTTTATGACGGCCACTTCAAAACGTAAATGGGCCTATGTTGCTGGTACCGCGTGTCTTAGTCTGATTGGTGTACTGTTGCTACGTAACTTTATTCTCTATACGGGGCAAATGACGGTGGTTTAATGGGGCATGGTTCGCCCGATGCAAAGATAAGAAGGATTACGGTGAATGGCGAAGCGGTGTCTAAGGAATGCACTGTGAGTTAACCGCCTTTGATTACACTGGCTGAAGTAGTTAAAGGTGCGTTGCCTTGTCGCGATTTACTGTCACAGGGAGGTTATTGGGAAGGGAAGCCACATTTTTGGTATTGTTTGCCCTGCCTCCACAAGGGCCTCGCCACCTTTATTCCTTAGGGGTGGCGTTTCTTGTTTGGGGGCATAGCAAGTTATTCACCCGCGTTATTAATCCACTCACTCATCACCACATGGGTTTTGATTTTAATGATGTCCGTGTGGGTATCGATATATTCACGAATTTCATGCAAGCGGCGCATCGATGGGGCGTGCACATACACCAGTAAATCCATATCGCCAGAGATACCACGGCAAGTGATCACCTCGGGGATGGCTATGGAACACATGCACGACATCGGCGCAGCGCGGGCATTTATGCTGGATTTCGAAATAGGCCGACACGCCCTCTTTTTGGGATTCGCTCAGCAAAACCTGATAGCCACGGATTACCCCGGTTTGCTCGAGTTTTTTGATCCGCTCGGCAACGGCGCTACGGGAAAGGTTTACCTGCTCAGCAATACTGGAGATACTCTGGCGTGCATCTTGGCGCAGGTTGTGGATGATGGCAGTATCAAACTTATCCAACTTGGACTCCGATAAAAACGGGTTGTAAAAAAGTGTGAGGCAAATCGCTAAGACAGGCTAACATGAGTTGAGCACCGCGTGCATAAACGGCGCCGTCATTTTACTGGAAATATGCATTTTTGCCGTCATTTTGCCGGTGTTTGCCACGAAGAACACTGAGATTGACGGCAGATTGCGGCGTAGAATCTCACTATACTGACGGCTTCAAAACCACTGAATTTTAACAGATGAACTCACATAGCGGAACTATAGGACGTTGGCAAGGCGCAGGCTTAATGGCCACCACTTTGCTGGGCACAGGGGTGTTTATTCTCCCGCAAATGACAATCGACAAAGCTCAGGCTGGCGCGCTTATCGCCTGGTCACTCCTGACCTTGGCGATTATTCCGGTGGCGCTGATTTTTGGCCGACTGGCGAGCATCTTCCCCCATGCTGCGGGTCCCGCTTATTTTGTCGAAAAGGCCTTTGGTCGAACCGCTGGCCGTACTATTGGGCTGATTTTTTTGCTGGTGGTGCCCATGGGCGCACCGGCCGCGATTTTGATGACCTTCCAATTTGTGAATGCACTCATTCCCCTCGATGGCTGGCCTAAGGTTGGCGCCGAGGTATTAGTGATTTTCGGCTTATTCCTGCTCAATCTGCGTGGCATTCAAGTCTCGGCCAAACTGCAATTTGGCTTAACCCTTTGTATTGTGGCGATTGTGGTGCTGTTATTTGGGGCGAGCAGTGTGCAACCCGGGCACTTAACCTCATTAGCAAGCTATGGCACGCCAGAAATCCCCACCATTATGATTGCCGCAGGTATCGCCTTTTGGAGTTTCCTTGGGATTGAGGCCATGACTCACCTCGCCGATGATTTCCGCCGTCCACAACAGGATATGATCCCAGCGATGATGATGGGCACTGTGCTGGTGGGCATTATTTATGTGGCCTGTACCTTGATTTTACTGTTAGTGCCGACCGATAAAAGCGTGGCCATGATTGGCGTGTTTGATGCGCTCTTGGGCGGCTATGGCGCACAAGTGATCGGTGTGCTGGGGATTGCCAGCGGTCTTGCCACGGTCAACGTGTATGCCGCCAGTGCCGCGCGTCTTATCTGGAGCTTTAGTAACGAAGGTATTTTGCCGCGCTGCTTTGCGGTAAAAAATCGTCACGGTGTGCCTATCCGTGCCTTGGCGGCGTTACTCAGCGTGATGGCGAGTGTGATAGTGCTGACTCATATCACGGGCCAAGAGCTCGAACATTTGATTGCCTGGAGCAATGGGGTGTTCGTGGTGATCTACTTAATGGCGATGTTAGCCGCAGCTAAGTTATTACCCCGCAGCAACTTACCCTTAGTGGTACTAGGTTGTGGTTTTTGTTTGGCATTAGGGATCGCACTCGGAGCGAGTATGACCTACGTGTTGGTGTTGATCCTGTTCGTGGCCCCATTCCTGTGGTGGCAGAAGACACATATCAGTCGCAAACAGAGCTTAGCGGTGAATAAAGTTTCTTCGTAGCTGACGATGTGAGCTATCACTAAGGCCATAGAGCTAAATTTAAACTCTGAACGAAAGACCAGAACGCTAACCGCTACGCGTTCTGGTCTCTTGCTGTTATATCTTCTGATCCAGTTTAAAATCGAGTTGCACCTGTTGATTCAGTTGTGGCACGGCCTTGCCCGAATCAAACTTAGGTTTGTATTTCCAGTTTTGCACCGCTGACAGTGCTGCCTTATCAAACACCCGCTTCGGGTTGGCATCGAGCACGCGCACATTGCTGACAGTGCCATCCGCGGTAATATCAAATCCCACGACCACATAACCTTCCTTGCCATTTTGTGCCGCATCAATGGGATAACGAGGTGACACTTGCACAACAGGTAGGGCTTCGGCCGTCATTGCCGATTGGGTAAAGAGCGTGGTTTGGGTCGGCATTTCGGGGGTAAAAGTTTGAGAGTTGAAGTCAACGACCTGATTGCTTTCGCCCGGAGCTGTGACGCGTTCTCTTGCTGGAATGGGTTTAGGTGGCTCAGGTTTACGGCTTTCCTTCGGCGGAATTGGTGTTCGCTCAGTCATCAAAATATTGATTTGTGGTGCATTGCTCGCTTGTCCGCTCAAGGGCTGCGGATTATGGATAAGTTGTGCCATAAAGACGAACAAACCTAAAGTGACGATTGCGCTGACAAGGATAATACCTGTGCGATTAACGAGTGCGTTTTGGCCCATAGTGCTTCCCTACAATGGATAAACAAGATTTAATCTATATCACTCATTACTAAATTTTAGAAACATTTATTTACAAATAAGCATAATTGTTGAGCGATGTTTTATGGGTTGGAATGGCCTGAAGTATAAGCCTATCGTGCTTGCCGAGCGGATTTGAGGGGGATTGCCACTTGTATTAAAAGCCGTTTGAAGGAAGGCAAAAGTTGCAGACGCCATTGATATACGGCGATATCTTTGCAAGCGAGGCTAAGTTCTGTGTTCTATATTTTGATCATTCACGTCGAAGGAGAATAAATATGGATTCTGCTGCGCTACTGAGTCGAGTCGATGACTTACCTCGTTTACCTAAAGCCATTAGTGAACTGCTCGAGGTGGTGAACGATGATAATGCCACGGTCAAAAACATTGCGACTAAGGTGTCCCACGATCCCTTGATCAGCGCTAAGGTGCTGAGGCTGGCCAACTGCGCCCATTACGGTCACAGCCGCGAAGTGGGCAGCATTGACGAAGCTGTAGTGCGCCTAGGCATGCAGACGCTACGAACCTTAGTCTTGGCTTCAGCGGTGATGGGGTCGGTGCCTAAATGCCAAGGGGTCGATTTGGCGCAGTTTTGGGGGCAAACATTTGAAATTGCACTCTACAGCCAAGAGATGGCCAAACGTTGCGGTGTGCAGCCCGATGAGGCTTTTACCTGCGGTATCCTCCACCGGATTGGTGATTTATTGATTGCGGCGATTTCTCCCGAAGATGCTGAAAAAATTACCGAAGCCGTTGCCCAAGGTAAAGATAAACATACCTTTGAGCGTGAACTCCTTGGCTACGATTCCCCCGATATTGGTGCCCTGTTGGCTCAAAACTGGAAATTTACCCCCGCGTTGGTACAAGGAATTCTGTATCAGGATCACCCCAAGGATTCGAATCCTTTCTCTAAATTGGCGGCATTGTTATGCCTAGCCTATAAAGTGCTGGAGGATTGGGACAACATTGAAGATGACGATAAAACAAGTTGGTTATCGCAATTGGCGACCAAGAAAGGCTTAAAGATGGAAATGGGTGGATTGCGAGCCAAGTTAACTGAGTTGAGAGGCGCAGGGTTCGAGATTGGTAAGGCGCTTGCTTAAGCCTGTTTGATCAACAAGCGGCAATCTTAATCGTGAGAATCAAAGCATGAATGGCATCACTGCAATTCATGCTTTTTTATTGCCTGATCTTAGAGTGCCGCTTGGGTGGCTTCGATAGCCTGATTACGCATCTGAATAAGTTCGCTGTGCTTGAGATACAGCAAATCGGCGGTGCGGCGAATGATCTGATCTTCGTACTGGGAGAGTTGCCCATCGGCATAGGCTAACTGCCACATCGCGAGTAACAATTGCTGCTTCTGTTCCACGCTAAACTCGGTATTAATTGTATTGGTAAACTCAAACAATGAGGTGGCATTACCTTGGGCTTTTTTGGCTTCTTCAATCAGCTCGCTGGCTTCCTGTACTGGCATAGACAATGTTTCTGTCAGTAGTGTCGGCAATAACGCCATTTCTTCCGATGCCAAAGTTTCATCGGCAAACACCACTTCGAGCAACATGCTCGCTGCCGCCAACTTGAGTTGATAGGCTTTTTCCTCGGGGGAGATGGCCTGGGTATGGGATTGAAGGAATCGTTTCAGCTTAGCAATCATAAAAGGGCACTGCTCTGGCAAGAAGGACTAACTAAATAGAGTGATTTTTACTATCAAAGTTCACCCTAAGCCATGGGCTTAGGGTGAGAGGCAAGGATTACAGCAGGGAATTTAGGCCCTTCATCAGGAGATCTGAGCTGCCTTCGGCGCCATTCGTCTCATGGTAAGACTTAGCGATATCGATCATAGGCATGGCTAACTCTTTAGAAATCCCTAATTTTTCAAAAGCATCTAACACCATTGCACTGCCCTGTAGGGAAGTGCCAATATTGCCAGCCTTAGACAACAGGCCAGAAACGCCTGAATTCGCATCGAGTTTAGGCGCCGCGGCTAATAGGCTGTCGGCATTAGGAATGCTGGCCGCTAATTTGGTGTAATCATTCGACCCTAGGCTAGACTGGGCTAAGCCTAACAGACTGCCTAAACCACCTTCGGCTTGGGTTTGGCTTAAACCGAGTTGCGACATAACGCTGCCAACTAACTCGTTTGACTCAGTAGCGGTACTGGTAGCAGCTTTTTCCGTTTTGGCTTGTGTTCCGGCAAGGTTATCTAACCAGCCTGCGCTGGCGGGAGCCGCCAAAAGACTGGCGCTAATCAGAATCGAGAGAGTGAGAGTGTGTTTCATAGAGTGGCATCCTTTGAGGGTTTGCGCGCAATTAAGGGTGACAGTGTAACGGCTTTGCGACTTTTGTTGCAGCAGTTTTCTGTGATTAACGGTTCACTCAAGTGATTTGTGTTGTGCATTAGGCTGGGATTTTCGGTATCCTTAGCGGCAATTCACGGTGTTAATTTACTTCAATTATTTTGGAAAGGCGCATGTCACTATCCGCAATTTTGACCGAAGCTTATAACTTTTTCCGTAATCATCTCACTCAGCTTGCCATACTGACAGTGCCATTGCTGTTAGTGCAGGTGGGTATTCAGCTATGGCTAGGCACAGAGATGAGCAAAGTCGATCTGGAAAATCCACAGTTTGGCGCACCGCATATGATCGCCATGATGCTACTGCTGTTGATTTTTTCGGTACTGATTGCCGCATTAACGCTGTTTTTAGAGCTGAGATCCCAAGGGCATAACCCATCGGCCGGCATGGTATTGAAAGCCAGTTTACCCTTTGTGCCGCCATTGCTGCTGGCTGGGGTATTTTCTGGACTGGCGATTTTAGCGCCTGTGATGTTATTTGCCGCTTTCGGTCCAATGTGGTTAGTGGGACTCGTCATCAGCTTCTATCTGTTCGCCCGCCTAGCCTATGTGAACTTTATGGTGGTGGTTGAACGTTTAACGCCGCTGGAAGCTATTAAGGCAAGCTTTAGCTTTAGTGGTCCAATCGTGCTGAAAACCATCGCCTTATTGATGCTTTACTTGCCGCTTTCAGTCATTGGTGCTCAGCTCTCTGGTGCCGCGTCTCTGGGTGGCCTACCTGTGCAAATGCTGGCGGATACCTTGATGGCTTTTATCGGTTTATTCGTTAACTTAGCGCTGTTCCGCCTATATATGGTGACGAAAAAGCCAACTGCGGAATAACATCAACTGAGTGCATTCGAGCTGAGGTAAGGATATATGGAGATAGGAGCTGAGTTACTGGATAGCGAATTTATCCAAGGGTTTTCGGCCTCTCTCCTCGATGATTACCTCAACGCCAAAAACTATGTGCAGGATGTGCCCACTCAGTCACTGCTGCATATCCGCAGTTTTACCCACAGGTTGACCGAACTGCTCGGGCAGGGGAAGGATGTCTCCTTTACCAGCCCGAATCTCTATGATCGTATCGAACTGCTAAATCAAAAGCGTTTGATCGATGTGAAAACTACCAGAGCCTTACATCGTCTGCGTGGCGACGGTAATCGTGGCGCTCATCCTGAAAAATACCATCTAACTCAAGAGCAATTGCTCGCCTTGGCCCAAAAGGCCATTAAAGATGTGCTGGCCTTAATTGAACACTTGTATCCTAAGGTGATAGGGCGTGCAGCTCCCGCTTACCGTTACCAAGCCAGCGATGCTGTCACAATCAAAGATCTCTGTTACCGCGCGGTCATGGAAGACGATCCTAAGGCGCAATACCTTGTAGGGATCTCTTTTAAAACCAAAGGATTAATGCTTAAAGAGCAAGAGCTTGCCTTGGTCGACCAGTCCTACGGCAATGACGATGAAAATGGCCCCGCAGTAAAGGACGTGGCGCAAAAAGCCAGCGATTCTTTTGCCAAAGCCGCCTATTGGTTTGCCCTTGCTGCGCCAAAACACCCTGAGGCACTCTATGAACATGGTGTCGGACTTATCCACGGTTATCACGGACCGGCCAATACCATTGAGGGTGAGGCGGTGATTGCCAATGCCGCGGAGGCGGGCGTAGTCAATGCGATGGCGCTACTGGGTTATTTTTATCTGGTGGGCAGCGAGTCATTTAAGCCGGATTTAGTCCAGGCGAAACACTACTTACAACTGGCGGCCGAGGGCGAGCAAACCGAAGCCATGGCAAATCTAGGTGTGCTTTACTACCAGACGAAAGATCTGCCCCAAGCCTATTATTTTATTAGTAAAGCTGCCCAAGCGGGTTATCCCCATGCCCAGTACCATTTGGCCTTAATGCTCGCCAATGGCGACGGTTGTAAGCGAGATCCTATCGTCAGTGAATATTGGATGGCCGAAGCGGCTGAGCAAGGTCAGCTCGATGCAATGTTCACCCGCGCACAGCATATGCTAAACGATGAAAGTGGTTTGGGTGGCGATGTGAGTCAGGCAGAGCGTTACCTGCGTGAAGTGATTAAATATGGTCACAGCGTGCCAGCCATGATTGAACTGAGCATGGCGCTCGCAGACGGTATTTTAGGGCGCATCGATGTGGTGGGCTCAGCGGCGCTGCTCAACCTCGCGCGTCGTCATGCCAATGCCAAAGAGGCTGAGATTATCGAGCCCCTATGGCATTCGCTCGCATTGCAAGTTGATACTGTGCTGGAAATGACACAAGATCCCGGCGAGATTCAGACCCTTAAGCGCGCAAAAACTATACTAAGCGCTTAGTATTATTTCTCATCCTGTTGATGTTCAAAGGTGCGGCCACGATATTGCTCCGCATGGATTTCACGCACCACATTTGTGGAACGATAAAACTCAGTCTCTTGGCTTGCTGCCTCCTGCGCTTGTGCTTGGGCACGATTAAACTTACTCACTTGGCGCGCCACATAAATACGGCTAAATAGTACTAGGCTGCCGAGCGCAATTGCACCGAACAAAAGCACAAAAGGTAATAAAAACAGAGATAAACAAATTAGGCTTACACTAACGGCCATGGCTAACCAAGCCCGTGGTCCTGAAATTCGTGGCTGAAATGGGCTCTGTTGAAATTGTTGATAGATCATAAGAACTCCTCATCAAAATGGGCGAGCCGTAAGGCGAATGGTCTAAGGATTTGCCAAATTGACATCATCGAGAGGCCTCTTTCCCAATGCTATGGAGAATCAGTGTGCAATAAATAAGCGGATGAGGTCACGTTAATTTGGGTTAATTTACGTTCTTTTACGTCTACAAGCTTAAATTGTTATGCAATCTGGCCTGCTGTGTTTTTTGGTTGGTATTATGTTTTAAATGATTTAAATAAGATTATCTTTATGTTTTTACTTAATTATTTATTAATTTGATGATGAGTGATTCTTTGTTTATTGTGCAATATGTGCGAAAATTTAGCCGATATTATGATTGGTTTTGGCAAAAACTGTAAATTTGCGACATTAAGCGCCAACCTCTCATCCCTCACTTCCTTCTGTGCTGTGTAAAACCGTAGATACCAAATGAACTCATATTCGCTTAAACAAAAGATCCTGATTTCGGTCGTGATCGCGCTGTCCCTCGTGATCGGCTTGCTGTCATGGCAAAGCTTTTCCAGTCAAAAATCATTATTGTTGCAAAATAGCTTAGAACAGGTGCAACGCTTAGGTGAACAACAGGCCGAGCGTATTCAAGAATGGCTTGCCGGACGTCAAGATATAGTGGGTGCATTAGCATCTAAGGTTGAAGGTGACAGTTTAAATGCCTTACAGCAAGCACAGGCTTCGGGACGATTCCAACTGACCTATTATGGTACTCAGACGGGGCAAATGCTGGACTCAGATCCTAGCATAGATCGTGCGGGCTACGATCCGAGAACGCGCCCTTGGTATAAACAGGCGATGAATGAGCGTGGCTTAATCCTGACTAAACCCTATGTCGACGTGGCGTACAATGTGTTAGTGGTCACTATGGCACAGGCGACTTCCCAAGGTGTTGTGGGTGGTGATCTCTCGATTGCGAGCCTGGTCGAGAGCGTGAATCGCATGACTCTACCCGCCAACGGCTATGCGATCATGATGCACAAAGACGGTACTGTGATTGCTTACAAAGAAGCTTCGAAAGCGATGAAGCCAGTTGGCGATATAGACAACGACTTGAATCGTGATTTACCCCAGCAGAGCCGTCAGGCGGGTGCTTTATTGCCCATGTATTTTGAGAATGAGGGCCGCGACAAGTTAGTCTGGGGCGTCGATATTCCCAATACCGATTGGGAGCTGGTGATAGTGCTGGATAAGGAGACTCTAGAGGCACCTCTGACCGATCTTCTGCTGACGCAATTTGGACTTTCCGTCGTAGTGTTATTACTGAGCGTATTGGCGATTTCTTGGCTGGTAAGTTTACTGCTCGGGCCGCTAGGGCGTGTCTCACAGGCACTTGCGCGGATTGCCGATGGTAATGGCGACTTAACTCAACGTATCGAGGTCGACACTCAAGATGAAGTGGGTGTACTGGCCGATAGTTTTAACCGTTTTGTCGGCAGCCAGCATCAACTGATCAGCCATATTCGTCAGTTAGCCAGCGAGCTAGATGCGGATGCTGAGCGCAGTCTTAAAACCAACCATATTGCCGTGGCAGAGTTGCAACGTCAGCAGCAGGAAGTGGCCATGGTGGCAACGGCGGTGACCGAAATGGCGAGCGCGACCAATGAAATTGCCGCTAATGCGGAAAACACTGCAACTGCGGCGCAGCAATCGGCTACGAGTAGTTTCCAAGGCAAAGAGCTGGTCAATAAAACCCGCAGTTCGATCAACTCCTTGGCCGATGAAGTCGCTCAGGCAACAGACGTGATTGAAGATTTAAGTCGCCATGCTCAGTCTATTTCCAGCATTTTAGCGACAATTCAAGGGATTGCGGAGCAAACTAACCTATTAGCACTCAATGCGGCGATTGAAGCAGCCCGCGCGGGTGAGCAGGGCCGCGGTTTTGCGGTGGTCGCCGATGAGGTGCGGGTATTGTCGCGTCGGACGCAAGATTCGACCCAAGAAGTGCATGCGACCATTGAAACCCTACAACGTACCACAGCTAAAGCGGTAAGTTTGATGGAAAGCAGTCAAATGCTTGCGGGCAACAGCGTGGAAGATGCTAATGCCGCCGCTAAGGCGCTGGAGGAAATCACCCAAGCCGTGAATGTGATTTCGGATATGGCGGGGCAAATTGCCACTGCTGCTGAGGAACAAACTCAGGTTACGGGGGAAATCACCCAAAATACCGTGGCGATCAAGGACGTGACCGACGAAATCACCGAGGCGGCGAAATCGGATCTGACTCAAGCCCAAGCATTAAAGGCGCGTGCAAATGATCTCAATGCCCAGGTCGCGACCTTTATTCTATAGGTGTGTTTAGTTGAATAAGCCCAGGATACGCTTGTACCCTGGGCTTTTTTATGTCTTTTATCTTAGGGTTGCATAAGCTTTTCAACACTTTGGCAGATGGTATCGCGCATCCATTTATGACCTTGGTCTTCATCGTTGCGCTGATGCCAGAGCAGCACGTAGGCCATAGGGATAAATTCAAAGGGCAGAGGCAACAGCCTCAGTGGATACAGCTTGCATGCGTGCAGTGCAAAGCTCGATGGTAAGGTAAAAATCAAATCACTGTGGGCACAGATGCTGGCCGCGCCATAAAAATCGGGCACTGTCGTGCTGATTTTACGCCTGTGGCCAAGGTCGGCCAGAAAGTAATCCAGCGCCCACCAATCACTCCCTTCACAGCGCACCTGCACATGCGCCATATCCAAATACAAATTTAAATCCCACTGGGACGAGGTGAGTGCGGTCATCAAAGGATGATCTTGGCGCACCAAACACACTTGCCTGTCGGTAAACAGGGTTTGGCAGCTAATGCCATCTGGGAGTCTGTCCGTTTGCGAGTCTGACAGCGGGTGTAGATCCCGCCCCGAGATCCCAAAGTCAATTTGCCCCTGCTGCAAATCGTGCATCGATTTCTCGGTCCAAACATAGGAATCGAGCTTAAGGTTCGGCGCGGTGCTTAACAATGGGCCGATAAAATAGGGAATTAAGGTTTCGTAGGCGCTTTCAACCATGGCAAAGGAAAACTGCCTGTTACTGCTGGCCGGTGTAAACGTCGGTGGCTGAGTGAGTTGATATAAGTCCTGCAAAATATTCGGCAACTTCAGCCCGATATTGAGCGCATGCGCCGTGGGTTTTAGGCCATGGGCAGTGCGTTGGAACAGGGGATCATCTAGAGTTTCTCGCAGGCGATTCAAGCTCTTGCTCAACGCCGACTGGCTAATATGTAATCGACTCGCTGCGCGGGTGACACTCTGTTCTTCGAGCAAAACCTTCAATATCACCAGTAAGTTGAGATCGATTCTGGCTAAGTTGTCGAGATTCATAGATATTCCTCAGAGGAAATTCACTTTGGAAATTATACCATTTCTGTTCATACCTTGAGTTATTTAAAATAGCGCCCACTGAAATACCTTTTACTGTTTAACCGAGATAAGTTTTATGCGGCGTAATCTGTTACCTATTTTGATGTCTTTGGTGCTACTCAGCCCATTGGCGATTGATATTTATCTACCTTCTATGCCAACCATGGCGGCAGAGTTCGCCGTGTCTGCCAGTGAAGTACAGTCCACATTAGTACTGTTTTTATTTGCTATGGGTGTGGGTCAAATTTTGATTGGTCCCTTAGCCGACCGTTACGGACGTCGACCCGTGGCCCTTTTTGGCGTGTTGCTCTATGGCGCGAGCAGTTTGCTTGCCGCCGCTGCGATTGAATTCCATTGGTTACAACTTGCCCGTGTGTTGCAAGGGTTAGCGGCGTGTTCAACCTCGATTGTGGTCTTTAGCGCGGTGCGTGACTGTTATTCGCCCAAGGAAGGCGCCCGTATCTACAGCTACTTAAATGGGGCTATCTGCGTGATCCCCGCACTGGCGCCCACCCTTGGCGGGCTATTAGCCATGCAATTTGGCTGGCGCTCGACCTTTGTGTTTATGACCCTATACGCGATTTTGATGATGCTCTTGGTGGGTTATCGTTTACCCGAAACTCGTCCAGCCAATACCGTTAGCAGTGGTCCCTTGTACCGCTGGAGCCGTTATAAGCCTGTGCTGAGCAATACCCATTTCTTGTTCTATGCCTTTGCTTGTATGTCGGCGATGGCGGCGATTTTAAGTTATGTGTCATACTCTCCCGTGTGGCTTATCGGCCATCTAGGAGTGTCAGAGTTAGCTTTTAGTGGTTTGTTTGGTTTGAATGCTTTGGTCAATATTGTGGCCTGTTTTGCCGCGCCAGTGGTGATCCGCAAGTTAGGCAACCGTCCAACCGCCATCCTTGCCTTAGTGTTACTGGTGCTCTCGGCGGTGTTGATTATCGCAGCACAAGCATTTGGCCCAAGTGTGGGTATGGCTGCCGCCTTCGCCTTTATGCTGCCTATGATGTTGTTGTGTATTGGTTTTGCTTTTTTATTAGGCCCTGCGACCAGTATGGCGCTGTCTGCCTTTGGCGAGCGCGCAGGAACTGCAACAGCGATGTTAGGTTTTATTCAGATGAGTGGTGCATCAGTGATTGCGGGCCTAGTGCAACAAACTAACCTGACCGCACCCTATGCTGTGGCGTTAGTGATGGGAGTATTTTCTATCGGATTACTCTCTATGATGGCGTTAAGCCGCTTCGACCACTGGCACCAAGAGCAGTTAGCCGCCGAGCATTAGTCATACGGCTAACCTACAAGACACCCTTTGCCCGTAGCTTATTTGACCATAGCTATGGGCATTTTTTTAGAAGCGACCGTTGATGCCTATGGCCAAGAGGACATCATCTGCATCTGAATCAATGAATTTTGAGATACTTGTCTGAGCGGAGATAAAATCAGTAATTCGCCAGTAGTAAGAAGTATAAATGGTTGAGGGATCATCCTCATCTTGGATTGTATGACTTGCTCCCACGGCCCAAGATTTGTTGATAAACCAACGTGCGCCGAGGTTCAAAGATGTGTCATTACTCGTATAATGGTAATCGCTGCCAAAGTCGAAAGTTGATGAACTCTCACGGTGCGAATAGCCTAAGTCTGCGTACAGGTCAACGCCTGCTGTTGATTCTAATGGAATAAAACTACGAATACCAAGGCCCACAGTGTCGACGTTAATTTCACCTTTATAATATGTCTCATAGGCAAGATCAGTATTATCAGTAGAATATTTCAGGTAAACGGCCGAATTGGCGTTAAAGTAATAACCGAGTTTGGCACTGTAGTTATTTGTCTCCTGATAATCACTATCTATCATTCCATAACTGAGCCCAATAAACCATTTTGAATCAAAAACATATTCTCCATTAATGCGATAGAAATCGGAATGTTCACTAACGTTATAACCAACACTGATATTAGATGATTGCGCTAAAAAGCCGCTAAGTGCATAGGGAACAGTATTTTGGCTAACAGGCGTAAAGTAATAACGGTAATCCGCATCCCAAGAACCATCGCTAAACTCGTCAGTTGAACTGGCATACACTAGGCTTACATCATGCTGGTAAGTGTTATCTGTTGCGGCGAAGGTTGTGGTGCTGGTAAGGGCGAGTATGAGT
Organism: Shewanella sp.; assembly: GCF_047975355.1. Taxonomy (GTDB): domain Bacteria; phylum Pseudomonadota; class Gammaproteobacteria; order Enterobacterales; family Shewanellaceae; genus Shewanella. The sequence goes on along the minus strand of NZ_JBKEDJ010000020.1, from coordinate 46,495 downwards.
GCGAGGTTGAGTCGATTAACGAGCATTGCAGTTCCTTTTGTTATTGTAACGGGTATAACACCTTAAAGTGATATGGGATTTCACTATCGTTGGGTCCTAAGTTGCGGAAGATACGCCTTGTTAACAAAATGTCAACATCGCTTCGAATTCAACAACTAAACAGAATGCCATACCAAGCGGAGCGAACTGCTATACTGCGGAATAATTGTTTTAGAGAGAACTTGTTTTGACCCGCCACTATTGCCCTATTTGCAGTTATCCCCTCAATACTTGCCTCTGTAATTATGTGCAGCCGATACAGCCGCAAACGCAGCTAGTGATATTGCAGCATCCATCGGAAGTTGAACATAAAAAGAATAGCGTCAAGGTATTAAGTCTAGTGGTCCCCGACACTCAGGTGCATGTGGGGGAGACTGAGGTGGATTTTGCCTTATTGCGGGAGCAATTAAGCCGATGTCGACGCCCTATCTATCTTGTGTATCCCTCTGAGCAGAGTGTGAGTGTTGAGAGTCAGACGATTCCTGCCGATTCTGTGCTGTTGTTGATCGATGGCACCTGGCGAAAGGCTTTTAAAATACTGCAGTTAAATCCTTGGTTAGCTCAATTGCCGGCGGTGCACTTGGCCGAATGTTATGCATCAAGATACAAGATCCGTAAATCGAGTCGCAGCGATAGTCTGTCAACCTTAGAGGCTAGTGTTTATATGCTAAAGGCGCTCGACGCGGATTTAGATGTGTCGCCTTTATTGAATGCCTTCGATGCGATGGTGGATATGCGCATTCGGGCTATGCCTGCCCAGGTGAGGCTCCGTTATCAGGACAGGGAGTAAGTGTTTTTAAATTCTTACGTTTTTGAGACTCCGTACGAATTAAAATAGTTAAAATCTTATTCAGATCACGCTAACGTAACTTAAAACAAGGTTTAATAGCGACGATTCATTTGCACCGCAAATGATGAGATAGCTTTGCCAGCCAATTGCTTTGCAGGGGAGTGATTCCATATTTTATGGTGCGCTGGCAGGGCTATCGAGCCAATGAGTCAACCTGACAAATCTACTCAATAAACAAGTCAATGTTTCCCAAATTACTGCCAAGCCTTAAGCGATACACCTTTCGGCTAAAAAGGCTTGAGTAAACTGCTCAACCGAACTGGGATAGCCAAACAAAAAGCCTTGGGCAAAGCCTTGCCCCATATGAGTAATAATGTCTTTTTGCTGCTGCGTTTCTATGCCTTCTGCCACAAAGTGAATGTCGAGTGCCTGTGCTAATTGCACTATTGCATGGCAAAGCTTTTGTCCCGAGGCATCATTAAGACGCATGGCAAATTCAGCATCAATTTTCACACTGTCTATCGGTAAGGTTCCCAAACGACTCAGCGACGAGAGACCCGTGCCAAAGTCATCAATCGCGATGCCCACACCTAAAGCTTTGATGCGCTCAAGGGTTTGGCGGGCTAACTCGGGTTGGCGTAAAAGTGCAGACTCGGTGATTTCTAAAATCAGTGCTTCAGCGGGCAGGGCTACCATTTCTAGGGCGCTAATCACTTGGCTGACAAAATCCACATGCTCCAGCTGTAGGGGAGACACATTGACCGACACCTTAAAATCAGGCTGATAACTTGCGCGCCATATTGTTGCCTGTTTACAGGCCTGCTCCAATGCCCATTGTCCAATGGTGATGATTAACCCCGTTTCCTCGAGTAAGGGGACGAACTCTGCCGCCTCATAATGCTCGCTTGGGGATTTTTGCCAGCGTAGCAGCGCCTCGGCACCAATGGGTTTATTGGTGTGTAAATCGACAATCGCCTGATAGGCGAGGTTGAACTGTTTGAGGCTATGGGCATGTCTTAGGTTATTGATAAGCTTTAATTTCAGCTCGGCGGCTTGGCTCATCGCTTTATCATAAAACACGAGATGCGGTTGATTTTTCTTGGCGCTATACATAGCTGTATCGGCCAAGCTAATCAGTTGGCCCGCCTGATCACTATGGGTTGGGAACAGCGCGATACCAATACTGGTGCCGAGGAAGAACTTTTGCCCTTCGATTTCGAACGGACTGTCGAACAGGCTCAAAATTTTCTGGGCAAACAATTGGATTTCTTCCTTACAACTGCATTCCTGCAGCACTAAGGTAAATTCGTCGCCACCCATACGGGCAATATCGGCCTTCTCGATGCAGCCCGCTTCCAAACGCGCGGCCACCAGTTGCAGTACTCTGTCACCCATGGAATGACCAAAGCTGTCGTTGATATTCTTAAAGCCATTGAGATCTAAAAACATTAGGGCGCCGAGGGCCGAAGGGTCATCCTTCAGTTTGTCGAGGGCACTATTGAGTATTTGCTTGAGATGATAACGGTTCGGTAACCCCGTTAGCGTGTCATACATTGCTCGGGTTGTAAGCTGTGTTTCTAGTAACTTTTTGGTGCTGATATCACTGAAAATATTCACGTGATATAGGGCATTATCATCCGTCTCGATACGTCGACTGCTCTGCCACGCGGGAAAGTGACTCCCGTCAGATCGCTGTTTGAGGGTTTCACCATGCCAAAATCCCCGTTGCTTGAGAGCGGCTTGGCAATCGGTATCTTGCCCTAGCGGCAGGAGCTTAGCCTCTAAAAACTCAGGTGTTTTACCTATTAATTGTTCGGCACTGTAACCGCAGATACGACACATTGCCTTATTAACGGCCAAAATGCGATTGTCTGCATCCGTGATATAAACGGCCTCGGCACTCTCTTCGAGTGTGGTCGCCATTATTTCTTTTGGGATATGGGCAAAACCATCGGAGATTGACGGCCGAACTTGAGTCCGACGGTTGAGTGCTTGTAGCTCAACGAGCACCACGGACTGTTGCTGCAAATGACAAGGGTAGAGTTTTACCTTGGTTGGAAGTTCTTTACCCTGTTGGCTCAGGTGAAGCCAACTGAATTCGACATGGTTCCCCGATGCAGCCTCAAGAATCATTTCTCTCGCAAATTCAACGCTATTTCGCCCAGAAGATTGGATCCTAGGTGAAAAGTCATAGGGTGTGGAATTCAGTAAGGCATCGTATTCGGCGCCAAAATAATCGAGAGTGGCGTTGTTTGCGCTAATAAAACTAAAGCCTTGGATCAAGGCGAGGGGAGTCTGATGGGGACTGTCTTGCCAGCGTGACAGCTTATCTTGCAATACAGAATCATCTGTACTGAGTTTATTGAGCAAGTGTTGCCATCTGATCATCTAGGATACTCCCTTGTGACGCAAATTAAGGTCACATCCTATAGCTAGGTACTTCGTCTATAACGAAATTAATCCAAATAGTACATCATTCCAACGGGGTTAAAATAAACTTAATCGAGATTTTGCTCAAATAACAACTAAAAACTGACAGATTAAGATAGTTGTTTTTCTGCCTTATACGAAAATCATGCTAACCCATCACTGGCAAATACGTTTTTATGCTATGTTCTGCCTTGAATGTTCAGTTTGCAGTGTCAATCAGCCGAGGAAGGACTCTAAGGAACATAGGATGCCAAAATTTATCCCAATCATTGCATTAAGCATGTGTGCCGGAATGTTATCACCCTCGGTGTACGCGGCTGATCAGCCGAAACCACGGCTGACCTTAGAGCAACGGGCCGATAAGGCGCGCATCGACTCGCAGCGTATCGAGCAGGCGCAGCTTGAAAAGGCCCGCCGAGCCGCCCAAGAAACTTCGGTTCGGGAAGAAAAAATCCGCCAACAGTCCAATCCGCAGGATTGGGAAGCCCAACAAAAGCTTAAGGCTCAAAAGCAGTTCGATGAAAGGGAAAGCCGCGAGCAAAAATATCTACAAGAAGCCAAGGAAGCGGCTGCCAAAGAGCGTAAAATCCCCAAACCTTAGTTGTTAGTTCTTTTACTTTAAGGGCAACATTCACAGTTTGCCCTTTGATTCTGCTAGGAATTACCGTTGAACACCTGTCCTCTCTGCCATAGTGCCGATTTAGTGGCTTACCACCAAGATAAACGCCGCCGTTACCAACAGTGTCAGAACTGTGCCTTGGTGAGCGTGCCCGCCGAATTTTATCTGAGTCCTGAAGCCGAAAAAGCTGAGTATGATAAGCATGAGAATCATCCACAGGATATCGGTTACCAGCAGTTTTTAGACAGAACCCTCGCCCCCTTGTTGGCACGCTTTACCCCTTCGGCATTAGGGCTAGATTTTGGTTGTGGTGAGGGCAAGGCATTGAGTCTGATGGCGCAAGCGCGGGGCTATCGGATCGAAAACTACGATCTCTATTACGCTAACAATCCCGAATTACTCGCACGGCAATACGATTTTATTACCCTGACTGAGGTCATTGAGCATGTGAGTGATGCCGATGCGTTATTGAGCTTATTAAACTCCTTACTCAAACCAAAAGGCATTTTGGCCGTGATGACCAAGCGAGTGCTCAATCCCACGGCATTTAGCTCTTGGCATTATAAAAATGATCCCACCCATATTAACTTTTACTCTGAAGCCACCTTTCAGTGGCTCGCCGAGCATTACGGCTGGCAACTGGAAATCATCGACAAAGACGTGGTTTTTTTGCATAAAGCCCACTAGTGCGCTTGGGGCTTTTGCTGCCGCAGATAAGTTGGGATCTGCAAATTTTCTAAATCGAACTTCGATGGTTCGGGTTCGGATATTGGTATGGCAGGACGCTTAATAAAGTCATGTACATTGATATAGCTATCATCAACCGCCTGGGTATGGTCTGGATTTCCTGACCGCACGAATCCAATCCCCGTTGCGATCACCATGATTTCGAGCTCCGATTCGAGGTCAGGGTCGATAGTGAGCCCAATAATCACTAGGGCATCTCGCGGTAATTGCTCATGTACAGTTGCGCCGATTTGGTTGTATTGACTGAGCTCTATCGTGTCTTTTGCGACAACACTGACAATTGCCGCTTGCGCTTGATTGAGTTCGATATTATCGAGCAAGGGATGTTGCATGGCGCGTTTAACCGCCGAGATAAGGTCCTCATCGCCTTGAAGGCCGCTCACGCCCATTGCGGCGCGACCTTGGCGGCTGATGACGGAAATAAAATCATTTAAATCAATATTGATAAGTCCAGCTTGGCTGATGGTATTGGCAAGCCCCAATAACACATCCTGTAAAATTTTATTACTCTCTTTGAAGGCATTAAGCAGGGTCACTTTTGCCCCAAGCACCTCGGCAAGCTTATCGTTGGGGAGAACGATAACGGCATTGGCGCTCTCCAATAATTCCTGTAGTCCGGCTTCGGCATTGGCTTTTCTGTGCTGGCCCTCAAAGCTAAAAGGCATGGTCACAACGGCGATAACAGGTTTGGTTAACTCTCGAGCGAGCTTTGCCACCTGTGGTAGCGCGCCCGTACCTGTACCACCGCCTAATCCCGCGGTGAGAAACACGATATCGCTATGCTGCATTTGTTCAGTTAATGCCTGCGCCGACTCAATCGCTGCTGCGCAGCCGACATCGGGCTTGGCGCCTGCGCCTAAGCCTTTCGTCGTTTGTGAACCAATTTGAATACGGTAATGGCTGCTGGTGGCGGCCATGGCTTGGGCATCGGTATTGACGGAAATTAATTCTACGCTGGATGGCAGATTGACTTGGCTGAGTTGATTAATGGTATTACAACCACAGCCTCCGACGCCGAATACCGTTAATTTGGGCATGGCGCCAGTGGCGGTTTCATGAATTAGTTCAAACATAGCGACTCTCACAGTTAGCAATGGTAAAGCAAGACTAACCTTGAGTTGCGACTCAGCTTGTCGCATCAATGCGATAAACGGTTTAACGGTATTTCGCCGCCATTTTTTGGCTGAGTGCGGCAAAGTGCTCCCGCAGTTTTACCGGTGCCAGTACCTCCACGGTATCGGCCATTTCCCACAATGCTGTGCGCAGCTTTGGGGTGTCCGAGACGCATCTTCTCGCCACGCGAGCCCTGTGCGGTTTTATTGATATCAAAATCGGCACTCTTAACCGCCGCGCTGGGCAATAGCTGCGCGTTACGCAGTAAGCCTATCGGTTTGTGGTGGCGGCGCTTATCAAAACTGCCAATGGTAAAAGCGAGTAGCGCCACCCCATCGCGAATTAAAATTCCTTGTGGATTTATAGGGTTGTAATGCAGCCAATGCATTTTACCATTGATCCATTTTTTGATATCGCAGCGAATTTGTTTCTTATCCAAAATAGCTTGCTGTATGACTTCTAAAGATTGAGGTTGGTGCTGGGGTAGGATAAAGGGGTAAGGCTCGGGAAGCTGTGCGACTCTGCACGCCCAATAGAGCCAAGGATTTTCTGGATCGCTAGCCAGCACCTGATCGGCCCTGTCGAAGTAGGGCTGTAGTTGCTGCAAGCTTTGTGGTGGCATTAACTGACTCGCACTGCGCTTTAAGGTGGTTAACGCCAGCGCCATATGTTGGTCCATTAGATCTAGGTTCAACCCGCGCCAGCAGGACTCAATCGACCAACCATAGGGCTTGTTTCTATCATCGAGGCGTAAGCCAAAGGTGCCCATTTCATACATGGCCTTTAAATCCCTTTGCACCGAACGCTTACTGATATCCTGCGTGCGGTTTGCCAGCCGTTCGACTAATTCGTTTACCGAGATTTTACGTGGCGCTCGCGGGATTAAGCTCAGTAGTGTCACTTGGCGTTGAAAGTTAGGCTGCATAGTGGATTTTTCGATGTTTAGCGGAATAACAGTATATTAATCAAAGGCTGCGACAAAAGCTGTCGCAGGTTTCGAATGGTGTGTGAAAATCTCTCAAAATCCCGACTGACTCACCTTATGCGAGTGATCGCTTTGCCTCGTCTTTTGATTTCAGAAGGCCATCAACAATGGGTTTTCGCATATTTTGCAAGCTGCGTGATTTACACTGAGTGCACTAAACATCCTTGCGCAATGTCTCCTTACTATTAAATCTATTAACAATTTCTCAATGTCCGTGTAGTTTAGATAGCTTATAAAAACAACAATAGGTTATCGCTATGACTGTATCCTCGGTATCGCGCGCTTTATCAACATCCTCAGTAGCCACATCCTTTGCACCTTATGTGAGTTCATTCGGTGTGAGTACATCAAGATTCACCAAGAGCTTACTCGCCTCTGCTCTAACTTTGAGCTTGCTGGGCGCAGGGGTCAGTTCTGCCGATGCGGCGCAGTCCGATGCGGCTAAGTTGGCGGCGGGTGTGGAGCAAAAGGTGATCGACTGGCGCCGTGATTTGCACCAACATCCTGAGTTATCTAATCGCGAGTTTCGCACCAGCAAGATTATCGAAAAGCATCTGAAATCCCTCGGGTTAGAAGTACAAACGGGTATCGCCCATACTGGCGTTGTTGCTATCTTGAAAGGCGGAAAGTTAAAGGGCGGTAAACCCGGCCCTTTGATTGCGATCCGTGCAGATATGGATGCGTTGCCAGTGACCGAAGTCGTCGATGTGCCCTTTGCCTCCAAAGCGACGGATACCTATCGCGGTCAAACCGTAGGGGTGATGCATGCCTGCGGTCACGATACCCATGTGGCTATGTTAATGGGCGTGGCCGAAAACTTAGTGAAAGTGAAAGATAGCCTTGCCGGCGATGTGATGTTTATCTTCCAACCCGCCGAAGAAGGTGCGCCCGATGGCGAAGAGGGCGGTGCGGAATTAATGCTAAAACAAGGACTGTTTGCCAAGCGTAAACCCGACCAAGTGTTTGGCATGCATGTGACTTCGAGTATGCCAAGCGGCATGATTGGGGTGCGTAGCGGCCCTGCCATGGCGAGTGAAGACTCCTTTACGATCAAAGTGAAAGGTCGCCAAACCCATGGTTCGCGTCCGTGGAATGGCGTCGACCCTATTGTCGCCGCGGCGCAAATTATTACCAATGTGCAAACCATTGTCAGTCGTCAGGTGGATATTACCAAAGCGCCCGCTGTGGTGAGTTTTGGCGCAGTAAATGGCGGTATTCGCTCGAATATTATTCCCGATGAAGTGGAACTGATTGGCACCATCCGCACCTTTGACCAACCTATGCGTGCCGATATTAAGGTGCGCTTGGCTGAAATCGCCGAGTTATCGGCAAAAACTTTAGGCGCCACCGCGACAACCGAAATCCATCAAGGTTATCCCGTGGTGGTGAATAATCCCGAATTGGTCGCCAGTATGCGCCCCGTGCTTGCTAGCGTGGTCGGCGATAAGATGCTGATAGAGCCAGGATTGATCACAGGTGCCGAGGACTTTTCCTTCTATGCCTTAGAGTCACCTGGGATGTTTTTCTTCCTTGGTGTGACACCAAAAGGCACAGATCCTGAAACGGCGGCCAGTAACCATTCTCCCGCCTTCTATGTGGATGAAAGTGCGTTAAAAGTTGGCGTTGAAGCCATGACCAAGGTTGCCCTTACGGCACTTAAGGCGCAATAAATCGCTTAAGCCTTATTCCGTCAGCTTTTCGGTATAACTTGAGCTTACAAAAAATCGGCGCGGGAAGGCCTTCCCGTGCTTGATTTGCTAGGCAATTTGCCTTCATATGTGGATTTTTACAGCAAGGAGCGAACAAGATGAAGCGCACGCTATCGGCGCTGGTGTTGGCGATGGGACTCTTTAATCCCTTGAGCCAAGCACAGGCCACAACGGCAGAAGACATCAAGAGTTTTACGCTAGCCAATGGCATGAAAATCATGGTGCTAGAGGACTCTTCTATTCCCAATGCCAACATGTATCTGTTTTGGAAAGTCGGTTCCCGCAACGAAGTCCCGGGGATTACTGGTATCTCACACTTTTTCGAACATATGATGTTTAACGGCTCGAAAAAATACGGCCCTAAGATGTTCGACCGTACCATGGAAGCCGCTGGCGGGGCTAACAATGCCTACACCACTGAAGATATGACGGTCTATACCGACTGGTTCCCAGCCAATGCGCTAGAGACCATGTTCGACCTCGAGGCTGACCGTATCGCCAACTTAGATATCAATCCCGATATGGTGGAAAGCGAGCGTGGCGTAGTGCAATCGGAGCGTTCGACTGGGCTTGAAAACTCCAACTGGAATACCCTCGAAGGCGAAGTTAAAGGCGTGGCCTTTTTAGCACATCCTTACTCTTGGTCCGTGATTGGCCATGAGTCGGATATTGCCGCTTGGACCTTAGAAGATTTAGTGCAATACCATAAGACCTACTATGCGCCGAACAATGCGGTTGTGGTGATTGCCGGTGATGTAAAGCTGGCCCAAGTTAAGGCATTGGCGGATAAGTATTTTGCCCCCATTCCTGCGCAAACACCGCCTAAGGCCGTGCGTACTGTCGAGCCTTTGCAAAAGGGTGAGCGCCGTACCTTCGTTCAAAAAGCCTCGGTCAGTACACCTAACGTGATGTTGGCGTACCATGTGCCAGCGGCGACCCATGCCGATTATTATGCCTTGGATCTGCTCAGTTCTATCCTAAGCCAAGGTAATAGCTCGCGTTTATATCAAGCGCTGGTGGATAAACAAGTCGCGCTCGAAGCCGAGACCTATATGCCGATGTCGGTCGACCCTAACCTGTTCTATGTGATGGGTGTAGCCGCGCCTGAAGTGAATGCTAACACCTTAGAGCGCGCGCTGATCGAACAAATCAATAGCATCGCGACCAATGGCGTGACCCAGCAAGAGCTAGATAAAGTCAAAAATATCAAGTTGATGGACTTTTATCGTGCGATGGAAACCATCAATGGTAAGGCTAACACCATAGGCACCTATGAAATGTATTTTGGCAGCTACGACAAGTTATTTAATGCGCCAGAGGCCTATAACAAGGTAACGCCTGCGGATATCCAACGTGTTGCCCAAACCTATTTACGCAAATCGAATCGCACTGTTGCGGTGTTGGCGGCAAACGAGGAGTCGGATCAATGAAACTCTCCTTTGTAAAATCATCCTTTATAACATCATCTCTGCAGCCGACTAAGTTAATGGTCGCATTAGCCCTAGGCACTAGCTTAGCCTTATCCGGCTGCGCCTCTACCACTGCATCCAAACGCGTCGATACTGGCAGTTTTGCTATGCCAAGTTACGATAAGTTGGTACTAGATAACGGCCTCACAGTATATTTAATGCCACAGCGCGAAGTGCCGTTGATCACCCTAAACGCGGTAGTGCGTGCCGGGGCGGTTAACGACACCACAGCGGGCATTGCCCAAATGACCGCCGAAGGTTTACTCCTTGGCGCGGCAGGTAAATCCAAGGCCGAGATTGAGCAGCAAGTGGATTTTCTCGGCGCTAGCTTAGGTGCTGAAGCTGATAAAGAAGGCAGTTATCTAGCCGCCGATTTTATGGCGAAAGATACTGATGTGATGCTTGGCCTATTTAGCGCCGCGCTATTAAGCCCCGACTTTGACTCGGCCGAGTTCGACAAGCTTAAACAGCGCGCCATTGCGGGTTTGCAGCAGGATAAAGAAAGCCCGCGCGCTGTGATTGGTCGCTACTTCGATAAACTGGTGTTCGGTGCCCATCCCTACGGTAATGCCTCATCGGGTAATCGTGAGTCACTTGAGCAAGTCACAGTGTCGCAGCTGCGTGCCTTCCATAAGAGCTACTATCAACCCGCCAATACCGCATTAACTGTGGTGGGGGATTTTGATGTGGCGGCGATGAAGGCCAAGCTAACTCAGACTTTTGGTCAGTGGAAGGGCAGCGAAACACTGGTTCAGCCCGACTTAAACCAAGGTTTACCTCAGTTAACCCAAGCTAAAGTGCTGCTGGTGGATAAGCCAGATGCGATGGAAACCACCTTTGTGATCGGCGGTTTAGGCATTAGCCGTGATAACCCTGACTATGTGGGGCTAACGGTAGTGAACACCATTTTAGGCGGTCGCTTTACCTCTTGGCTGAACGATGAACTGCGGGTGAATGCAGGCTTAACCTATGGCGCACGCTCCGGGTTTAGTCCTTATACCGACGCAGGTGTGTTTACCATTAGCACCTTCACTAAGACGGAAACCACTCAAGAAGCGATTGATTTAGCGCTGAAAACCTATGCGCGCTTATGGGAGAAAGGTGTCGACCAAGCGACTCTGGATTCGGCTAAGGCCTATGTTAAAGGTCAGTTCCCGCCTAAGTTTGAAACCTCGGGCCAATTGGCTGGGCTCTTATCTGGCATGTATCTCTACGGTTTCGATGATAAGTTTATCAACGAGTTCCAAGCGAAGGTGGACGGCTTAACCTTAGAAGAAACCCAAAGGTTAGTGAAAACTTACTTCCCGCAAAAGGACTTACAGTTTGTGCTGATTGGCAACGCCAGCAAGATTGCGCCTATCGCGGCCAAGTATGGCCAAGTGCAAACCGTGGATATTAATGCGGTGGGTTTTGGTCAATAACCACTGGCGTTAGTGTATTTCGCGCAATAAAAAGGTCTGCATAGTGCAGACCTTTTGTTTTTATCTGTGAGTCGCTAAGCCTTATTGGGCACCAGGCTTAGCGTAATGGGTCATCCAATCCTTCACTTGGTTATACCAGTAGATGGAGTTGTTGGGTTTCATGATCCAATGGTTTTCATCGGGGAAATAAATCATCCGCGATTCGACGTTACGGGTTTGCAGGGTACGGAACAGCTCAAAACCTTGGCCGACGGGCACGCGATAATCGAGTTGCCCATGGCTGACTAAGGTTGGAGTGTTAAAGTTGGCGGCAAAGTAATGGGGCGAAATGGCTTTATACAGCTCAGGATTATCCCAGTAGTTACCAAAGCGGGTGCTGTGGACGGCAAAGTCCGCCGACATTTGTGAGTACATGTCGTACACCGCTGCGTGGATCAACAGCGCCTTGAAGGGATGCGGCTGGCCTAAAATAATCGAGGTTAAGTAGCCACCATAGCTGGCACCGCCGGCGACCATACGATCGCTATCGATCCAGCTTTGTTGCTTAAACCAGTCTGCGGCTTTGAGCACGTCTTCGAGGGATTTGTTTTTCCAATCTGGGTTAATGGCATCGGCAAACTCTTGTCCAAAGCCGCTAGATCCGTGGAAGTTTGGCCACGCGGTGACATAACCCCAAGAGGCAAAGGTTTGCGCATTCCAGCGGAAGTGGAAACCATCGCTAATGGCGTTGTGTGGACCGCCGTGGATCAACATAAACAGTGGGTACTTTTTGCTGCGGTCGAAGCCGGGTGGATAGTGCACCCACATTTGAATGTCTTGGCCCTGATAACCCTTGTAGGTGACCGACTCATAGGTGCCTAAATCGACATCCTTTAAAATCTCGTCGTTAAATTGCTCTAAACGCTCGGTTTTACCATTGCGAGGGTTGATGCTGACTAAGCGCGCGGGATACAAAAAGCTCTGATTGGTCGCAATCAACTGACCATCTTTAGCGATAGCAGGCTGGCTAAAGTCGGTCGCTTGAGTGATGGCCTTGGCCTTACCGCTCTTGACATCGATATGATAAATACGGTTTGTCGCCGCATCATCAATGCTGGCATAGAAGCCCTTGCTGTCGGGTGTCCACTCGAATTGAGATACCGAGCGATCCCAATCTGCGGTGAGCGTGGTGAGTTTGCGACTACTTACATCCAGCAGCATCAACCTTGCGGTATCGGCATAAAATCCGGGGATTTTTTGCCGAGTAAAGGCGAGGGTTTTGCCGTTAGGGCTAAATGTTGGGTTCAGATCCGGCGCTGGGTTATCGGGAGTGATGTTGTCGGCTTTGCTGCCGCCAATGGTGGCGAGGAACAAGTCTAACTTAGGGTCGACGCGATTATCCGAACCATAAGCGCTGAAGGCAATTAAGCGTTCATCGGGGGAAATATCATAACTTGAGCTGCTTTGGCTTGAGCGTGGCAGTTCATGGCCTAAAGGCTGAGTCACGGCTTCAACCACACCGCCAGTCGCTGGGATCCTAAACACATGGGCCTGACGGCGTTCATCTAACCAATGATCGAACTGCGAATAGGGCAGCGCGTTCCACTGGCGGGCGGAGACTTTATTATCTTTATCTGTCTTAAGCTGGGCCTTCATTTGCTCCCAATTCTGCTCAGGAAAGATATTGCTGATAAAATACAAATGCTTGCCAACCCACTTGATGTCATTGACGCCTGTGGGGATATCCGTGAGTTTGCTGGCTTCACCCGGGCCATCCATAGGTAACAGGTAAATTTGGCCCGCGTCGTCATCGTTACGTTCGCTGATAAAGGCTAAGGTTTTGCCGTCTGGCGAGAACACTGGCTCGCTGACTTTTAAGCCTTTGGCGGTAATCGCACGGTTCTGTTTACCTTCACCGTCGAAGCGCCACAGTTGGGTTGAGCCCTTGTCTTCCTGAAGGTCGTATTCAGTCACAGGCGCAATAATGTGCTCGCCCGTGGAGGACACCACTGGGCTACCTATGCGTTTGAGTTGCCAAAGTAATTCGACTGAGAGTGGTTTGCTGGCTTCTGCAAATGCCGTGCTGAGGGGCATTAGCAGACTCAGCAGTATAATTCCTGCCTTCTTCACTAGATGTCTCCTTATCATTCAGAGTGTTATCGTTATTTTTCCCATTAAACCCCAAAGTATAAAAACTGAGCATGAAATCAAGCTGAGTCTGTGAAGGTTGAGGCGGACTTTTATGTAAGTAACTGTAACCACTGGCCACATTTTGATGACTAGGTATAACTGGCATGGCGCAAACTGTTGTGGTGTATTTGTGGCTAAGGTGTTTTAACGCTAATGTATTGGAAGATTGAAATAGGACTCGAATATGGCGTTAATCATCCCGCAAAAACAGGGCAAGCTATTGATAAAAAATGTATTGATACTCGCCTTGGGCAGCTTGGCTATCTTTCCTGCCCAAGCCGCTAAGATCAGTTTTACAGCCTTTTGCCCGCAAATGCTGGGACAGTGGCAGGGCAATGCCGCTAAGGTGGGGGAGATCCCTAAGCAAGTTATCGTCAACGGCTTTTGCTCCCATGATCAGCGCCAGTTGATCCTCTCCGTAAGTGTCGGTACGCACGCTCCCTACAGCGAGACATGGTGGTTTCGGGAGCAAGGCGAGCAAGTGCTGTTAACCTACTACGACGGTGTCTCGCAGGAAAAGCAGCAACTCTTTAGTTTATATCAACAAAATGGTGATTATTCCCTGCTGGGTGAGGGAGTCGTGAATGCGCGCGCCGCCTTAATCCAACTGTTATTTGAAGCTAAATCGCCCCAAGGGGCATGGCAGTGGACACAAAATATCCAATATTTAGACGATGATATCGACCGCTATCAGCTCTTTCGTGGGATAGAGATGGCGCCTATCGCGCCATCTTATTAAGCCGAATTATTCATACTCGACAATACGCAACTCACTTTGGGACAAAAGCGAGCTAGGTTTTCTATTCTAATCCGTGGAGTTCGGATTAAAATTTCTATGGATTAATGCCGCCTACAGCGCCTAGCGCAGCGAGGTCAAGCACGCAAAGATGCTTGGCTTTGTTATATGTGTGATAGAAGGTAAGAACCATATTCATCTTGAACAACGCCTTGGTTTACAAAATTGAGCGAACTTATACCCAACTCTTTAGTCGCATTCTCGATATTTTCAGAATGTACCACTTTGACCGGCTCATGGTACTCACCTGTTGGAGAGTCAAAGGTATAGATATCTAGGTAATCTTCTGAACCTTGGTCATAAACTTCCCAAAGACTACCGCTAATACCTTTCTCCGTCTTTGCAAATGAAGCCCAACGAATGCACCTTTCATCATTGAGAGTGAACCCTCCGATGAATATCTCAACTAACTTTCCGCGATGCAATGCGGAATTCGCTTCTTCAATGGTGAGGTATCTACGAGTCATAATTTATCCAAAATTGAATTGCCACTGTTACTTTAGTCACTTTGAAGTATTACTAAAATTTGTTTAACTTGCGGATTACTTGCAATGTGCTGATGTGGCACAAAAATCATTTTGGGGCATGTGCGTTCTCACGAAGGTAGTTCTATATGAATGGCTTCAGCCTTTTAGCCATTAGGCGTCAAAGAGATGCTTACTACTACATTAATTTTCCACCCAAAACTCGCGTTCAAATTTATCCAACTCGTTGAGGCGTTCAGTGATAAATTGCATGATTTCATCTTCAGTCATTGCTCCAACTTTAGTTCGATAACCACGATAACAACCTTTTCCTTCAACCCAACGCTCCACCTTACAATCGGTGAGGATAATCGAATCGGCTTTATGTTCCCCAAAATCACCTTCTAAGTGAGCATAAACATTAATCGATGATTCGCCCTTGTCACCAGATAGAAACAGCACTACATCAGACTCGGTATCTTTCCAACTGGATAAAGCAAATCGCAGTGCTGGATATCCTTTCCAATGGTGCAGACGGATCACAACATCTTTACCTAACTCTTTTTGGATGGCGGATTGTAAACGTTGATGGTATTCGTCAACCACTTGCTTTTTGGTCTCCTGAATATCAGTGATTGTAGAAAGATTATTTAAGATAAAGTCGATGGTATTCTGATTAACGGAAGGTTGAGACATAAGACTCTCCAAATGCAAGATGAACTCACGCAAAAGTAAAGTCCATTTATTGATAGGTTGGGAAAGGAATTGCTCTGTTAGCTCATATTTTAAAGCCGTAATGAGGTCAGGGTAACTGATACCGTGCCATCTAGGTGGTAAAACGTCTCCAGAGGGGGAAAGCACAACAAAAATAATCTGTTTGCCATCAAACCGAGCTTGATTTCGCTCTTCTTGGATAAAACACTCGTAGTCATCAAACGGATTATTTTGCTGATGGTAGATTTTATTTTCTAACACCATTACCCAATCATTACTCTCCAACAGCAAATCGATCCGCTTTCCTGCTTCAGTTTTTACTTCACGTTCTGGCGTTTCAATTAGTGAGTTATCCAATGAGTGATATTCCTCGGGAAGGCAATGAAGTAACGCCTTTAGTGCTGTATCGCCAAGTTGATGTCGCCCATTGCAATCGCAAAAGAATGCCAATATGTCTGTGGTAGGGTTTTCATAATAGCCTTTACTACCAATGCTAAAAATGGATGGTTCTGCCACCACTACAGGCTCAAGTTGATTGAACTCAGCCAGCAGTTGTTCAAACCTTGTTAGTTGTGTATCCATACCAACCTTGCATATTTTTATATGTTGAAACCGCTATTGCTCTAATCAGCAATCGGTAAGCCCCTAGTTCCCTAAAAACTTTGTATCATTACTAAAATTTGGTCAACTTATTACTGCCACACTGAGTTTGTTCAGTGGTGAGTAACAAGGAAAGGGGCAAAAGCTATTAGCCAAATGAACAGTTCAATGGTCGTTAAGATTGGCATTGTTGCAACAGTGACCGTTGGCGGCATGGATGCCGCCGTCGAGCCTATAGGGATAACTCTTGTTAAATAAAAAGGCGGCGTGTCACTGGGGAAACAATGACAATTGATACAGTACACCTAGCGGCAAAGTTATCTGGCTTGGTGTGAATTGAGTTAAAGCTATCTTTCGGTGTGGATGGCTGAATGATTGGAAAATTGGCTGGTTCAGCCCAGCCAATTCAAATCAGTATTCCTACCTATTAAATAGCGCCTTCAAACCCGAGCTGACGCCAGGCTTCGTAGCTGATAATCGCCACGGCATTGGAGAGGTTGAGGCTGCGACTGGTGGCCGCCATGGGAATGCGTAATCGCTGCTCGGTTGGGATTGACTCGATAATCGACATAGGCAGACCACGGGTTTCTGGGCCAAATAACAGCACGTCATCCTTGGCAAAACTGAGTTCAGTATGAGGGCGACTGCCCTTAGTGGTACAGGCCATAATGCGTTTGCCTGCCATGGCTTCGAGGAAGGCATCGAAGTTTTTATGGCGAGTCACATTGGTTAAATCGGCATAGTCTAGGCCCGCGCGGCGCAGTTTTTTCTCTTCAAAATCAAACCCAAGCGGCTCAATTAGATGCAGTTGGCTGCCGTTGTTTGCGCAAAGGCGAATGATATTACCCGTGTTGGGTGCGATTTCTGGCTCATAGAGTGCGATATGGAACATGCTTGCCCGCCTATAAAAAATGACGCCCGATTATACGGCAAACAAGCCTTAAGCGCAGCTCCGCGTGCGCATATCTAAAGCGGCATAAACGCTAGTCTATTTTTCTTTTTCCCTATTAACCTTATCTCTGCACTTGCCTGTTTTATTCTCTCAAAGTAACATATCTTAATATCAAGATACTTTTTAAGAAGTCATTATGCCGTTTGTGATTGCGTTACTCGCCCCGGTGTTTTGGGGGACCACCTATGCATTGGTGAGTCTTTACTTACAGGATATGTCGCCATACTGGGTGGCGGTTTGGCGCGCGCTGCCTGCGGGCATATTGCTGCTGATGCTGCGCCCGCGTTTGCCGACGCTGGCATGGTCTAAATTAAGCTTGCTGGCGTTTTGTAATATTGGCGCCTTCTTTGCGCTGCTGTTTATTGGCGCCTATCGGCTACCGGGTGCCGTCGCGGGCACGCTTGGGGCTACGTTGCCATTAATCTTTTTGATCCTTGCTTGGCTGATCGATAAAAAACGCCCGGGGATGAAGTGGCTACTGCTCGGCTTAATGGGTCTCGGTGGCGTGATTTTAT
Source organism: Shewanella sp. (assembly GCF_047975355.1). Classification (GTDB taxonomy): domain Bacteria; phylum Pseudomonadota; class Gammaproteobacteria; order Enterobacterales; family Shewanellaceae; genus Shewanella. The sequence continues at coordinate 28,963 of NZ_JBKEDJ010000020.1, read as the reverse complement.
TGCTTAATCCCTCGGCGGATCTCGACCCGATTGGTGTCCTGTGTATGCTGAGCGCGACAACGTTGATTGCCTTTTCTTCCCGCTGGATGCAGCGCTGGGATGTGGGCGACTTTTTAGTGCTTACCGCCTGGCAATTACTCTTGGGGGGATTGATGTTAATCCCGCTGGCTTGGTTTATGGCGGGGCCGCCACAGATCCCGAGTATGGGTGTGGTTCCCTCGTTAATTTGGCTAGTGACCGCCAATACCGCGGTGGCCTATTGGGCTTGGCTCTGGTCAATGCGAAATTTAGGGCCAGAAATCATGGGGATGGTGGCTTTAGTCAATCCCGTGGTTGCCGTATCATTAGGCGTATTGATTGTGGGTGAAGCCTTAGATATGCGCCAGTGGGCAGGGATTTTAGTGATTTTACTGTCGCTACTGCTGATGAAGTTGCCGCAAAATTTGAGGTGGAATCCCTTAAAAGCGAGGGGTTAGATGCTAAAACACTTAGACTTAAACTTACTGCCCGTGCTGGAAATTCTCCTTGAGGAGCAGAGTGTCACAGCCGCGGCGGCGCGGCTGCATTTGAGTCAGTCGGCGGTGAGCAAGCAATTGACTCGCCTGCGCGAAGTGTTTGATGACCCCTTATTCGAGCGCACCGCCTACGGTCTCAAACCGACGCCCAAGGCGCTGTCGCTGGCGCCCGACTTGCGCCAATGCTTACAGCAATTAGCGCAATTTACTCGACCAGATAGTTTTGAGCCCGCCTTAAGCCAACGCCAGTTTCGGATGCATCTGGTCGAAACCACCTATTCGCTGACGTTCCCACACTTCATGCCTTCGCTTTTAGCGCAGGCGCCCGGTGTGAGCATTAATTGCCAAACCTGGCGGCTGGATACCATGGAAAGATTGATGCGCTGCGATATCGATCTCGCCATAGGTTGCCGCGAATGGGATGAGCGTTCGCCCATGCATGTAAACCATATCCCGGATGATATCCATTATGTTGAATTAGTTCAGGATTACACAGTGTGCCTGATGCGCCGTGACCATCCAGCCCTTTCGCAGGAATGGAATCTCGACACCTTTTTAAGCTATCGCCAATTACAGGTCGCCTTTGGCGGTTTGGAGCATTGGTTATTAGACGATGTGCTGCAAATCCAAGGGCGTAAACGGGATATTGCGGTGAATATGACGGACTTTCAGAGTGCGCTGGCCCTGTGTGAGCAGAGCGATTTAATTCTCTGCGCTCCTTCCCGTTATGCCTTAGCGGTGATGAAGTCGTTTGATCTTATGTATTTACCATCGCCAATTAAACTGATCCCCGGTGCGTATCTGCTGATGTGGCATAAGCATTTTGAGCACGATCTCAGCCATAAATGGTTGCGTGAACTGATTATCGACAGCGTCCGCGCCTCGCTCCCTAACTAACATCTGCCCCAGTGTTCAGCCAAGCTTGTAACTTGGGCAAAATCGCCTGTCCATCGGCTAACCCTTGGTGATATACGGTGGTCACTTTATCTATATTACGGTCAAGTCGCGAGAGATTAAGCGGCGCAGCAGGGCGGATCACAAAGGTATTGCCGTTGGCAACACTCTGTGCGAGTTCCTCGAGGGACTGGTTATAACGTTGGTGACGCACTTTGAGCGCAGCGGCCACTGCCGGATAAGCTTGATAACGCTTGCGCGCTAACCAGTTGAACTTCATCGGCGATTTTCGATAGTTTGCGTCCTGAGTCAGGATCACCACTTGCCGTGAATAGCCCTCTTGCTGCGCCTTCGCTACCGGAATAGGCGCGGCGATGCCGCCGTCGAGGTAGGTTTGCTGGTTTATCGGATGGGGATTGGCCATAAAAGGCAGGCTAGAGGAGGCTATAAGCACGTCGAGCAACTTATAGTGCTCCAGAAAATCGGCCATGCCAAAGTAATCGGTTTGCCCTGTCTGGCAGTTAAATGCCCCGACCTTAAACTCGGTTCCACTGGTTAAAAAGGTTTTAAAATCAAAAGGCAGTAACTCATAGGCCATGCGCTTATAGGTAAAGTCGGTGTTGACATAATTGCCCGTGGCTAACCAGTGGCGTAGCCCCATGTAGCGCTTATCCCGCAGATATTGCTGCTGAATTTGTAAATTGCGACCAAATTGGCGTGAGACATAAGAAGCTGGATAAATCGCCCCCGCCGATACACCAATCACATAGGGGAAGTGCAATTGTTGCTGCAAAAAGGCATCTAATACGCCGGCGGTATAAATTGCCCTCAGGCCGCCGCCCTCTAACACTAAGGCCACATCTTGCATTGAGTTACTACTGTTTAATCGAATGGATAGAACAGCATACTCTAACTCCACTGAGAAATGAAACGCGTGCCTATGAGAGGTTAGGCTGGGATAGCAAATCTTGGCATGAGCTCGCAGGCGTTGGGCTGAACCAGTGACGCTGGGCTCGGGCTAAAATCCATCTGGCTAAAATAATGGCTGAGCGCAGTGATGGCTTCTTTCACCTTGGCGGGCTGTTTGTCCCGCGCCGAGGTCACGCTGTAAACGCTGTAGGTGCGTAGCGACCAGTCGGGCAAAAGTGTCACCAGTTGGCCAGATGCAAGATATTGATGCACTTCTGGCTCTGGCAATACGGCAAAGCCTAATCCATCGAGGGTGAGTTGGATCAGCGTCTGCATATTATTGACGTTGATGCGCTGGGCCGAGAGTTCGACTCGCTCTTGAGTCTGTAAATGGGTTAAGAACTCGGGCTTAGCATAGCTGTGGCTAATACGGTTGAACCCTTGTAAGTCTTCAGGGTGTTGCAGGCTCTGATGCTGGGGAATATAGCTAGGAGCGGCACACAGCAACATGCGCCAATCCGCCAAGGGACGAGCGATAAGGTTCGAATCCGATAGGGGACCGATGCAAATCGCCAGATCGATTCCTTCGTTAACTATATCGATTGGGCCGTCCTGCAATTGCAGATTGAGGCTGATCTGCGGATGAGCCGCCAACAGGTGCGCTAATGGCTGGCTGAGTAAACCACCACCAAAGCCGACTGGGGCGGCGATTTTAAGCTCCCCCGAAGGTGTGCCCTTTAATGCGTGTAGCTGTTGTTCGGCGCTTTCAACTATTTTTATGATTTTAATGCAGTTTTCATAAAATAATGTGCCCGCCTCTGTGAGTGTGAGGTGGCGGGTATTACGGTGAAACAGACTAATTCCCATATCCATTTCAAGTTTTGCAACTTGTTGGCTCACCGCCGATGAACTCAGATTAAGCTGTGTTGCCGCAGCGCTCATCGAGCCTTTTTCCGCGATGGCGGCAAACACGATCATGCCCTTGACCATATTTCTATTCATTCTTAAGCAACTCTTACAAGTGATTACTCAAAGTCTAACTTGAGCCGATTGTAACATAGGGATACATTGCCGTATTGAAAATTATTATCATTTGCAAAGGAGCAAGGGAGATTCGTTGGTTATGTTGTTACGTCGTAAAAAGATCCTCGCACAGCTAGTTTCTGCCGCATTATTGCTACCTGCCACTCAGGTTTTGGCGGATGCCGCACCCGATCAAGACAAGATGATGGAAAGGATCGTCGTCACCGCATCGGGTTTCGAGCAGCAAGTGCGTGACGCGCCCGCTTCTATCAGCGTGATCACCCGTGAGGATCTCGATACACGTTTTTACCGTGACTTAACCGACGCCATGTTAGAAGTGCCCGGCGTGGTGGTGACTGGCGGTGCCGACCGTCGGGACATTAGTCTGCGGGGCATGGGCAGCCAATACACGCTGATCCTCGTCGATGGTAAACGCCAGTCTTCCCGCGAGACCCGCACCAACAGCGACGGTCCTGGTGTTGAAGGCGCTTGGACGCCGCCGCTGGCCGCAATCGATAGGATTGAAATTGTCCGCGGCCCCATGTCATCCCTTTATGGCTCCGATGCTATCGGTGGGGTGATCAACATTATCACCCGTAAAGTGCCCAATGAGTGGCAGGGGGAATTGCGCCTTGATACTACGCTGCAGGAGAAATCGTCCTCAGGCAATGTGTATCAGGGCAACTTTTTTGTGAACGGTGGCTTGATTAAAGATCTACTGGGCGTGCAGTTATACGGCCAATATACCCAGCGTGAAGAAGATAGTATCTACGGCGGTTACCGAGGTCGCGATGCGGATAATCTCACCGCCAGATTTGCCCTCACGCCTAACCAAGACCATGACATTATGTTAGAAGTCGGCATCGCCAACCAAGAGTTGGATAGCACCTTAGGGAAAACCGTTGCACCATTGGCGCCGGGCGCCAGTTGTGGCCGCAGTGGTTGCCCAGCTTCGTCGACAACCGAGTATGAAAACAGCACTATTTCATTGTCGCATACCGGGCGTTGGGACTTTGGCACCTCAGATACTTATATCAAACACGAAGTATTTGATAACAAGTCCCGCAAGATGAAAATCAAGAATACCGATGCTCAAACTAGCCTGATCGCCACCTTGGGTGAAAGCCATACCGCCACCTTCGGCGCGGCCTTCAATAAGCAAGATCTTACCGATGAAACTGGCAATCAGGTCAGTGACTTAACCGATATTAGTCGCCGCCAATGGTCGGTGTTCTCAGAGGATGAATGGCGTATCGTGGATAATTTTGCCTTAACCTTAGGCCTGCGTTTAGACGATGATGAAAACTTTGGCGACCACCTCAGCCCACGGATTTACGGTGTCTGGGGGCTGACCGAGCACACCACCTTAAAAGGCGGTGTGTCGACGGGCTTTAGGGCGCCGAGCCTGAGGCAAACCGTGCCCGATTGGGGGCAGGTGAGCCGAGGCGGCAATATGTACGGTAACCCGGATTTACAACCCGAAACCTCAGTAAACTATGAGCTAGGCATTTACACCGATCTCACCGATTCCATCACTACCAGTGCTGGCGTGTTCTATAACGAGTTTGAGGACAAGATCACCCGTGTCGCTTGCCCTGCGACTCAATGTACCGATGGGCCGAATCAGTTTGGCTCCGACCCGACCACCTATGTGAATATCGATGAGGCGGTCACCCAAGGGGTTGAGTTTAGTATCGACTATAAAATCTTGAGCAACTTGGCATTGACGGGTAACTACACCTATACCGACTCGGAGCAGAAGACGGGCGCATATAAAGGTAGTCCATTGAATCAGTTACCTAAACATCTGGTACAATTGTCGGTTAACTATGAGCCGATAGATAAGTTAAGCACTTGGTTGCGGGTTAACTACCGTGGTGAAGAGAGCCAGCCGACTACGGGTCCTTCTTCAAGCAGCTTGATTGCGCCTTCCTATACGCTGTTAGATTTAGGGGCCAACTATCGCGTTAATGACAGTATTAAGTTCAGCGCGGGTATCTATAACGCCTTCGATAAGGACATCACGGAAGAAGAGTACGGTTATATTGAAGACGGCCGTCGTTACTGGTTAGGCATGACCTATAGCTTTTAACCGTGTTTAAAATTAGTCGCTTAATACAAAAAGCCAGCATTTAGCTGGCTTTTTCGATTATTCAAAACTCGGTTTACGGATAAATAGGATGCTGAGATCTTGCTTTGGGGTGAATTGCTTTTGCTGAAACTCAAAGGTGAGTGGGTCGATTTTTTTAAGATCGCCATCAAAACACAAACTGACGAGATCGCTCGCTTGGGATTTTTTCAGCGTGAGTTTGAAGTCCTTAATCGCCCCTTGCCAGTTATTGGCCGTGACCAAAATATAGCTAAGATGGCTCCACGCCACGCCAATCTCCTGATCTTCATCCTCTTGTTTAACGATAAGGTTGCGCTTCCTAATGCCTTGCTTGGCGCTTTCATCTAAACAGGCAAGTTCAGTGTAAGTATCGATAATACTGCTGGCGGTATCGGGTACGCCAGTTGAGAGACTCGGCGTATAACTGTGGCTGATGGAGACAGATTGGCCCGCGGGAAAGGTTTGTTCCCACACAAAGTAATCACTCAGGGTAAAGGTGATTTGCTGGTTTTCATCCAACCATTGGCTGGGGAGCGCGGGTTTGCCCTTGGGGACTTCGCCATATTCGGCAAAATAGGCGACTTCCTCTACACCCCAGCCGAGTCGTTTAAGCTCTAGTGAAATATCAGTCTTATCGGCAAGTTGGACGACGAGTCTATGCTCGGTTGGTTGGGTTTTGCCATTTACTTTAAGGGTGAAGTTATCGATGCTGCTGTGATCGGCGGAACCAAAAAACATCGGTGGCATAGGGAAGGCAATGGGGACGATAAGATCCTGCGAACTGGTGTTGGTAAATACATAATCGACCCTGACTTCGGCCTCGCTGATAAAGAGCGACTCCTTGTCCATACTGATATGCGGCTGATATTTAAGGGTGATAGAACCATTAGCATCACCAAAACTGCTGTCATTGGTGAAGGCTGAAGTGCTCAGCAGCGCGAGTAAACTGCCCACTAGGGCGCGAACATGGATTGGCATAAACATCTCAAAAGATGGCAAAAAAGATTAGGCGCGGCGGGCAAGCTCAATGGCTGCGGCAATAGCATTGCGTGCCTGTGGGCTGTTTTTCCAACAAGTGGTGCGTAACATGCTGGCGACTAGATTGGCGATATCCTCGACCTCATGCTCGGCTAACTGCGCGAGTGAGCTAATACCTATTTCTTCAAAGCGTTTAATGACTGTAGGGCCAACGCCTTTAACGGCGAGTAGTGCTTGTCTTTCTTGCTCATTAAAACCCATAACGAATACTCCTTTATTACTGGGTTTACCACTGGGATGGTGGGTGAATAGGGGCAAGATTAGCGCGAAAGCGACACAACAAAAAGGCCCATAATCGGGCCTTTAACAGATTCACGCTTAAGCGTTACATATCGCAGGGCTTAAGTGGTTTACGTAATTGCGCACGCACGTTATCCATGCCGGCGTAGAACTCTTTCATCATTAACAGGCCCATCATCTTGCCGTTATCTGTGATGATTAGATTATCGGGATCGGTTGGGTCGTTCTTGATGGCGCCAATCAGCTTCATCGAGGTCATTTCCTTAAACAGCGCTGTGTCTAAATTAACGCCAAAGGTCTCGCGAAAGTATTTGCGCGATAGGCGGCCAGAGAACATCCCTAGCAGGAAGCGATACTGCATCACATCCTTTTTGCTGTAGTTTTTCTGTTGCTCGACGCCCATTTTGCCGGCGGCGATCCTCTCTTGGTATTTACGCAGCGAGAAGGTGTTAACGTACAGAGTGTCATTCAAGAAGCTAAATGAGCCTGAACCAACCCCTAAATACTCATCGTAGTCGATAACATACTCGTCGAAGCCTTCGTCATTCGCCTTACCAAAAGCCCATGCAGACAACTGATTATATTGGCCATTTAAACGGTTTAAGATCTGGCGATATTGGTTGGCCATATCCGCCTGTGGCGCGGCCAGTTTACCTTTAACGCTCTTACGCGTTTGGTGCGTAATCATCAGCGGATAGGTGGTGATCTGTCTTGGATCGAGGCGTGAGGCCATGTCTAAGTCATGCTGGATCACTTCATCGGTTTGACCGCGGAAGCCAAAAATTAGGTCGACGTTGATAATAGGGAATAGCTCTTTGGCCGCCATGATCTTGTCGAAGGTTTGTTGACCTGTGCCGAATTTTTCGAGGCGGTCGGTCATTTTTAAAATGTCATCGTTAAAGCTTTGTACGCCGATGGACATACGATCCACTAAGCCCTTGAGTTGCTTAAAGCCTGGGCTGTCTAAATGCTGTGGGTCCGACTCGCAGGACACTTCTTTAATGCTTGGGAATAGGGTCTTGGCATGTTCAATGGTGCGGGCGAGTTCGTCTTCTAAAACTGTGGTGGTACCGCCGCCAATGTACATAGATTCAAAGTCATAGCCTAAGGCTTTGACCATCTCCATCTCTTTACGCAGAGAGATAAAGTAAGCGCGCGCCTTGTCTTCCTTAAACATAAAACGATGGAAGGTACAGTAAGAACATAAGGTGTGACAGAAGGGGACATGGGCATAAAGCATGTACTTTTTACCTTCGACCGGGGCGGGCATGATGTCGGCGGAGAGCGTATCGAGGCGAAGATTCTTATCGACATAATACTGCATGACTCGTTCCATCGAGCTGAGCATCCAGTTAGGGACGGTAATATTCGCTTGATAAGGCGTTGCGATCGCGCCATTGAGCGTTTGAATAACTGAAGACATAACGATTCCTATCTGAGAGTGCTAACCGTAAACACCGAAATTGCTTTAGGTAATTCACGACCACCTAGCGCAATTAGACTACCTCGTATGGAGTAAACAAAACGTGAACTGGTTATAAGTTACGGTTTCCTAACAAGGAAATCACTGGTTTTTTGTTAAGCAGATCATGTTTTAGTAATTATAGATGCATATGTGCTGAGGTTTTTTGAACGTTTCTTATTGAATTTGAGTGATTAACTTAAGTTCTCAATCGAAAGACTGAAATGCTAAAAGTCGGTGCCTTTGTCTGTGGACGTTTTGGCTTGTACTGAGGGTGTCTGGCTGTCATTATCCCAGCGGTAATTGCTTTATCTCCCCAAGCTGCCAGAAATCTCGGAGGATTCCCTTTGGTTAATATCAACCGCCTTTTTCCGCTATTTGCCTTACTTGGGGCTTGTACGGCGTATTTCATGCCCGCGTGGTTTAGCGGATTGAAAACCAGCATAGTGCCGCTGCTGGTGGTGATTATGTTATCCATGGGATTGACCTTAGATGTGCGGGATTTTGCCAATGCATTCAAGCAGAAGCGCGCCGTTATCACTGGCTTAATCTTGCAATTTACCCTAATGCCCTTAAGTGCCTTAGTCATTAGTTTGCTGTTAGGGCTCAATCGTGAATTGACCATAGGCATGGTGCTGGTGGGGAGCGTGGCGGGCGGCACGGCATCGAACGTGATCTGCTATTTGGCCAAGGGCGATGTCGCCTTATCTATCACAATGACGGCGCTATCCACCTTAGCGGGCGTGGTGCTCACCCCGTTGATTACTCAGCTGTTAATCGGTGAGATGGTCGCCATTCCTTTAATGGATATGTTAGTCAGCCTCGTTAAAATCGTGCTTATCCCAGTGACTGTGGGTGTGGTGTTGAATCATTTCTTTAAACCGCAGGTGGCTAAACTTGCTCCTGCATTACCCATCATTTCTATCGTGGCTATTGTACTGGCCATCAGCATTATTGTGGCCTTAAATGCGGGCCAATTTACGCAGGTAGGGCCTGTGATTTTACTCGCAGTGTTTCTACATAATGGCTTGGGACTCGCCTTGGGTTATACGTGTTGCCGCTTGCTCGGCTTTAACCAAACAGTGTGTAAAACCATTTCGATTGAGGTGGGGCTGCAAAACTCAGGCCTTGCGACCGCGTTATGCATCAAGTTTTTTAGCCCGCTCTCCGCCGTTCCCAGCGCAATTTTCTCGATTTGGCATAATTTATCGGGCGCTATGCTGGCGGGATATTGGGCGAGAGAATTGCAAGATAAGTGAGGTATTTGCTCTAAAAATAGATGGGTAGACAATGTCTGTGGCTGTAGCAAGAGCGGCTACAGGTATAATTTTATGTTCACCTATGCGGCTCCTGTTTGTGGTTAATTAGCTGATAATAAGGGGATATTAATAGATTCAAAGTGATTATCTTCTATTTCTTTATTTTGACAAAATCCTAATTACCAATAAGTATAACTGCATATTTTAGTAAATATTCAAGGATGAGTTTGCATGCTTTTAAGGTGTAGTTACTTTTTATTTATACAGTTATTTTTTCATGTAGTGGTCGTGACAGCGAGTGGAAATGATCTTCCTGTGGCTGATAGAAATATTTTACGTATCGAGCAGCCTGGAGAAATACAATATCAAAGTACCCTAATTCAAACTGAGTCTGCTAATGTTTTAGTATACGAGTCTTGGGGCGGACACGATATGAAGCATGGTCGGTTACGTTACTCTCAATTAAGTATGAATAATGGAAAAATAGTCGCCGATACTCCCAGAAACCTTAAAATCGGCAGCGATTCAGCGGTGGTAACTTCATTGAGTAAAATAACGCTGAATAGTATTGATTGGTTGTACTATATCGAAGCTAAAAGCTTTAACGCTGAAGCGAGTCTTTTTAGAGCTAAGCTAGACGCAGGGAAACTGATTGAGCAAGAGGCAGTTTTATTAACATTCCCTATAGCCCCCTCTAGTAACATTAGATTGCATCTAATAGATGGAAATAAAGTTGCTCTTGTTTTCACAGGGAAGAAGTGTTGTGAGCTTTACTTCTCAATCAGTGATGATGGATTAATTTTTAATCGTCCTTCTGAACTTGGAAATACAGGGTTCATGCCTTTTCTTTCATCGTTTCCCGGTGGTGAAATAGTCTATTTTTTTCAAAAATCCATACACACAAGTAAAACTCAGCCCAGCGGTAAACCCGTCTATATTACTAAGACTCACTTTAGAATATCCAGTAATTTAGGGAATACTTGGACAGAGGCTGTACCTATTAATTTGATAGATGTGACTGTGCACGATGCTAAGGCGGTTATCAGATTAGATGGCAATATTGATGTTTATTATGTTTATCCTATTCAGGAAGATAGGGGATTATCCCTGTGGCGTCGATGTCTGAATCCACATGGTCAATTAGGTTCTGAGGAGTTAGTGGTTGACCCCAGTTTCGGCAATATTGCTAAGCCGACTCCCCATCGTCTTAAAAATGGGGAATTGCTCATTACATTTGTCGAACAAGGAAAAGTCGTATTAGAAGGTTACCATAACCTTCATGCAGCAATTATCTCCCGTGATGCTAACTGTCATTTTGAGCAAGATGGGCCTGACCAATAGTCGTGACTTGATGTGTTTTATGAAGTTAACTCACTAATAAACCAATCAATAACTAAGTGAAACCCCTCGCGAGTCATTACTCGCAAGGTTTTTTCGGTAGTGGGTGAACAAATATTAGTTTAAAGCCTAAAATGTGCGACTACGCCTGTTAACTGTTCCTTGGTGGCGGCCAAAGAGGTCGCACTATTGAGGGTCGCTTTACCACTTTGATTTAACTCTTCAACCATTTCGCGAATGGTATTCAAGTTACGATTAATCTCTTCACTGACAGCGCTTTGTTCTTCGGCGGCAGTCGCGATTTGATTGCTCAATCCATTGATATCAAATACATAGGTGGTCAATGTCTCAAGGCTTTCAGTGACCAGCGTAGTGGTGTCCGCCGCGTCTTGGCAACTCTGTTTAGTCTCATCCATCGCATTAACGGCGCTGTTAGCACCCGTGCGTAGGCGTTCTAACATTTGATTGATTTCGGCCGTGCTCGCTTGGGTGCGAGCGGCGAGGGCGCGAACTTCGTCGGCGACGACGGCAAAGCCTCGGCCCTGTTCTCCGGCGCGTGCGGCTTCGATGGCGGCGTTAAGGGCGAGTAAGTTGGTTTGATCGGCGATATCTCCAATCACATCTAAGATGGTGGCGATATGGCGGGTGTTTTCATTCATTTCCGCTATGGTGTGAGCGGCAGTATCGACCTTACCGACTAAGGCGACGACAGTGTTTGCAGCCTGTTCGACAGCCTTTTTCGACTTATCTGCCTGTTCATTCGCCTGTTGGGTAAAGCGTGCGGCGGAGGCGGCATCACCAGCCACGTTATGGGCTGTTGCACTCATTTCGGTCATCGCCGTAACCACTTGGTCGGTTTCTACCGCATGGGTTTGCAATGCATGGCTATTGGCATTGGACTGCACATTCAACTGCCCAATTTGATCCGACATATGTTCAGAGGCCTGGGCAATATCGGAAATCATATGGCGCAAGTGATCAATCACTCGATCAAGATCGGCGCCAAGCGCACAGAGTTCGTTTTGACCACTGATTTGGGTCTTCTGGGTGAGATCGCCTGCGGCAAGGTGCTCTACAACCCGCTTGATTTGATTAACGATATTGACCAAACGTCTACTCATAAACAGGGCGCTTAGTAAGGAAGCGACTATGGCGATCAGAATTAAACCAAGGAGCAGCGCCTCGGTGGCATTGACTTTGTCTTCTGCCTGTTTGCCTAGTTCATGGTTGCGTTGGGTGATCAATTTGACTAATTGATTGATCTCATTGCTGACTTTTGGCCCAAGTGCGCCACGTTCTGGTGTGAGTTCAGGTTCGGTACCCGTTTGTTTGGCGTAGGCCAACTCCTGCTGATAGAGACGCACATATTGCTCGATTTGCGGTAATAGCGTGCGGATCGTTCTGGCATCTTGCCCCATAAAATCGGTGTTAAATTCTGCGAGTTGCTCGACAAGTTGCCGAACATTGCGTTGCTGCAAGCTGATGGCGTCGCTGTTATGGACTAAGGTGGCTAAGCGCAACTCGAAGAAAGACTCACGCACATTGGTGAAGGTTTCGGCGAGCTTGGTATTGTTGACGAGTCGACTGCTGGTGTTATTGAGTTCAGCAAAGCCCCGATAGGAGGAAATGCCGATAATGATCAATAAAATACTCGCAAACACTGAGGGCAGCGCCGTCAATGTGCTGGTTTTTGCATTGTTAAACATGGTGGCCTGCTGGGGTATGAATCAAGAAATGTTGTAATTAAATTACATATCTCAGCCATTTTAACGCTTGGATTCACACTGTCGCAAGGAGATAGTTTTGGTGATTTTGCTGTAGATTAATGTTTTAAAAAGGTTTGTTTTTATCGTGTTAATTGAGAATAGCGTACTGGTTGCTATTTTTTGTGTAATTAAGATTCAAAAAATTATCAGTTGATTGATTTTCATGGTGAAAATAAAGAGGGTGTAGCAGTCACTCTACAGCCTATTAACAGCGCAAAAGGTGATTGTGAGGCAAATCGCAAAACACACAAATGTTTATAAATGCATCTAGGGCGTGTCGACGTTTTGAGATTGCATTTCGTCTGCTCTACCAACGTAAGTGGTACTCATCCCTCGCTCCAATCGTTTACCTGCCATCTCCCGTGAATTTGCGGTCAGTCACAAAGCTTTGTATTGAATGTAAATGATATTGGTTATCATTTTGAATTAAGGTTGTTTTAATGTAGATTGTCGGCATTTCAAGCTAACACCGTTTAATCAATGATTATTGTCGAGGTTTTTATGGAATGTAGGGCGTTTAAGAAAAGTGCAATTGCCGCAATGGTTTCGAGTCTAGTGATGTCCTCAGCTTACGCGGCTGTGGACGCAGAATCTGCTGAACCGATTGAAAAAATTACTGTTTATGGTGAGAAAATCGAGCGTAGCCTTAAGGATACGACCTCTTCTATTTCGGTGATCGATAAGGACGCGCTAGACAGCGGTCAATACCAATCCACCTCGAGTGCCTTATCTGAGGTGCCTAACGTGGTAGTGCTAACGGGTTCGGTGCCGGATATTCGTGGTGTTTCAGGTAATGGCTCCGCCTCTGGATTTAACTCTTTTACTGGTGGCGCTCGGGCGCGGGTATCCACCTTAGTCGATGGTGTTGCTGAGCCTTTCGTTGCTGATCTCACTGGCGATACAGGTCTGTGGGATATCCAACAAATTGAGGTGTACCGTGGCCCACAATCGACGATCAACGGTCGTAACAGCATCGGCGGCACAGTGTTTATTAAAACCGAAGACCCTACCTTCGATTGGCAAGGTGCGGCTCGTGTCGGTTACCGTAATCAAGATAACTTTATCGACAGTGCGGTGATGCTCTCCGGTCCGATCCTCGATGATGAGTTGGCATTTAGGGTGAGTGGTCAAAACGTAACGGGGAATACCTTCAATAAAGGCTTAGAATATGAGACAAATCTCGCGACCTTTGACCTCAATGAACTGATCACCAATCGCTGGCGCGGTAAATTCCTGTGGCAGCCAAGTGCGATTGAGGATCTCAAAGTGCTCTATAGCTTTTCATACAATGATGAGAAAGGTGACTCAGGGCGCAACTATTTTACCGGCGATGCTCCCTGGGCGTTTAAGCCTATTTTCCAACGTTATATAGAGACTAAATCCACGACTCACTCAGTGAAAGTCGATTATGACCTCGGTGAAGGCCGCGCCTTCGATCTCATCGTCGCTTATATGGATTATGACTGGGGCTTTGAATCCTATGAAGCCCTCGCCACGGCGCAGCAATATGTGGATATGAAGGATGAGAGTTATACCGTTGATGGTAAATACAGTTTTGGCCTCAAGGATAAGGATTTCAACGGCTTTGTGGGTTTAGCCTATTTTAAACGTAGCCAAGATTTTGGGAGTACTGGCAGCTCTGTTTACAGTGGGGATGACAGCACTAAGTCTACCTCCATTTACGGTGAAATGACCTATGGACTCGCCGAGTCAGTCTGGATCACTGTCGGTGGCCGCGTGATGCGTGAGGAGCAACAGCGTAACTTCAATATGCGCTATCAGGGCCGCCAATTGCAGGAAAAACTCGATGATGCCAATACCGTCACACTGCCGAAGCTAGTGTTGCAATATGCGCTGAATGACAACACAACCCTGGCGGCCAGTGTTCGCCGTGGTTATAACTCGGGCGGTGGTGCACTGTCGTTAGCCGAAAGTGAGTATTACTACTACGACGAAGAGTACGTCAATACCTATGAACTCAGCAGTCGCAGCGCATTTATGGATGGCGATGTTAGCTTAAGTGCCAACCTCTTCTATAACGACTTTGATGGTTACCAAGCTTCTAACAGCGCCCGCAAAATTACCAATATTGATAAAGCGGTCAGTTATGGTATTGAGGCTGAATTTAATGCCATGCTAACCGACAATCTGCAGTTTATTTCGGGCGTTGGCTTACTCGATAGCGAGATCAAACAAGCGGATCCTAGCTATGGTGACATCATCGGTAATCAGCTGAACTCGGCGCCGCATATTACAGCCAATGCAGGATTAAAATACTGGTTGGGCGATGCGTTTTCTTTCGGTTTTTCAGGCAACTATGTGGGTGAGTATTATGCGGATATCAATAATACCGAATCACGGGTTGCAGGCGACTATGTGGTTGCCCGCTTAAGCCTAGATTATCAAACCGATAGCTGGAGAGTCAGCGGCTTTGTGAACAACTTATTTGATGAGCAGGCAATGACAGTGAATGAACCCGCAGGCCGCAGTTATCCCGATGGCTATGCGGCGATCATTGATCCCAGAAATCTTGGCGTCTCTGTGATGTATCGCTTCTAACCATTCTGTTTAACAGCACTATTTTTACCCATAAAAAAACCTCCACAGCATACTGTGGAGGTTTTGTTTTCAGCGTCTTTTACTCTTTATATTTCAAAGTGCCGGTGGCTTTGATTTCGTCGTACCACAGGTTGTGATGTTGGGTTGCCCAGTTTTCATCACAATAACCAGACACCATACACTCCATACCACCTTCTGACATCACGGTTGCCATGAAGATGTGTACGATAGAGAAGGCGCAGATCACGATAGCGCTCACTGAGTGCAATACCAGCGCGATTAAGCTTAAGGTGCGGCTAGGTTCGAACAGGTTAGGGAAGAGTAACAACATGCCAGAGGCAGAAATCACTAATCCGAACAGGGCAAAGGCCCAGAACCACATTTTCTCACCGGCGTTGGCAAAACCTGCGTCAGGGTGCTTACCTTTGAATGGACCAAAGTTGATGTAGCCACCTACAACTAGGAACCACTTCACGTCGTACATTTTTGGCAGCTGGTTCTTCGCCCATAACACTGTCATCAATGCCCAACCCACCATAAAGGGAATAGCCATTACATCGTGGATTTGCTTAGCACCATAGACTATGGCTTCCCAGATGCCTTCGCTGAGCCAAGGTTGGAAGAAGAAGCGACCCGCTAATAAAGTTAGGCCCGTTAAAATCAACATTAAGCACGGGATCGCGCCTAACCAGTGGATTGAAACGTCAAACTTTGACCAGCGATACACTAGCTTGCCCGAAAAACCATGGTGTAGCTTGGAGATGCCGTTCACCTTGATAAATAAGACAAAGATAATGATCATGCCGAATAACGCCGCCATTAAAGCCGGTGCTAACCAGTCGCTACGCAGTTCGAGCACCCGCAGATCATAGGTATTGATCGGCTGCGCGTGGAACTCGCTTTGGGAGGTAGTGTATCCCGTGGCGCCGTCCTTCAGCTGTGCCCAAATTTGGGCATCAGAGGCTTGAGGTTGGAGCGCCTGTTCATCACCACCATTGGCTAGACACACAGCACTAAACAGCAGTGCTATGGCTAAACCTATGTGTTTGAACCATTTGTTCATCATACATCCTCTCTCACTTAGTGGCGCCTGCCAGCAGGCGCCAAGCTAAGTCTGTGGACAGATCCTGTGACCTGAATTAATTCCAAGCCGCGTTTTTAGCACCACGGTAAGCCACACGCTCACGGAAGATGTTCGAAACAACTTCTGCATCACCCGCTAACAGGGCCTTAGTGGCACACAGTTCTGCGCACATTGGCAGTTTGCCTTCGGCAATACGGTTTGAACCGTATTTCTGGCGCTCTGCATCTGAGTGGTTTTCTTCTGGGCCGCCGGCACAGAAGGTACATTTATCCATCTTACCGCGGCTACCAAAGGCACCTTTTTTCGGGAACTGTGGTGCGCCAAATGGGCAGGCGTACAAGCAGTAACCGCAACCAATACAAGCATCTTTGTCGTGTAACACGATGCCGTCTTCAGTTTTGTAGAAGCAGTTTGCTGGGCAAACCGCCATACAAGGCGCGTCAGAGCAATGCATACAGGCGACAGAGATAGAGGCTTCGCCTGGTTGACCATCATTGATAGTCACTACGCGGCGACGTTGGATACCCCACTCGAGAGCGGAATCGTTTTCGTTTTTACATGCGGTGACACAGCCGTTACATTCGATGCAGCGCTTGGTGTCACACAAAAATTTCATTGTAGCCATAGTGGCAATTCTCCTAGCTTAAGCTGCACTTACGCTTTAACGATCTGACAGAGCGACGCTTTGGTTTCCTGCATTTGAGTCACAGGGTCATAACCATAGGTTAGTGCCGTGTTAGCGGATTCACCGATAACATAAGGCACAGTGCCCTCAGGGTAGTTAGGCGCTAAGCTTTCACCGTGCATCACACCCGCAAAGTGGTATGGCATAAAGGTCACACCTGGTTTAACGCGTGGCGTTACCAGAGCTTGTACTTTAATGCGGCCACCTTCGGCGCCCTCTAACCACACAAACTCACCGTTGCGGATACCGCGGTCGGCTGCGTCACCTGGGTTGATTTCAACGTACATTTCCTGTTGAAGCTCAGCCAGCCATGGGTTAGAACGAGACTCTTCACCACCACCCTCGTATTCCACTAAGCGACCTGAGGTCAGGACGAGTGGGTACTTGCCACTTAGGTCTTTCTCTTGGATTGACTTGTACAGTGTTGGCAGACGATGAACTTGCATGTCGTCGTAGGTTGGGTACTTAGCCACTAAGTCACGACGTGCTGTGTATAACGGTTCGCGGTGAACTGGTACTTGGTCTGGGAAGGTCCAAACGATACAACGGGCTTTAGCGTTACCAAATGGAATACAACCGTGCTTGATTGCCACGCGCACGATACCGCCTGATAAGTCGGTCTTCCAGTTGCGGCCTTCGGCTTCGGCTTTTTCTTCCGCAGTCAGGTCATCCCACCAACCGAGTTGCTTAAGCAGCTTGTCGGTAAATTCTGGGTAACCGTCTTGGATCTCGGCACCTTTAGAGAATGTGCCTTCAGCCAGCAGGTTTTTACCATTGTATTCAACGCCGTAACGAGCGCGGAAGTTACCGCCACCGTCTTTAACGTGTTTGGATTGGTTATACAGAATTTGGGTACCAGGGTGTTTAGCTTCTGGTGTGCCCCAACATGGCCAAGGTAAACCGTAGGTTTCGCCCTTCGCTGGGCCGCCTGCGGCTTCGAGTGTCTTGTTGCTGAAGGTGCCCCAGTTTTGGGTGTGCAGCTTGATACGCTCTGGGCTTTGGCCTGTCATACCGATTGTCCACATACCACGATTGATTTCGCGGGTGATGTCTTCAATCACAGGTAAATCATTTTCTTTGGCAATGTGTTTAGTGTACTGCTCGGCGATACCGAGTTTTTGCGCTAAACGGTACATGATTTCGATGTCGGTTTTTGACTCGAATAGAGGTTGGATAACCTGCTCACGCCATTGAATAGAACGGCCTGAGTTAGATACTGAACCTTGAGTTTCAAACTGAGTCGCCGCAGGTAACAGATACACGCCATTCTTACGACGGTGCATCACACCCGCCATGGTTGGGAATGGGTCGACAACCACTACTGTGTCCATCTTGTCTAAGGCATCACGCACTTCGCGTTGACGGGTTTCAGTGTTGACCGATTGACCCCAGAAGAAGGCCATACGGATATTGTCTTTCTGAGCCAGTTTGCTCTTGTCTTCTAACACACCATCGTGCCAGCGAGAACAAGGAATACCTGGGGTGGTCATTGGATCTTTGCCTAAGTAGGCGTTTTGATCGAAGCGACTCTTCACCCACTCCATATCCAGATCCCATACGTGGGTCCAGTGAGTCCAAGCTGCTGAGGTTAAACCGTAGTAACCAGGCAGGTTGTCGAATAACAGACCTAAGTCAGTCGCGCCCTGTACGTTATCGTGACCACGGAAAATGTTAGTACCGCCACCAGAAACGCCCATGTTGCCTAAGGCTAATTGCAGAATACAGTAAGCGCGGGTGTTAGCATTACCTACGTGGTGCTGAGTACCACCCATACACCAAATCACAGTACCTGGACGGTTTTCCGCCATCAGTTTCGCGGCTTGATAAATGACTTCTTCACTTACGCCAGTGATATCCGCCACTTCTTTAGGTGGGAATTTTTTCGCTTCTTCGCGGATGGTTTCCATCTCGAATACGCGTTGTTGGATAAAGGTTTTATCTTCCCAACCGTTTTCGAAAATGTGCCATAACATCCCGTAGATAAAAGGAATGTCGGTACCTGGACGAATCGCGCAGTGTAGATCTGAGTGGGCCGCAGTGCGAGAGAAACGTGGGTCAACGACGATGATTTTCGCGTTGTTTTTCTCTTTAGCGATCAGAATGTGTTGCATAGATACAGGATGCGCTTCCGCTGGGTTTGCCCCGATCAGGAAGATGGCATTAGCATTCTGAATGTCGTTGAAAGAGTTAGTTTGCGCACCGTAACCCCAAGTGTTAGCAACACCGGCTACCGTGGTAGAGTGACAAATACGAGCTGAGTGGTCGACGTTGTTTGTGCCCCACATGGCCGCCAGTTTGCGGTACATATAGCAGCCTTCGTTAGAGAACTTAGCGCTACCCATGAAGTAAACAGAGTCAGGGCCAGATTCTTTACGAATGTTGAGCATTTGGTCGCCCACTTCGTTAATCGCATCTTCCCAAGAGATTTTTTTCCACTTGCCATCAACCAATTTCATTGGGTATTTCAGGCGTTTTTCACCGTGGCCATGCTCACGCAGTGCAGCACCTTTAGCACAGTGACCGCCGGCGTTGAATGGGTGATCGAATGCTGGTTCTTGACCCGTCCACACACCATTTTGCACTTCGGCATAAAGACCACAACCCACAGCACAGGCACTACAAATCGTACGTTTAACTTCGATTGGCGCGTCGTGTGGCACATCTTTGGCTTCTGCGCGGCGCATCATGCCTGTACCCAACAGAGAAGCGGCAGCGATACCACCGGTAGTAATACCTGCTTGCTTCATAAATTGACGACGGCTAATGCCTAACGTCGGTTTGTCGGCCACTTGGGCGACATCGGACTTGCGAGTTAACTTCATCGCTGACTTCTCCTAGATTAGCTACGCAGGCTATCGTAATAGCTGATAATGTGCGCAGTTTCGTGGTAACCCTTAGGCTCTTTAGTTGTTACCTTGCTGCTCTCGCTGGCTTGGGCTGCACTGATGCCAGTTGCGGCAATTGCGGCGCCGGCTACGCTGCCAACGGTGAGTGCTTTAAGCAAAGAACGGCGAGATAAATCGCTAGGTTGTTGCTTCATGCTGACTCCTGAATGAGGGTTATGGTTTTTGGGATGGCGCGACTTTTCGAGGAATAGAGCTTGTTATCAAAAAGTGAAGATTAGAGGTGAAAAAGATAATGAAATCATCTTGCTTGCCGTTAATCATCGCGCGTGAGGGCAATATAGTAGGAAAAGATTGAGTAGGATTTGATCTAGAACAGTTTGTGACCTGACAAGCAGGGGCTGTGATGCAAAAGCGTTAACTCGCTCAAGGTTTCAGCACTTGTGTGATCGCAAAAAACTGCTTGGTTTTCGGATGAAAATGAAATGCTTGTTAATGGTTTGTAGATGGTTTTAGGGTAAAAAACACCCCGCAGTGCGAGGTGTTTTTATCGGATTAAAGCATCACGCTTTAGTTAGTCTTTATAACGTAGACTGCCGTTGGCTTTGATTTCGTCATACCATAAATTGTGGTGCTGGATTGCCCAGTTTTCATCACAATAGCCTGACTTCATACACTCCATACCGCCTTCACTGAGTACGGTCGCCATCCAGATATGCACAATAGTAAATGCAATCAGGATAACGGCACTGATCGAGTGGATCAGCAGCGCGCCCATAGAGGCTTCACGGGGCAGGTCTAAGCCGGGTAGAACCAACATGATGCCAGACACACTGATAAACAGCCCGAATAGGGTCAGTGTCCAGAACCACATTTTCTCACCCGCGTTGGCGAAACCACTGTCAGGGTGTTTACCTTTGAATGGGCCAAAGTTGATATAGCCACCCACTACTAAGAACCATTTAAGATCGTACATCTTAAAGGTTTGTAGCGGCATCCATTTCACCACGCAGACAATCCATGCCGCGATAAAAATAGGGCCAGCCCAGTCATGCACGGTTTTACTGCCGTAGATCAGCGGTGCCCAGAGATCAGGCCCGAGCAGCTCTTGCACGACATGCTTACCGAGCATAATGGTTAAGCCGGTAAACATCAGTGTGAGACAGCTAATTGCCATGATCCAGTGGATCCACAGATCCGCCTTAGACCAACGAGCAACCATCTTGCCTGAAAAGCCGTGACTGAGTCTTGAAGGACCATTCACCAGATAAAATAGTAAGAAAGCACCAAACACACCCGTTACAGCCAAGGCCATGACTGGGGTGAGGTATTCGTTTCTCAGTTCTTTACCTTGGTTACCGGCAACGTTAATCAACACCCCAGTTTCGACCCCTTTGGCTGTGGTATAGCCGGCATCGCCTGCTTTTACCGCGCGCCACAGATCGGCTTCGCTGGTTTGCGCTTTCGCCTGTTGTTGACTCGACTGCTGATCACTTGCCTGTACTGGACTTGCGCTCATTACTGAACCTAGGCCCAATCCCATCACGAGTACCATCAGAGCAAACAGACTGCGCAGTGATTTGTTTAACTGTTTGTTTAACATTTTCACTCCTTGCCAGAGGTTAGGGATGACTCCCTAACCTTCACTCTGCTTAGTTAATCTCACCGGTCTTTGGGTTGTAGCCCCAAATCACGTTAGGATTGCCTCGAGAAGCCATACGTTCACGGTAGATGTTTGATACCACTTCCGCATCACCCGCAAGCAGCGCTTTGGTTGAACAAAGCTCAGCACACATAGGTAGCTTGCCTTCAGCAATACGGTTGGCACCGTATTTCTTGTGCTCGGCTTCGGAGAAGGTTTCTTCTGGGCCACCGGCACAGAAGGTACACTTGTCCATTTTACCGCGGCTACCGAAGGCGGTTTTCTTCGGAAATTGTGGCGCACCAAACGGACAGGCATAGAAGCAGTAGCCACAACCGATACAGGTATCTTTGTTGTGTAGAACAATGCCATCGTCGGTACGGTAGAAACAATCTGCCGGACATACGGCCATGCAAGGTGCGTCGGTACAGTGCATACATGCTACTGAAATCGATGCTTCACCTGGTTGACCATCGTTAATCGTCACCACGCGGCGACGTTGAATACCCCACTCAAGCGCGGAGTCGTTTTCGTTTTTACATGCTGTGACGCAGCCGTTACACTCGATGCAGCGTTTGGTGTCACATAGAAATTTCATGACTGCCATAATGGCTTATCTCCTCATCAAGTAGGTTAGGCTTTGCTAATTTGGCAAAGGCTGGACTTAGTTTCTTGCATCTGAGTCACAACGTCATAGCCATAGGTTAGAACAGTGTTTGCCGATTCACCTTGTACATAAGGTACTGTACCTTCTGGGTAATTCTTCACGAGGCTTTCACCTTCGAAGATACCTGCGAAGTGGTATGGCATAAAACACTCACCCGCAATAACCCGTGGGGTTACCATTGCCTTAACCGTGATCTTGGCGCCTTCAGGGCTATGAACAAAGACATTGTCACCGTCACGAATACCACGGTCTGCAGCATCTGCAGGGCTGATTTCGATGAACATTTCTTGTTGTAGCTCGGCAAGCCATGGGTTAGAGCGAGATTCTTCACCACCACCTTCGAATTCCACTAAACGACCAGAGGTCAGTGCCAGTGGGAAATCTTTGGCGAAGTCCTTGTCCTGAATTGACTTATACAGGGTCGGTAGACGGGCAACCATACGGTCTTCGTAGGTTGGGTACTTAGCGACTAAGTCACGGCGAGGAGTGTAGAGTGGTTCGCGGTGCAGCGGGATATCGTCTGGGAAGGTCCAAACGATACAACGAGCCTTCGCGTTACCATAAGGGATACAACCGTGTTTGATGGCAACACGTTGGATACCGCCAGAAATGTCAGTTTTCCAGTTTTTGCCTTCGGCGTGTTTTTTCTCATCTTCGGTTAAATCATCCCACCAACCGAGTTGCTTGAGCATATCGGCAGTAAATTCAGGATAACCGTCTTGGATTTCAGAGCCTTTTGAATAAGTGCCTTCAGCCAGAATGTTTACACCGTTGTGTTCAACACCATAACGGGCACGGAAGGTACCGCCACCGTCTTTCACTTCTTTAGATTGATCGTAAAGGATCTGAGTGCCAGGGTGTTTCATTTCTGGCGTGCCCCAACATGGCCAAGGTAAACCGTAGGTTTCGCCCTTAGCAGGGCCGCCTGGCGCCTGTAGGCTGTTAACATCGAACGTGCCCCAGTTTTCTTGGTGCATTTTTAAACGTTCTGGGCTTTGGCCTGTGTAACCTACGGTCCACATACCTTTGTTGAATTCGCGGGTCACATCTTCAATTAATGGCTCTTCGCCATTTACTTGAATGTGCTTACAGAATTCTTTTTCGATACCTAGCTTTTTCGCCAGTTTGTACATGATCACGTGGTCTGGTAGTGATTCAAACAGGGGCTCGATCACTTTTGAACGCCATTGTACAGAGCGGTTGGTCGCCGATACTGAACCGTAGGTTTCGAATTGGGTTGACGCTGGCAGTAAGTAAACACCATCGGTACGGGTATGCATAACACCAGCCATGGTTGGGATTGGATCCACAACGACAACAGTGTCTAGCTTGTTCAGTGCTTCACGCACTTCGCGACCACGGGTTTCAGTGTTGACAGATTGACCCCAGAAGAAAGCTAGACGGATGTTATCCTTCTGCGCGATCTTGGTTTTATCTTCCAGTACACCATCGTGCCAACGCGAACAAGGAATACCGGTCGAGGTTTGTGGTGTTTGACCTAAGTATTCGCCTTGGTCAAAACGGCCTGCAACCCATTTTGGATCTAAGTCCCAAACGTTAGACCAGTGAGCCCAAGCGCCAGAGGTTAAACCGTAGTAGCCGGGTAAGTTGTCGAATAACAGACCGAAGTCCGTTGCACCTTGCACGTTATCGTGACCACGGAAAATGTTAGTACCACCGCCTGATACGCCCATGTTGCCCAGTGCTAACTGTAAAATACAGTATGAACGGGTATTAGAGTTACCTACGTGGTGCTGAGTACCCCCCATACACCATACGATAGTGCCAGGTTTGGTCTCAGCGAGCATTTTCGCAACGCGGTACATTTGTGCCTTAGAGACACCAACAATGTTTTCTACTTCCTCTGGGGTAAATTTCTTAACCTCTTCACGGATACGTTCCATGCCGTATACGCGTTGCGTGATAAACTCTTTGTCTTCCCAGCCGTTTTCAAAAATGTGCCATAACAGACCATAGATGAACGGAATATCGGTACCTGGGCGGATATGCACGTACTCATCAGACTTAGCAGCAGTACGGGTGAAACGAGGGTCAACTACGATAACTTTAGCGCCACGCTCTTTAGCCACCAAAATGTGTTGCATGGCGACAGGGTGTGCTTCACTTGGGTTTGAACCCACAAACATGACGCACTTAGAGTTGCGAATATCGTTAATCGAGTTAGTTTGCGCACCGTAGCCCCAAGTGTTAGCAACACCGGCTACCGTGGTAGAGTGGCAAATACGGGCTGAGTGGTCGACGTTGTTTGTGCCCCACAGTGCCGCGAGTTTGCGATATAAATAAGCTTGTTCGTTAGAAAACTTAGCGCTACCCATAAAGTAGATAGAGTCTGGACCCGATTCTTGACGAATTGCAGTCATCTTATCGCCTACTTCGTTGATCGCTTGTTCCCAAGAGATCTTCTTCCACTTACCGCCTTCTAACTTCATTGGGTATTTGAGGCGTTTTTCACCGTGGCCGTGTTCGCGCAGTGCGGCACCTTTAGCGCAGTGGCCGCCTTGGTTGAAGGGATGGTCGAACGCGGGTTCTTGACCTGTCCACACACCGTTTTGCACTTCAGCATAGATACCACAACCCACTGCGCAGTGAGAGCAAATGGTACGTTTGACTTCAGTCGGTGCATTATGGGGGATATGTTCCTGCGCCTGTGCTTTACGCATCATGCCTGTTCCAAGCATTGAAGCGGCAGCAATACCACCAGTGGCAAGACCTGCAGATTTTAAGAATTGGCGACGGTTGAGACCGAGGGCGGGCACTTTAGGCTCGGCGACTTGGTCTGTTTTGCGGGTTAATCGCATCACACACACTCCTCTGGTTAGTTGTTTAACGACGCATAGTAGTTACGGATATGGTCGGTTTCGCGATAGTTGTCACTCTTAGGTTCGCTTGGGGCAACTGTTGGGGTGGCAGCCAGAGCTTGGCTACTGACAGTCGCTACCGCGCCAGCCGCACTGCCGAGTGCCAATGCTTTGAGCAATTGACGGCGGCCCATGTCGGAAGCTTGCTTCTTCATAGTGTCTCCTTGTGTTACTGGATGAGGTGATACATACCACGACCACCTCGGTTACTGTGGAAGCCTTGGCTTCCTTTTGTGGCAAAGGTGAACTTTAAGTCCACCTTTGCCTATCAAACTCAAACGCGATAGGCACAGGTAGGTGCATCGCTAACCCTGTTAAGCTTAGTTCATTAATTCCACTTGTTTTTCTAAATCGCTAGCCGCGGGTTGTAACTCGGCACTGCCAGGGCAATTAACCGGTATATCTAAACTCAGTTGTTCAAACGCAGCGGCTTCCATCTCGAAAAACGCCTTAGCGAGATGGGCTACCGTGGCGTAAAAGGCGGCGCTCGGGGCTTTACCGACGGCGTCGCAGAAGCGCTCAATCCAGCTGCCGATGTGGCGCTGATAGAACGCCAACTGGCGGTAGCCTGGGGCTTCGAGGATCAGCGTGCCCATCACTTCACAGAGGGCTGCTACATGATCTTCAGGTTCTTTAACGTTTTCTTCGCGCTCAAAACCTAACTGCATTAAGTCTTGGCGTAGCAGTGCTAATGGCTTATCCATGAGTGAGCCAGTCATAAACCAGCTGCCATAGGGCAAAATCTCGCCACAGCCTACCCCGAGGAACAGGGCAAAATACTCGTCTTCTAATTGTTCACTGGTGAACTGCTGTGCTGCCAATTGCAGGGATAACCAGGCTTTGGTCATCTCATTGTCTTCATTTGCATCGATTTCAAGATTGGCCAAAAATTGCAGCAGCTCAGGGCTAGGATGACGACGCAACAGGGCGGCCAACAGTTGATAGATATCGGATCTCAACTGATCGTTTTCTGATACTTGTCTTACTGATTCGGTCATAGCGGATCTCTTATCGCAGTTGCTTTTCAGGATCTTGAAGAATGTCTTCAAACATGTCTTTTACCCGGCAATCACCACACATTTTCAGGCGTTCAATATTGGCTGAGAATGCGCTGTGCGCGCCGACCATATCCAGCATCCGATGCACCATAGATTGGGTCGCAAAAGGAGAACCACAGCGAATACATTCGAATGGGGCTTCTTCTTTCAGGGTTTGTAGTTGCTGACGGGCAGCTTTATCAAAGTTAATTTGTGGCGTTAGGCTGATGACTTTTTCAGGACAAGCCGCCTCACACAAGCCACATTGCACACAATTTTGCTCAATAAAGTGTAGTGCAGGTTTGTCGCCACCATCTTGCAATGCCATAGTGGGACAAATCGCCACGCAGGACATACAGAGTGTACATTTCTCAACATTGACGCTGACGTTGCCATAGGGAACGTTGTTGATGTTTAAACAAGTGTCGATTTCACCCGCCTGGCTGTTCAGATGGTCAATCGCATCAAACAGAGTGGTGCGTTTTGTGGTTGATGCAAAGGCTCCGGGTACAATCACTGGCCAATCGAGGCTGATGTCGAGCATAGGCTCCAAATTCGCTAGCATGCTTGGGTCGATAAGACTCAGACGCTGCGGTTGGCCCATTTCATCTAAAATGCTGTTGGCTAAAGCCAGTTCACCTTTCAGCATTTGCGTCAGCGTCGGAGCGGTCGCCTCAGTATTGAGGATTAACACTTGGCGTGCACCCCAAGCCAATGCTGCTAACCAGTGGTCAATACTGGCAACGGTGATTTCTTCAAGGGCGACAGGGAGTAGATCCCCGGCTAAGTCGTCACTTATCAAGCTGGCGCCAACCGCATTGTCATGGAACAGGATCACGGGCGCGGTTTGGGCTTGCTCACGGTAACGGTTGATAATCTTATTCAGGTAAGAATGTAGTGCCTGTGGTGTGGGTAAGTCATAACCAATAGCACCCGTTGGGCAAGCGCTTGAGCAACTGCCTGCGCCGTGGCACAGGTAAGGATCGACCTCAATTTTTTTCGCGACACTGCTAATCGCATCGGCTGGGCAGAAGTTGAGGCAACGGTTACAGCCGTTGATGCCATTACGGTCATGGGCGCACAGGTCGGCATTGATCTTGACGTAACGGGGTTTATCAAACTGACCTACAAGCTCTGGGAGTTGCTCCAGCGCATCGGCAAGTTTGGCTTCGTCTTGACCAACATAAAAATAACCCGGCGGCAGCATCTCTAAATTCAAGCAAGGCGTGCTGCTTAAATCGAGTACCAAATCGAAATGGGGTTTACGAATGGCTACAACACTTAATTCTGCCGCGCCATCTTGATGCTCAACACTGACTTGGAATTGACCTAAAAATCCTTTAATGCCAATGAGTTTATTGTAGTAGCTTTCGACATCAGTCGCCGCAGCCATCACCCGCTCAAGGTGCGCTTCATCTTGGCTAGTAATCGCTTCGTTAGCCAAAATCACGCGGCTCGCCATAGTGGACAATTTGTCCGCTGCGAGGCGTGCGATATCTTCTGGGCCAATAATTAGCACAGTGCCTTCAGTGGTATAGCTCACTGTTGGTGGGATCAGATTCTGTAAAATCTGCGTTTGGGCTAACACATTTTGCCGCGCTTGTTTTAGCGCAAGCTGGGTTTGATTGGTCATCAAATGAGTGCTCACATTGCGTTCCTGAACAGTACTTTGGCTGCTCTTTTATAGCTGTTTGCTGCAGATTTAGGCGGTAATTTGAGACTAAGTCCTTGCCTTTTCTGCTTTTATCTAAGTTTTTATCCCTTAGTACAGCAATTCACATACCAAAGTTATGGACATAAAAATTAGCTAAACTGACATTAAACAACTGGCTTTTGCATCTGAGCGGCAGGCTCTGGTGCATTTTGGGGTAGGTCATCAGTCTCCCCATCCAAATTGTCCGCTATCTGCGTGTTTGCTAATTCGGTTTCGACATCACTGTTTTTTGATTCCATTGCATTTTCTGTATTCACCACCGCTTCGCTTGGGATTGAGGCCAAATCTTCGTCTGACTCTTCACTCTCTTTGGTGATAAAACGGAATACTTTTTGGGCTAACTCGGCGGACACCTCTGGCGTAAGCTTAGGTTGATTACTGTAGTCGAGCGCGTATTCCAAAAGGCCATCTATCTCATTGAAATGGGGCTGTTTCCACAATGCACGTAGCGCTGCCGTTTTGGCAGCAGGGTCAACATTGGCCCCCATAAACTTAGCAAAGCTGCCGCCAATCTCAATTTCTTCAGGATTGGGCAGCTCCTCCGCGGTGAGGATGCGGTTAGGATCCTCATCGGCTTGTGTGACAGAGTCCTGTAGCTCAGGCGTAGGCGCTGCTGACTCCACTGGAGTGTCAAGGTTAACTTCGGCAGGTTTCTCGGCCGTCGTTTGGGCTGCTAGTGCGGCTTCTTCGGCGGCGACTTGCTCACGGCGTTGGCTCCAACGGC
Organism: Shewanella sp.; assembly: GCF_047975355.1. Lineage (GTDB taxonomy): Bacteria > Pseudomonadota > Gammaproteobacteria > Enterobacterales > Shewanellaceae > Shewanella. Next base: position 575 of record NZ_JBKEDJ010000020.1, on the reverse strand, counting down.
TAAAGAAGCCATTTGCCTTTGGGGTTGAGTCAGTCATTAGTCCCTCCGTAATGGATCGCGGCTAGGGCCTTGATTTTTACGGTGATCGACGTGTTTTCGACGATAGGCGGCGATTTCAACTTCACCGTATTGGGTGATAAATGCTTCAATCCAGCAGGCGATTGCCTCTGGCATCAGCATATTGATAACTGGGGTATTGCCCTCAAGGCAACCTGCTGCAACATTTTGATCTGCCGAGAGTAACGCGGGTACCCAAGTACCGTCTGCCTTTTCATCGCAGACTAAGTACAGCATGGCATTGTCCATATCGAGGTTGATGCGGTAACTGGCGCGCTCATCTTTATGTAGTTCGAGCAGGACTAAGGTTGCGCCTTCGGGAGCTTCGTGGGTTGCGGGCAGTAGATGATCGATTTCCCATTGTACCGAGGTCCAACGACCCATTTGTTTCTCTACTTTTTTGAGTGAAACGTACATAGGCCAAACACTAGTGGTATGTTGCATTGTCTCTCCGTTTCAGCCGAGAGGGGGCGAACCTGAGCTAACGGTTCTCTTTCCCCTACTGATTGCGATAAAAG
>NZ_JBKEDJ010000098.1:0-38492 GCF_047975355.1 Shewanella sp. | reverse complement strand
TTATGCCGATAAACAGCGGATTATCTCTACCTGCGATCGCGAGCTGCTCTCAGTCAAAGATGTCGCCGAACTCATCATGGAAGGCGCAGGCCCCACCACCACGGGGGACTTTATCGTCGCCGTTTGTGAAAGACTCACCACCCGTAAAGTGGATTTTATCGACACACTCGAAGAGCAACTATCTGAGTTAGAAGAACAAGTGGTCTCTGGCAATGTGAAAGATTTACGCACTGATATCGCCGAGCTACGCAGGCAAACCGTGGCACTGCGCCGCTACTTAGGCCCGCAGAAAGAAGCCTATCTCAAGATGCTCGCAGAACAATTTGTGCTGTTTAACGAGCCCGAAAGACTCAAGATGCGCGAAACCACGGATAAGCTTATTCGTACTATCGAAGACTTAGACGCCCTGCGTGACAGAGCCAATGTGACTCAGGAAGAATTACTCAGCCAACAATCGGAGCAGCTAAACAAGCGCTTGTATTTCTTATCCTTAGTCTCAGCAATCTTCTTGCCGCTGGGCTTTTTAACCGGCTTGCTTGGGGTGAATATTGGTGGCATTCCCGGTGCGGATAACACCTGGGCCTTTGCGACCTTCTGCGGCATTCTTATCTCGCTGGTCGCCCTGCAAATGGCACTATTCTATCGCTTTAAGTGGCTGTAAAATTAGATAAAAAACGCCAATCTCAAGATTGGCGTTTTGTTTTACGCATTACCGTTACTGCGGCAACTCAAACAGATTCGTCATGACTTTATACAGCTCGGTGCCTTGATGCACTGACGCCGAGGCAAAATGGAGTATGGGCACACAATCCTGCGGCAAGCTTAGCGCCGTCAGCTCCTGCTCACTGCCATATAAGTCAAGGCGCAGCAGATTGACTAAGGTCTCACCCGCCGCCAGCGGCTCTCCCACGGGCGCCACATATTCCACTAATCCCGCCATGGGCGCATGGTACTTTTTGTAATCCTTAAGATAACAGCCAAAACGCGGCATCTTTGCGGGCGCGACTCGCTCGGCGATCACCCCGCGATGACTCAAATAGGCCAAAATCCCCTTGGCATCAACTAAGGCGTCCTCAAGGCAAATGCGTTCTTGGCTCGCAAGTTCCAAGGTAAAGGCTGAAACGGCAATCTCAAGTTCTCGCCCCTTAGCTTTAGCGACTTCACTCAATTGCCACCAAGGGCAAAATGCCGCTTCATCCATAGCCCCGCCAAAACTATTGGGGATCACTAAGGTGTAAGGAATCGAGAAATACTGCGCCGCTGCAAGGTCATATTCAGGGCAATACAAGTGTTTACAGGATTTAGGCCCGGTATGCAGATCCAAGACGATATCCGCTTCATGGGCCATGGCCTGTAGGTTAACCGCTAATGTGTGACCCGTGGTCACGCCCCACTCGTTACGCAAACGCTGCTGACACGCCTCGACTAAAGTGCTGCGATAAGCTTGAATAAGCGCGCTATCGCTAAGCTCGGCATGTTCGCTGTACCAAGCGGGTAAATCAATCGAGTGATTTAAGTACTCGCGGTTCCAGTTTACCCCTGTGATAGGGTCAAAACGCCCCAACGTAAACTCGCCACTCTTTTGATTGATCCCCAGCGGATTCGCCAAGGGTACTAAAGTGATTTCCCCTAAGATGTCGCAGCGCTCAAGCTGCTTCATCAATTGAAAAATCACCGCATTCCCCTGCACCTCGGCGCCGTGGACATTGGCCTGAATATACACTTTAGGGCCCGAGACACGACCACTTGACTTAAAGTGGTAAATCGGCAGAGTGAGTGCTTGCCCTGCGGCAAGCTCCCCAATGGTTAAAGACGACGCAGTCGGTTGCATATTACGCGCCTTCGAACAGGTTTTCGTGCAGGGCCTTGACCACTTGCGCGGCTTCGGATTCGGCCACTAATACGCACAAGTTGTGCGGGCTGGCGCCTTGGCATATCATGCGCACATTGTGGGGCTCTAGCACTTCAAACACCCGGCGGCAAATGCCCGCAGTGGTGGCAATGCGGTTACCGATAATAGCCACCAGTGCTAAACCATCTTCAACACGCACGCGGCAATGTTGTGATAATTCCTGAAGCAGCGCCACACTCAACAGCCCTTGGCCGCTCGAATCTGAGCCGGTTTTATCTAGGGTCAGAGATACGTTTACTTCTGAGGTGGTGATCAAATCGACGCTGATCTTATGTCTTGCCAATGTGGCAAAGGTTTCAGCCAAGAAGCCCTGTGCATGCAACATTTGCAGGCTGTGTAAATTGAGTAGCGTCTGGTCGCGGCGCAGCGCAACTGCGCGAAACACGGGCGCATCTTCAACCTGATGACGGATCCAAGTGCCGCCCTTTTCAGGCTCCTTACTCGAGCCGACAAACACTTGAATTTGTTGGCGCACCGCAGGCAGGATCGTCGCAGGGTGCAGCACTTTGGCACCAAAAGTCGCCATTTCGGCGGCTTCGTTAAAACTGATTTCGGCAATAGGATGGGCGTTTGGCGCAAGGCGAGGATCGGTCGTGTAAATCCCAGCCACATCGGTCCAAATCTCAACCGCAGAGGCTTTTAAGGCTTCGGCTAACAATGCCGCAGAATAGTCGCTACCGCCACGGCCAAGCGTGGTGGTTTGTCCGGCTTCATCAGAACCAATAAAGCCTTGAGTAACAATCACTTGTTCAGATAACAGCGGCAGTAAATGCTCACGAGAGAGAATGGCAATTTGCTCAACCTGTGGCTCGGCGCGGCCAAAATGGCTGTCGGTGCGCAGCACTCGGCGCACATCGAAGGCACTCGAGTTGGCGCCTTTTTCCCGCAATACCGCCGCAAATAATGCCGATGAACACTGCTCGCCAAGGGACAATAACTCATCCATGGTGGCCTTGCTGCGCTGGGAGGCCAGCGCTTCGCTCAATACCGCCATACGGCTTAGCAGCTTATCCAATGCCGCGGCTACGTCGTTGGGGCGACCCAGTTTATCTAAGATAGCGTATTGAATTTGCGCGATTTGCTTTAAGCGCTGTAAACGACCATCGTCATTCATCGACTCTTGGGTAAGTTCAACCAAGAGGTTAGTCACGCCACTGGAGGCGCTAACCACCACTAAACGGCAATCAGAATTGCCCAGTACGATATCCGCGCAGCGGTTCATTGCACTGTAATCGGCGACTGAGGTACCACCAAATTTTGCGACAACAAGAGACATTAGCGCACCTCCGCAGAAGCAGAAGACACGGCACAAACTAGGATAAGATTTTGATTAACTAACATGATTACGCTCCGAACCAACTTCGTTCGAAGAGCCTGGTGCTCAATGATAACGCACCCCAAAAGAAGGGAAACAGCAATCGTCACCAGAAGCTCTCCACCAATTACAGGTGACAATCGTCAGGATTCAGCCTGAACGACCGACATAAACATGCAGCAACCATATCTATGCCTCGGCGTTAATCTCCCTCATCAATCATCGCTGGAGTTTGTGCTCCTCTGACTGACTACCTAGTTAACGCTCCTCTTCTGTTCCTTTCCGCCGGAAAGGGACGAAAAAAGTAGCAATAAACCCCTAATGAAGTCAATCCTAATTTCACATCGTATAAACAAATTCAATAAACGCTTTTAAAAACAATAGGAATTTATAGGCAGCAAGCCAATAAGCTCAGGGGTTAGATTTAGAGTAAACAAGGATTTAAACAGAGGCTAACCTAGCCTTGCCGTTGACAGACAAAGCTGAGTCAGAAAGCGGTAATAAACTTGCTGTGGTTAGTTCGCTAAGTCGGGCAGCTCGTAAACCAAACGAACATAGTCCTTAAACTGGCCTAAGCACACTTCATCATGCCCGGTTAAGGTGCAAGGCACTAAACTCACCTCGCCCTTTTCCACCATGTAGATGGCGTATTGGTTAAACTTTTTACCCAACTGCAGAGCCATGCTTCTATCGACGAACACGGCCCAACTCTTCTCCATATGGGATAAATCCGGCGATGCACCAATCATTGCACGGTAGGGGCTGCCGAGTAATTCAATATCACGGAGAAGTTGGCGGTCGAGTAAACGGTTTTGGCTGGGACTGAGGATAGTTGAAGCGGGATTATGGGCGGTAATTACAGCAAAGGAAAAATCACAGGATAATGCTTGAGTAAGCAAAAACAAAGGCTTCTGGTAATGCTGCCACAAATCTTGAGTCATGTTGTCCATTGGTTGTCTAGTCGAAAAATGAACCCGAGCTAGTGTAGCAGAGCGCCTTCAAAATCCAAAGAGGCGTGAACTAGGTCACAAGAATTAAAAATACATTAGTTATACTAATCAATAACTAAAGTAAATATCATGGTAAATCAGCGCCTCCTCCAGAAATTTGTTAACATTTCATTTGTTAACAAATGCCTAAAACGAGTACAATGTCACCATTGGCTAGTTGAGCAGATAACATTAAGTTTGCTTAATCTTGACAAGGGTTTGTTAGATTCCTCTGTGAAATCACCCTATGCTAGCCAGACATCTTTTAAAATGTGTTCTACATTTGATTTATCATTTAAACATTTTAAAAAAAACAATAGTTAAGGAACTATTTATAACTATTGCTTATCGAAGTTGATACTGGTTACGTTTTATCGTATTACACTTTAAACGTGCACTTTATATACATCCTGACGTGTCGCCGTAAAGATCTTTCCTTTGAAGCACAGAGTAGTTAGAGGAAGTATCAACATTTTATGAATATAAGTACCCGATGTAAGCGGTCCTTATGGTTAGAATAAAATTGGTTAAAATTTAGGTAATTAATATGCAAAATCCGCACATTCTGATCGTTGAAGATGAAGCCGTTACCCGTAACACGCTGAGAAGTATTTTCGAGGCAGAAGGGTATGTGGTAACTGAGGCCAATGATGGCGCAGAAATGCATAAGGCTATGCAGGAAAACAAAATTAACCTCGTGGTTATGGACATTAACCTACCAGGTAAAAACGGTCTGTTGTTGGCACGTGAATTACGTGAAATCAACAACATCGGTCTGATCTTCCTGACAGGCCGTGACAACGAAGTCGACAAAATCCTTGGACTTGAAATTGGCGCGGACGATTATATTACCAAGCCGTTCAACCCACGTGAATTGACGATTCGTGCTCGCAACCTTCTGACTCGTGTGAATAGCGCTGGTAACGAAGTCGAAGAAAAGAGCTCTGTCGAATACTACCGTTTCAACGATTGGAGCCTAGAGATCAATAGCCGTTCTCTGGTTAGCCCACTGGGTGAATCTTACAAACTGCCACGTAGCGAATTCCGCGCTATGCTGCACTTTGTTGAAAACCCAGGCAAAATCTTAACTCGTGCCGATCTGCTGATGAAGATGACTGGCCGTGAGTTAAAGCCACACGACCGTACGGTTGACGTGACTATCCGTCGCATCCGTAAGCACTTCGAAAGCTTGCCAGATACGCCAGAAATCATCGCGACTATCCACGGTGAAGGCTACCGTTTCTGCGGTAACTTAGAAGACTAATCTTCGCAGTCCGTTTGAATAATAAAAAACCAGATCCTCGGATCTGGTTTTTTATCCCTGCAAAATAGCAAATCCTCTGCCCCGCTTTATCCCAACCAATCAACCTAAGCTTGAATCGCCAAACTTGAATAGCCATCGCAGACATTAAGCGCATCGATTGGAATGGAGCACTTAATCACGGCCAAGTGCTATCCGCAGCGTTAACTTAGGTGTTAGCTAAGGTGGTAGCCAAATACCTAGTGTAAAAAAGAGTGAGGTGTTAGCCTCACTCTTAGATAACTGCCATAGCTTGTCTAAACAGCGCTCTGCTGTGAGTTATTTTCCGCTTTTAAGCTGTCTATCGAGGAAATCCGCCAGCGAGCGATATAAGTGATTACGCACTTTTTCACCGCGCATCGAATGCTTAGAGCCAGGATAATCAATCATCTGGAACAGTTTACCTTCGTCCTGCAACGCCTTATACACGCGAGTGCTGTTTTCAAACAACACGTTATCGTCGGCCATGCCGTGGTACATCAACAGCCCCGACTGATAGTTTTTCACATAGGGGAACACGCTACTGGCTTCATAACCCTGCTCATTATTCGCGGGATGGGCAAGATAACGCTCGGTGTAGTGGGTGTCATACAAACGCCAATCGGTGACGGGCGCGCCCGAAATCGCCGCCTTAAAGTAATCCGGCGCCTTAAACAGGCTCATCAAGGCCATATAACCGCCGTAGCTGTGGCCATAAATCGCCACGTTCTTGCTATCGACAAAGGGCAAGCTGCGCAGATAATCGACGCCAACCTTTTGGTCGTTCACTTCCGCTTCACCCAAATGACGGTAAATCACCTGTTCGAACTGAGTGCCTCTGTGGGCACTGCCACGGTTATCCAGTTGAAATACCACATAACCTTGCTGAACCAAGTATTGGGTAAAGTAATCCTGCTCACTCCAGCTATTGGTTACCAATTGCGCATGGGGGCCGCCATAAACACGCACCACCACGGGGTACTTTTTGGTCGCATCGAAGGGCACAGGTTTAAAGAGGCGCGTTTGCAAGACTTGGCCGTCTTCCGCCTTGAGCTCTTTAAATTCAGGCAATTGCCAAACGCCAGCATAGTCATACAAAGGATGACCGGCTTTGACTTGGTTCTGCTCCACCCACGCCAAGTGTTGGCCCTTATCGCCGTGCAAACTGATCTGTGGTGGCTGAGATAAGCTATTGAAGTAATCCAGATACACGCTTTGACTATCGGCAAATACCGGATTGTGCATCCCCGCCTCGCTGCTCACCCGCTCAACTTTGCCACCCGCTAACGGCACTCGGTAGAGATGCTTTTCGATAGGGGTATCTTTGCGGCCAGTGAAATACACCCAACCTGCGGTTTCATCAATATATTCCAGCTCATCGACCGCCCAATTACCCTTGGTCAATTGCGTCTTCAGCTTACCTTTTAGGTCAAACAAATACAGATGATTAAAGCCGTCACGCTCCGAGGCCCATATAAACGCCGACTGTTGCTTTAAGAAGTGCAGGTCATTGTTAAGATTCACCCAAGCATCGCTACGCTCTTTGACTAAGGTTTTCGGCTGGGTCAGCGCATCGAGCGCCACCAGTTGCAGGTCTAATTTTTGTTGATCGCGGCTCTGCCACTGGAAGGATAAATGCTTGCTGTCGGGTAACCAATCGACGCGAGGCAGGTAAATATCCTTATTTTTATCATCGCTTAAGGTGACCCAATTGATGGCTTTATTATTAAGGGTCACAACACCCAGTTGGATCTCGACATTGTTTTTACCCGCCGCCGGATAACGCTGCTCGGTAAGCTTAATGCCATCGGCGTAGATTTCATTGCGGGTGACTAACTCAACGCCAGACTCATCGATACGGGTAAAGGCGATGGCCGACTCATCGGGCGCCCACCAGTAACCCGTCATGCGATCCATTTCTTCCTGGGCGACAAATTCCGCCATGGCATTTTTAATCGCACCGCCACCGTCTGTGGTCATGGCCTCAAGCTTTTTAGTCGCTAAATTGAGCACATACAGATTTTGGTCCCGCACGAAGGACACAAAGTTACCCTTAGGCGATAGGCGCGCATCCGTGGCAAAGCCCTCGCCTATCGGCAGTTGGCTGACGATGTTATCCGCTAAAGAGAAGTAATACAGATTACCCGAGGCAGGGATCAACAGCGCCTTGCTATCGTCCGCCCAGAAATATTCCATAATGCCTTCGCCATAAATACGTTGGCGCTCGCGGCGGGCCTTTTCTTCATCGGATAACTCATTGCTCGCCAGTTTATCGGCGTTTAGCAACAGGCTAGATTCGCCCGTCTTCACGTCCATCTGCCAGAGATCGTAAAAGTTCTGGTTGTCTTTACGTCCCGCAAGATAGGTCACTCTTTGACCATCTGGGGATAACTTTAATCCACGGGGACTCGTGCCCGCCAAGGCAGGCGAAGCATTCATGCGCTCAATAGTCAGCGGCGTTGTGCCGCCTTCAAGCGCATAGGCGGGGGTCAATATCGCGCTAGAAACCATGGCCAGTTGACTCGCTATCAGTAGGGATGAGGCGCCCAATGTCACCGAGCGCAGGGAAGAAGCTAACCCATTTTTAGTCATTATTATTCCTTGGAAGCATACTCGCCTTTAGGTGGCGATCAAAAACTGCCGTCATTGTGCCAAGGCAAAGCCTAAATAAAAAGCGCAAGCAATATACAGATACAAATTAGCTGGCGAACTCCTTAAGTTCGCTCAATTTTCAAGATAACCAACACCGCCTTGCGATAAGAGATAATGCTAACAACCTAAATTGCGCAAAACCCACAGCAACATCGCTGAAATTGTCGACTAACTGAGTTATTATTCGCGGCAAATAATGAAATTGACCTCAATGTTGAACCCCTAAAGGACCTAACATGCAGACTCTTGCCCAGCACTTAACCTCAAAGGCAGTGAACGAATCCCTCTCGCAACTGATTTTGACCTTAGCCGACACCTCCAAAGCCATCAGCCATGCCGTGCGCCACGGTGCCTTAGCTGGCGTGTTAGGCGCGACCGAACAGGAAAACGTGCAAGGTGAAACCCAGAAAAAACTGGATATCATCACCAACGATATGCTCAAAGATGCATTAAAAGCCGACGGCACAGTGCGCGGCTTAGCCTCTGAGGAAGAAGATCATGTGGTGGAAGTCAGCGCCAATGGTCAATATCTGGTGTGTTTCGATCCTTTAGATGGTTCATCGAATATCGATATCAACTCGCTGGTCGGCACGATTTTCTCTGTTTTACCCGCACCACAGGGTGAGTTAACCGAGGCGAGCTTCCTGCAATCGGGTCGCAATCAGTTAGCCGCTGGTTATGTGCTCTACGGCCCATCAACTATGCTCGCGCTCACCACAGGCCAAGGCGTGCAACTCTTTACCCTGCATCCAGAAACCAACGAATTTTTACTGACCAACGCGGCCATGAGCATCAGCCCAGACACACAAGAGTTCGCCATTAACATGTCGAACCAACGTTTTTGGGAAGCGCCAATGCAGACCTACATAGCCGATTTACTGCTAGGCAAAATTGGCCCGCGCGAAAAATCCTTCAACATGCGCTGGATTGCCGCCATGGTGGGTGACGTGCACCGCGTACTTTCTCGCGGCGGTATTTTTACTTACCCAACCGACAATAAAGATCCGAAAAAGCCATACAAGCTGCGTTTAATGTACGAAGCCAACCCAATGGCCTTATTAGTCGAGCAAGCTGGCGGTAAAGCCTCGACGGGTTATGAAACCATTTTGGATATTCAACCGACGCAAATTCACCAACGCGTAGCGGTTATCCTCGGTAGCGCCAATGAAGTGGACGCTTGCCTAAGCTACCACGGTTTGGATTACAGTGAAGAACCAAGTCTGGACTAAGCCGAATCGATTAGATTTTGATTTTTATGATAAAAGCCACTGACCACAGTGGCTTTTTTGTTGTCGCATTACGCGACAATTTGCGGAACATAGGACCGAAAGGCCGTATAAGTTGTGGCTGGAATTTCACGTTAGTTGTTGCGGCCTGACGGCCGAGAAAGTCGTGGGTCTTCAACCCACACCCGACCAAAAGGGGAAAAACGCCTGTTCCCCTTTTGGAAATCCCTCGGCGTCCCTAGCGAAGTTACATGCATTAGAGACTAGCCTTGGTCTTATGGATAAATTGCTATCGCTTCCGAAGGCAACGTCCCTGTACCTGCGAAAGCTAGCCGGTCATCCATGACCGGACTCACGCACTTTATTCCAACGCCCCGCGGCAACTTCGCAGGGGAAGGTGAACTCCTGTTACTGCTGTATGGGCTGTAAATTCTGAAAGAATTGTACCTATCAGATCTTTCATACTTGTTATGGGCACTTTTCGCCATATCTATCATACGGATAGGACTGGAGTTCAATGCAAGTACTGCCATAACACTTAACAATAAAGTTTATGCATCGGCCACCGCCTTTATACATAAAAGAGAAGTCAGCAATATCTCTATTTTGAGAAATTGAAACTTCTAGATTTTCATTCGGAAGGTTGTGACCATTTAGATATTTAATCACGGTAGCCGTAGCTCGCTCTCGCATTTCAGGCGTCAATTCTTGAGGCTCATTTGAGCACCCAAATATGAAAAATATACTGGAGAGTAAAAGGCCTACTCGATTCATAATGTGCCTATAACGCTTCAAACACTGGCGCAGCTATGCTGCGTCCGAGTGCTTTAACTTGTTAGCTTTTGATGGTAAAAACTCAGAAAACTCTGGAAAGTGTGCAGCAAGCTTGAAACCAAACTTGCTGCATTTTACGTAGAGTTTAATTCTCCGATTTGCAAGGGTAGCTGCACTTTCGAAATAATGTCTAGCATCATCAAATTTATCAGATTCAAAACTTACAATAGCTCGATTAAACGCAACAAGTGCCTTAATTTGTTTTGATGTAGAGTAAAGCTCGGCCGCGGAAAAATATTTTTCGGAAGCATCTTTATCTCCCGTTAACGCTTTACACAGTCCCAAATTAGCCATTTCGTACGCGGTTGAACCTCGTTGATACATGTCTTTTTCTAGGATCGTTTCAGCCTCTTCAATTAGCTCATTATGGAGAAGCATAAAAGCTGAGTTATTGACACTTCTGGAGCCTCCCAAGTCATTTTTAAGTCGATTAATCATAAAAGCCAAAAGGACGCCCATCAGTAGTGCCGCAAGCGCTGCCTTTTCTGCCTGTGGACCTTTTTCCAGAAGGTCATCCAAGCTCACTCGCTTTGAAAGGAATCCCTTTTGAACTAGGCCTTCACTATATCTTCCTGAAACATGTAATTCCTTTTCCATGTACTCACTTGTGAGTATTGAGACAGTTACTGTTTCTTCAGGGAGCAAAGAATTAATAGAAATTATTTTCTCGTGTACTTTCCCTTCAATCTCTTTCAGATTTTTTCTGGCTGCTGCACCCGACGAGCTGGAAATAGAGAAGTCAGTGATTTTTGTATCTTCTGGGAACTCAATTGACAAGATAACGTCTTCAGCGATTTTATCGCCAAGGTTGCCGACTCGGAACGTATTAAATATCAAAATCTTAGAATCAGACTTGAACTGCGATGGCGAGTCCGCCTCAATAATTACGACTGCTTTTGGATCTGGCTTGTGAGGTTCTTTCGTGAATTTCCAGACTGTAATACCGCCTATGATTGTAATTATAAGAGTTAAAATTGCGCCAATTATTATTTCTTTCCATCTCATCTGACTATCTCACTAGAGGTAAAGCTAACAGTGTAATACCCGCACTTCTAATAAAATCCTAACCGTATAGAGTTAGATATTGGTATGATACGAATAAATAATTCAATAATGCCAATAAGTTAGCATTCCCCCAGTGTGCTATCAACATTTTTCATCCAGAAAAATCGAGGCCCTATTTACCGAAAAATATTTTGGCGCGGTAAATTAAGAAGGTGGATGAGAATAGAAAGATGGGACAGGTACAAATCTTTAGGACTAACAGCTAACACCAAGGCAACAGAAGTTCACCTTCCCCTGCGAAGTTGCTGAAGGGCGTTGAAGAAAATCGCGTGACGCAGACAGGAAGTCTGCGTAGCTTTCGGGGGGAAGGGACGCCCCATCGGAAGCGTTAGCGATTTTTGAATAAGCTCGAAGCCACTAACCAATGCATATAACTTCGCTAGGGGCGGCAAGGGAGATCTAAGAGGGAATTGCTGTTGATCCCTTCTTGGTCGGGTGTGGGGTGAAGCCCCACGACTTTGATTCACCTCGGCCGAAAGGCCGCAATCATTCACATACCCACAGCGATAACCTTGCCAATTCAAACGCTAAACAAACCAGCATTATTATCCGGAGTGGGGTGAAGCCCCACGACTTTGATTCAACTCGGCCGTTAGGCCGCAATCACTAAACTTCTACATAAGGTATGGGTTAAAGCCCCGCGACTTTAACCGACCTCGGCCGAAGGCCGTATTGCTCTTCTACACATCAGTGGAAACTGAAACGCCCTACTAACTTGCAACACAAAGATTTTGCTGAATCTTCCAACGACGTTCCATGAGTGGAATCGAAAAACCATAACACACCACCACAATCAAAGGTTGAAGCTGAAAACTCAACTCAGGCCACAACATAAAGGCAGCCACGCAAGCCACAGTGCGCACAATCGCATGCACAATGGCCACCTTTTGCGCCGCTAACACGCCGAAAACTAACCACATTAACCCTGTTTGTACAGCAAGGGCGAAGGGCAAGGCTAAATAGTTTTCCATAAAAAATGGAATACTGATGCTAAAGGTTAAAAAACTCATCCCCATCGCAGCCAAAAACACAGTCTCAAACCAATTACGATCAGCGCTTTTCTTGAAGGAGATATTTTCACCGGTGAGACGCGAGACTCCCATAGCAAGGTAGACAATAGAACCCGTGCCGATAAATGTTGCCATCACCATTTGCGATGCTGGCAGAATAAAACTCAAGATAAACAATAGCGTCCATACAATCATGCCTGATAAGGGCATAGCTAAAGCACGTTTTTGGCGGTATTCGATAAGTTGTTGATCCAGTGATTGATGTTGCATGATTAAGCCTCCTTGTTGGTATGACTTAAGTATCCTTGCATCCGCTAAATCACGGCAGTGTGAGTTGTCAGCAATTACGGATGACAAATGTCATTTATAAGTAGGAATAACGAAAAAACAGGACAAGCATAACTCTTCACTCAACGGTTACACCAAAACTGGCATTGTTGCACCAGTGACCTTCTAAAACAGGGATGTTTTAGTAGAGCTTACAGGGACGTATTTACAGCGAGTCACTGGTGTAACAGTGCGAAAGCCTGCGGCAGGCAATGGGTTAATACTTTAGCCAGAAGCCACAAGGGGAAGATAGGACAGATGAAACTTTTCAATAGAAAAAAACGAAAAAACAGAACAGGCATAACTCTTTCAGGTTTTCAGCCCACACATCGGATGTGGGGTGAAAACCCATGACCCTAACTCACCTCGGCCGTAAGGCCGTAAAACCAAATCAGCTAAGCCATATCTAGGACTTAGCGATACCTCACGCCTTTGCGATTGGCCGATAGCGCGGCGTTAACTCAGTATGTTATTGTTTTGGCTTCATAGATTCGATTATTAAGCTTTAACCACTAAGGATTTGCTTCATATGGAAAAAATATTTGAAAGGCTAATGTATGCATCACGCTGGATTATGGCGCCCATCTACTTGGGGCTGAGTCTAGTGCTGTTAGGCTTAGGCATTAAATTCTTCCAAGAGATCTTCCATATTCTGCCAATCATTTTTGAGATGACCGAAGTGGATCTGGTGCTGGTCACCCTATCACTGATTGATATCACTCTAGTGGGCGGCCTGATTGTGATGGTGATGTTTTCTGGCTATGAGAATTTTGTCTCGCAGTTAGATGTCGGCGAAGACAGTGAGAAGCTCAGCTGGCTAGGTAAATTGGACTCAGGCTCACTGAAAAACAAAGTGGCGGCGTCGATTGTGGCGATTTCGTCAATTCACCTGCTGAAAATCTTTATGGATGTGAAGAATATCGATAACGACAAGATTATGTGGTACCTACTTATCCATATCACCTTTGTGGTGTCGGCATTTGCCATGGGTTACTTGGATAAAATGACTCGTAAATAATCAATAAAAAGCCACTGTTATCAGTGGCTTTTTTAGTTGTGCGATTTAAGACTCGCTATCGACTAGCTCGACTTGATGGGTCTTTTCGGTTTGATCGACTATGGTCAATACCGCCGTATCCCCCACTACGTTGCAGGAAGTCAGCACCATGTCGATGATGCGATCCAGCGCCGCCACAATCGCAAAGGCTTCAATCGGCAAGCCCATTTGATGGATTAATACACCAATCATCACCATGCCGCCACCGGGCACACCACCCGCGCCAACGGATAACAGGAAGATACTAAACAGTAGCGATGGCAATTGCTCGCTGGTGATTGGCATACCGAAGGCATTGGCAACAAAGAAAATCGCAATCGTGATATAAATCGCCACGCCGCCCATATTCATGGTCGCCCCAAGCGGCACGCCAAAGCCTGCCACGGCGCGATTAACTCCAAGCTTTTCAGTTAGGGTGCGCATAGTCACAGGAATAGTGGCATTAGAGCTGGCAGTAGACAGGGAAAACAGTACTTGCTCTTGGGTTTTCTCGCGAAAGCTCTTGGCCGAAATCGGTGTGAAGAATCCCACTGCCAGCGGATAGACCACAAAAATCCACAATAACAGCAGCGCCAGAATGATCACGACATATTCGAGCACACTCATAAATACCGCGGCATCTAAGGTGGCGCCTAATTTAAACATCAGCGCGAACACCCCGTAAGGAGCAAGACTCATCACCACAGAAATCAGCTTCATCATGATTTTATTGGCGGTTTGAAAGCCTTGTACCGCACCAGCCACATGCTCGCCGAGGGATTTAATCACCCCGCCCAGCATCAGTGCCATAAAGATCACTTGCAGCATATTGCCCGACATAAAAGCCGCTACTGGATTGCGCGGCACTATATCAATCAACAAAGCCATCAAGCTCGGAAGTTCGGTCGCGGTAATGGCGACGGCATCTGTGCTGCTCATATCGACGCCTTTACCTGGGTCGAGCAGTAATACGACTAATAGAGCCGTCGAGATAGCGACCACGGTATTGACTATGTAAAAGCCGAAGGTTTTGCCGCCAAGACGCCCAAAGCTTTTTAAGTCCTGCAGCTCACACACGCCGCAAACGATACTGACAAACACTAGAGGCACGACCAACATCATGATCATATTGACGAACATAGTGCCGACGCCGCCAGCCAGTTCGACTAAATTGCCAGAAAAGAAGCCAACGTCGTTTAAGAAATACTGTACTAAGGTGCCAAGAATAAGTCCCGCAAATAGGCCGATAAAGATCCGTGTCGAAAGTGATTTAATCATGCTTATGGTTTCCCCAAATAGCTCATCTTTTATTCTTCATCTTCCTTGATGAGCAAAATCGCCATTCCCTTTTCGGTTCAGGCGGGGATAGTGAAACATGCTGGCAGTAAATTCAATGAATAAATTTACTTATTTCATTTTTAATTAAGCCAAATGCATCACAAAACTTTTGTATCTAAATGATTTTTATAGAAAATAAAAACAGAGATTAATAAGCACTCGATTAAATCTTTAATTAAAAAATCAAAATACAAACAAAATTACAACAAAATAAACACAAATTGCGAGGTTTGCTTGAATCACACTAGATTTAAAAACCAAATAAATAATTTAATTAGAATTAAAAACTATAAATTAGGCTATTTACAGAGAGATGATGAAGGGTAATGGCTAACAATATGCCAGTAGCACTAGCTCAAGCCGATGAGCCAGCAGGTGCTGCTGTTGTAGCGCGGCGAGCGAACTGAGAAATAATTTTGTCTAAATGAGAAAAACTAAAGGCGTTTAACACCTAGTTAAGCCGCCTTTACTCTTTTGATAACTTCCATTTGCACTCGTGCTCATAACAAAGATAAAGGCATCATATTGATCTACAGTCCCCAATCAATATATGAGACGTCGATTGTGTCTTACCTGATATATTGACTCCCTTCACATAAATTTGTATTTTTTTTAGGCAGCCCTTGTTTGTTTGTTTTTCGTCCCCACATCTTAAGAGCAAACAATTTATTAACAATTCAAGGGGCGCATAATGGCAACAAATGATAGAAACCCACTGTTTGGACTAGGTGATATTGTTAAGCTCACAAGCGGTGGGCCCGACATGACGATATATGAAGTTTGCAACATTTTTCCTACAAATGCCTTTGAGGGTTCTTACAATGCACAGTGGTTTGCTGGTAAGAAACTTGAATTAGGGAATTTCCCTGAGGCATCCCTGGAGTTAGTGAAAAAGAAGAGCTAATAAAATGATGCCCTCTGAAGTTTCCAGTTGGATGTTAGCTAAGCTTAAGCAAGACGGTTGCGTTTATCAGGATGATGTTGTTGATTACATCGTTAAAGGTGGAGACGAAACTTTATTGCGAGAGAACGCCGATGGTAACTTGGTGTTATCCTCGCAAGTTTTAAAGGCTTTTCAGCTTGCGACACCAGATAATGTCGTTTGGGTTCGTTCTGATTTTTACTGGCGTTGGCGAGTTGCAGAAGATGAACCAGGAAGGATCGCACGGGGTTAATATTAAAGGTCCTTTTAAGGGCCTTTAAACTCTCAACTACACTTCAATCTCTACATAAGCCAGATCGGCGGCTTGGCCTTGGATCTGCCCATCAACGATATACACTTTGCCGCTGGCCACTGAGTCACCCAATACGGCTTGATAGCTGCCGTCGGCGTGCTGCACTGTCGTCGTGCCATTCGCCACGTTAACTACAGTCGCCACGCTGCGTTGTGGCTTAGGGTTTAGGTTCGCTAAGCGTTGGTAGATATTCATGCCGCGACTCCATTAGCGTCCTTATTACGTAATAACGTCACGGTTTGATTCACTGTCACTTGGCCAGTGGACTCACTTACCGACGCGCTAATACTCCACGCCTCACAGACCGACTTAAACACCTCGGCACCTTTACGAACTCCAATCAACATGCCTGGGCGCATGGGTGGTAAATCCGCTAACACCTTAGTGCGAATTGAGGTCTGCACTTTATTACCTGCGTTGGCTAACTCAGTAGTGCCTCGCATTCTGGCGGCTTGGTTATCAGTGATTAACTTGTCCACTATATCAACACAAAAGTTGTCGCCTGCCGTCCCGAAGCGTTTCACTTTTGCTGCAACGCCCTGCTGCTCTCCCCTCACAAACACCGCATTAGCATCGGGTCGAATATCCACTTGTTCACTAAAATCGAGGATCACGCCATCGTGTAGAATCACATCGGGTACCGCGCTTGCTGTGTTCCAAGGCACCACGGGCCATTGGGGGATCACGGTAATCGTTTGGGTTTCATCATTCACATCGAGCATGGCCCCAATTCCTGTCGCCATCATGTTAAGCGCTTCTGCAGGCGTTTTAGTGGCGTAACTGAAGGCATTCGCAGGGACAGTAAAATCGGTGATTTGGCTGGCAATCGACCAGTCAGTGTTAGCCACAATGTCAGACATCAAACCGATAAAACTGCGGGGGACCATATTCACATAGTTAACCGCTTTCTTATGAGGGCTGGCCAGCAACGCTAAACGACCTCTGCAAGCAGCACTAAAGCTTTGCTTGCCAAAGCCTTTGGACTCGCTTGGAGACTCGCACAGCAGATAAATGTCATAGCCGTTAATGCTGATTTTTAGCAGTTCATTGGCCGCTCGCTCGGCATCAATTCTGGATGAAAAAACCACAGTGCCGCTGCTTGCCCATTGGGAACGCGACTTAGCAATAGAGACCGATTTCAGCACCACCACAGCACCGTCACTTACCCGAACACAACTGATTTGCGGCTGCATGAGATAACTCCTTCTAATTTGCGGTTCAATGGGGATCTTAAAGTCGATGGGGGGTAATGTCGGGTTGGCGTTGATTGGGCCGCCGCCGTTATCCCAGTGGCACACCATGGGCACTTGATCAAACTGCAACGTGATAGGCGCAGCCTTTGGCACTAATGGCCTATCAAATAGCAGCGTGACCTTACCCTTAGGCGCAAAATCAAGCCAGCGGTCAGAACAAACCCAACGAGGGCGTGGGTAGCCCCACTGCACATTTGTTGCCGTTTTGACACTATCCCCCTGCCATGCAAGATGGGTGATGCCTTGGCACTGTGGCCCGGTCAACCAATTTGCTCGAGTACGCAGGTAAACCGCTGGATAACAGTGGTAGCCAATCTTAGTACGGGTTTGGCGTGGCGTTCCGAGGCGCCAAGCAATCGCCGTGCGGCGTTCACGTATTGGCGGTAGTGACCACCTTAGGCTGATTTGCCGAGTATGGCGCAACCTCACCTGCCATGGCATAGCCACTCTGGTACCCAATGGATGAGAGGCCCATGCCATGCGATTATGCACCTCGACCTTATCACCTTGCCACGCAGTAACTATGCGCTGCTCGGCCTTGCTGGCATGGTGGTTAAGGGCAATATGCTGTTCAATCGCCGCTATGGCCTGCCAACTTAAGCCCACAGCAATCCCTAACACCTGCGGTACTGGCTCTGGATCGGGCTCGCCTGTGTCATCGCTGCCATCAAAGCGTAAGGTGATCGGCGAGGTTTTAGCGAGCCATGGCTGGTCAAAGTTCAGCGCAATGCCATCATCGCCAAAGGTTAACGTTATGGGTGAGGTTTTGGGTTTGGCCAGCTTACTAAAACGCAGCGTAACGGCCATGCTATTGACTCATATTGACGGTATTGGCATCGACCAGCTCTAACATCAGGCCATCAGTAAATTTGCAGTCATAAACGCCATCGTCATCAGCAATGCCGACAATACAATAATGGCCCGTAGCCAACTCCTGAGGCATTAATACCTTGGCCACTTTACTGGGCGGTCTAATGCCTGCGTGCAATACCGTGAAAGATCGGCGGTCAATCAACAGAAAACGTTCAGCGTTAGCGTCCATTGTGAGTGCAAGCAATGCCAACGATCTAACACCGGAGCGCTTTACCACAATATCAGATAAGACTTTGTTAGGCATACCAAGTCTCCAAGTTAATCCAAGTTCGGCCGAATCGATAACCTGGCATTAGCATATGCTGTTGACCATTAATGGATTCAATTACAGGCCATGGTTGGTCGCTGTATCCAGTTGAGGGAGAATGCAATAATCCCGGGACTTTCCCCCTAATATACGGTTGGATAATGCTGTTA
The DNA here is from genome assembly GCF_047975355.1 of Shewanella sp. Classification (GTDB taxonomy): domain Bacteria; phylum Pseudomonadota; class Gammaproteobacteria; order Enterobacterales; family Shewanellaceae; genus Shewanella. The sequence goes on along the minus strand of NZ_JBKEDJ010000098.1, from coordinate 19,731 downwards.
GTATTAATAACGCCAAGGCGATCATTCGCATCAACGTTAGCAACAGTTGATATAATAAGCGGTTGAAAGAATACCCTATCACCAGTAGGCACGCCTGCAATCGTCTGTGTTCCAACGTTATAACGTGGATCCATCTTATAATTAGCAAAGTTTGCACTGCCATCAGCATCATAGACTTTACATATTGTCGTTGAGCCACTAATAGCTATCTCAAAGGAAAGACTCCATGAGTAACTTGTCATATCAGAGGTAACACCATTCATGATATTCACAAATCTACCCGGATCATTTGCAGTAAAGGCGTCAAAATCACCAACAAAAAACAAACCTTTTGCGTTAGTCGATGGGTTTGGGTTTGTTAATGTGCTGGTGCTCAAAAACCAAAATCCCGCTGAGGTAGCAATCAATACCCAGTAGTCAACTACTGTCGAAATGCTAAATTGCATTTGGTACTGAGCATCGATAAACGTATCGAGTGCCGTCATGCTTTTAGCGCCGCGAAAGCGCATATTCCCTGAGTTTGCATCTGTACCATCTACACTCCAAAACTGCACAAAGCCGCCACTGGCCTCAGTGGTTGAGTTGCGAAACGCTATCTTAAACGCCGCGGCATTTTCAAAGGCGACTGACCAACCCGCCCCCGCTTTCGTGCCATAGCCCTCGACCAAGCACTTTTTTAAAATCGCGATAATCTCAGAGGGTTTACCATTGGTGAGTTGTGGCGCCCCAGCATCATCCCAGCGGTATACCGTTACAGGTAAAGACATAGTGGTTATCTCCTAATTCGATATTTTCAAATGGGCTACGGCTTAAGACTCATTCCCACGGAATGCCAGAACAGCGCGGTCAGTGGTGATTTGGCTGTGGCCACTGGCAACTGAGCGCAGCAGCATGACAGGCCTGCTTGAGGCATAAGTGCGGAAGCGCACCGCCTCACCCTGTTGCCAGCCAGCACCAAACGCTTCTTTACGGATGATGAAGTAAGGCTGCTGGGTTAGCGGGTTAATCGGGGCAAAGTCATTAAGGGTATCGCCTGTAGCAATTTGGCCAACGCCTTTGCCTACACAGCGAAACGCTGTTGGCGATGTGAAAATCAATACCCAATCTTCGTTAATGGCGTTGTTGTTAATCACCTCAATCGGGTAATCCACCACGTTCATGGAACCGGTAGCCGCAGCGCCATCGGTATTCCAATCGCCGCCCCATGCGGTCATATCACGCACTGGCCCGACTCGGGCCTGCAGGTCGCCCAAGTTTTGCACTGAGGCCACAATGGCGCCCACTGGGTAGGTGTTTTCTAAGGGCGCGGCCAGTTGTAACTTGCCAGTTTGTACCTCGGTCACTAGGGCTTCTTCACCAATGCTATCGGTGAGCACAAACGGCGCCACAAAGCCTGCAAAGTTGCTGTTAATGGTGACGACACCCGTGGCGCTATTATGGCTATAGTGCTGGTTATCGACCGTCCACAGGCTTGAGCCTAGCGAGTCGGTAATATCCACATAGCGAGCATTTACGCGCACATTAAGGGTTTGCGCGGGGGCGGGGTTCGCGACCACCTGCACATTGGTATGCTCGATGGTGATAGGTGTCCACGCGGTAAATATATCGACTATGCCACCGTTCTTGAGGCGCAGCGGGTTAAGGCCGAATAGTTCTGGCGGCGGGTTAAGGGTCACGGTTTCGTCAATGTCATAACGCAGCGTGGTGAGGTCAACGTCTTGGGTGAAGTTGATTGCAACTGAGGTACCCGTGATTTGGCCACTGACACCCACGCCACTAATTACCCCTGCATTATTGCTACTGCCTGAGATTAAGATGCTGCCATCGGCGTTATTCACCACAAAGTAAAAGCTATCAAGCACTGGCGAGGCTACGGGCAAGCTAAAGGTCACGCTGTTATCTTCGGGTAAGCCTGGTTCGATTAAGCACTCAAAGCTAATGGTAAAATCGCCGCGTGAATCGGGGTATTTGGTGGTTGTGCCGGTGGCATAATCCAAGTCAACAAACTTACGGCCACTACTGTAAAAACCATCTTCATTTTCGCGCAATACCGCTGTGCTGCTATCACTTGTAAAGGTGATGGTCATCACCACGGTACCAATGGCGATTTTGCTGTTACTTGGCAACGCATTAACACTGCTGTGATAGGTATAACGCAACGATGATACGTACTCGAGCACTACGCTCGGGTCGCCCGCAACCCCACCAGAGCCATATAGGTTATAACTTCCTCTTGTTGCGGTTGCTGTGGTACCCGTGATATTCACTGTCCAGTTATAAAATGGATTGCTGCCATGGGCTTTAGGAGCCAAGCCCAGCACTTGGTTTACAAAGTCAGTGTTAATGATATCCGGCACGTTGAAAATATAGGTGCTTTGGCCGCTGACCTCAGGCGTGGATAACACCTTTTTGATCACATTGGTTGGAATATCTGAGGTACCCAAGGATCCTATCGATTGGCTTGAATGGCTTCTAATGGATTTAACCTTGGGCAAAAGCTCTGACTTGGTGCTTGCCACTTGAAGAAAGTTACCGCTGTTTTCGGCGGTTAGCGTGGTAACACCATGGTATTTAATGTCGGCGTTTTCGCTGGTAAATCGCAGCTTAGTACAGCCCGTTTCGCCATTAATCATCACGCCAGAATCGGGCGTGTCGTATGGGATGGGTGGGCTAAATCGCACCTGCCCCTCTTGGCCTCCCGTAACGGATTCTTTAACTTCGCAGAAATGCTCAAAGCGTGGGTAAAGCGCATTCTCGTTACCCGCATACTCCACGCTAATACAGATAATTTGCCCCTGCACTAAGCTCACATTTGACCAAAAATCCGTATCGTTAAAGCGATACATGCTCTGCAAGTAAGGGCGCGGAAATGAATCTTGACCAGCCAGTAAGCCTATTAACCCTTTGCGGATTAACTGGCCTGCACGGACTGAGGACTCAAGGATATCCACCATATCCGTCATGCGGCTGGCATCGGTCAGAGAGGACGACTCGGCAATCAACATGCTCACCAGAGGATCTGTAGGTGGCACGCTGAAGGAGATATTGGCATCGATCAATGTTTCGGTACCCACTGTGGCCAGCGATGGATAACATTTAGCGATTTCTACCGACGAGGTGGCGTGGTCGATATCAGATACTGCCTTAAATAACTGGTTAAGCTCGCCGGATTGTACAACTTGGGTGGTACGCTGGCCGCCTGCATCATCGTTACTGCCTAAAACCTCAGGTTTAAAGATCTTTAAATCGGCACGGGTGATAGTCATTTAAACATCCTTTAAACAGTGATTAACTTGAGGGTGATGGCATCAACAGCATCGGGTGCGCTGTCGCTGTAGTTAATGGCTGGTACACCGCTAATGGCTTGCTCGCGGTAATCCCAAATCACATTAAAAACCGTGCCGTTAATATCCAATTCGAAGCTGGTCGCGCCTTTTGTGCTGGCATGGTTTTCAAGAGCTTCAAATAGGTTGATGGATTCACCGTCACTGAATAACACAATGGAACGCCCAGCCTGTTTGGCCGACACTTCAATATGCTGCGAGCCATCGAGGGCAAACTCGCTCGTGCAAACAAAGGGCGTATAACCGATGCGGTTAAGCCAAATAAATTGCGGTAGTTGAATAGTGTCCAGGGTGATCATGATGTCCCCTTAATCTGCTCTAAATCACGTAAAAACATCTGTTTAAACTCATCCAGTAAGTCGGCCTTCAGCACATTGCCCGAGGGCATCGCTAGTTCTAGCCGATACACCTGCACGCTGCCACTTGTGTTCTGAGTGCTTACCGTTCGTGTCGTGGTTTGGCTGGTGCTGCGACTGTAATCGGTAGCAGAGTTTGGATTGCTCGCCGCACGGTCAAGCGCGGTGGTGCTACGTTCTGCCGCCTCGGCTTCAATTTGTTTTAGTTTGGTGGCGTAGATTTGCTGGCTGAGTTGCAGGGCTTCTTGGGCACTGGCAATAGACTCTTTATCCTGGGCGGTACGCGCCGCATCGAGCTGGGCCTTAAGTTCAGCCTGTTGCTGCTCATAGCGGCGTTTCTCAATAGCGGCTTGGTTATTATTGAGTTGATCCATCTCATCTTTGAGACTGCCCAAGGTGGCGTTGATATCGTCACGCAGGCCAAGAATGAGATCTCGTGTCGCATCGATGGCGGCCTGCAGCGGCTTGAGATCTTCCTCACCTAGTTCACGGATATTCCACTTGGCATCGCGGCTGATTTGATTAACGCGATCCAGTGTGATGCTTGAGCTTGCAAGCTCTTCAGTCCATTTGCGGGTTAATAGCGTCTCGTTGATGATCTGCTTTTCGCGGATAAAGGCTTGGTTACTGAGCTGTGCCAGCACACCCCAAAAGCCCGTATTCACCCGCATATTGTTCATAATGCTTTTGGTCAGTTCATCGACACGGGCATTCAGTTTTTCGGTGCTATCTTCGTTAAAATTGAACTGCTTATTGAGGTGAGCATACGCCCCCGCGAACAGGTTGACATACTCAGTGGCGCGTCCTGTGGCTTTCTCTAATGCTTCAAGTTCTTCACGTTGCTGCATTAGTGTTTTAGTCGTTCTGCCAGCCTCGATACCAGTTTCTAGCTCGCTGTCAGTTAAGTCATCCATTCCATCAGGTACATCACCCATTAGGTCACGTAGCACGTTTAGAACTTCAACTAAGCGATCTTTCTGACGCTGATACTCTTCAGCTGATAAAGCTCCATCTTTATAGCTTTTATCTAAGCGCAGCATTTCCTCATTGACTGCCGCATATTTACCTTTTAGCTCTTGATAATTAGCAATCTCAAGCGCCTTAACTTGATTCAGTTTTTCCTGCTGTTCTTTAAGCTTTTCGGTATTTTTATTTAACTCATGAACGGCGGCGCTATTACCTTTATTGGCATCGGTACTATTGTTTATCGCTGCTCGGTTTTTAGCGATCTCAATGGTCGTCTCTTTTATATCTTCGACGAGACGTTGATGGGCTGGAGTCACGCCATCTTTCAAACCATCACTGTAGTTTTTGGATTTATCGATCAGCTTTTGATATTCGTCGCTTAGTTGTAAAGCCGCAGCCTGTGCTTTCAATCCCTCAGGAACTGTCTTACCCGATGCTTCGGCAGCAACAATGGCCGCCTTAGCCCAGTTAATAAAGGCATCACGGACTTGATCGACTGGTTCTTTGTTGTCACGGATAAGCTCAAATGCTGCTTTTGATTTATCAGCAGTATCTTGGAGTGACTTGGTGCTAGTCAGCCCTAAATCCTTGTAGGCTTGTTCTAGCGCATCTGTGCCTTTTGCTGTGGCATCAAGGTATTTTTGCTGCTCTTCGTACTTAGCCTTAAGCCTGTTGAGTACTTCAACATGGCCAGCATATTCTTCACCTGCGGCTTGAAAGGTAATGATGGCTGAATCCAAATGGCGAATAAATCCGCCCATGCCACCTTTAAGATTATCTAACGAGGTTGCTTGTTCAGTTAGTTGCTGAGTCAGTTTGATGGCTTGGTCGATCGTTAACTTAATGGGTTCAACTACCTCAACCGCAGCCTGTTTGACTTCCTCCATGGCTTTGGCGGCGTTCTTCCATTTACCGCTGGCATCGTCATAAATCAGCTTGCCATCATCCACCGCCTTGTTGAACTCGGCCATAGTGGTGAAAGCAACACCCGTTTGCTCACTGAGATCCTTAAGTGAGTATTCCAACTGTTTTGCGCTAGCAGCTGCAGTACGTTTGGATTTGGCCAAGGCTTCTTCGGCAATAAGTAGCTCTTGGTATACCCGCGCCAATTCAATCAGTTCATTGATTAATGCCAGGTATAATCCCGCCTTAGCGGCGGCAGCGAGGGCGGCTTTTAATTTACCTGCCGCTAATGTGGCGGTTTCACTGGCGGCGGTTGTGCCTGCAATCGCCCCTGTATACAGGCGCATCACACCAATGGCCGCATTGGCACCAGCGATCACATCACTAAAATAACCTCCAACCTTTAATGCTAAAAACGCCTTAGCCACAAAAGCGATCTCATCGCGGTAGTGGTACAGCATGGCCGCGCCATCTTGCACCGCTGAGCCAATGCTTACGATGGTATCGCTGATTTGCTGCGCCCATTCTCTTAAACGGCCGTCGCTTGCCATGGCTGCAAACTCAAGATTCAATTCACTGATCTGGCCTTTGAGCCAATCAAGCGCACCGGACTGAGCCACCAGATCGTAAAAGCTTGAGAGGTTATCTTTAAGGTTGGAAACTTGGCCACTGAGTAAAGCCATTTGCGCGGCGGCACTGCCGTTACTGGCGCGGCCCATCTCATCGATTAAGCCCTGGATAACATCGCGCCCCAGCTTGCCTTGCTCACTGAGTTTTTGCAGCTCGATTGTGTTCTTGCCCGTGACCTTAGCCAGCATGTCCCACACGGGTACGCCGCGCTCAATCAGTTGCAGGATCTCCTCACCCTGCAATTTCTGTTTTGCCCAGGCTTGGCCTAAAGCCAAGGTGATCCCCTCGACCTCTTGAAAGCCACCACCCAGTTTAAAGGCTTGATCCACAATCGCCTTCATGGTGCCGTTCATTGGGTCTAAGCCAAATGCTTTGGCCTTAACGAATGCCTGGTTAACTTCGTTAAGCTGCAACGGTACATCGATGGCGAACTGTTTAACCCAAGCGGTGGCTTCGCGTCTAGAAGCAAAGCTGCCCATCACGGCGTTCATCTGTACGCCTAAGCGCTCGAATTGATCCCCTGTGGCAAAAATGTCTTTAACGGCTTGGCTAACACGGTCAAAGCCGACATAGGCACCCGCTAAGGCAGTGACTTGCGTTATAACACCACGCAGGCTGGCGGCATGTTCGCGCGCACTGGCGTTTTGCTTGTCGAGGTTATTAGCAAACTTATCAACCTGGCGGCCAGTGCTGTCGAATTCTGCACCTAGTTTGCGCTGAGCCGTCGTGAGGTTGTTATAGTCAATGCCCGATTTAGATAAGGCATTTTGCAGCTTAGTGTGACTGGCCGATTGCTGCGCCAACTCGCGCTGCATTTGTTCTAGCTCTTTTTCGGCCACATCAATAGAGCGAGACAGCTGCACAAAGGGGGCATCGGTTTGGCTTGCGCGCTGCTTTAAGTCCTGCAGTGCCAACGCTGCTGCCGTTACCGCAAGCTCTTGCTGTTCCAGCTCATTGCGGGAGCGCTTAAAGGTGTTGATCAGGTCTTGCTGGTTGGCCAGCTCATCAAGCTTATTGGCTAAGGTATTGGCCTTTTGGCTGGTCGATTGGCTGCTATCGCCAACATCGTCTAGCCCAGTGGCTAAGGGCTTAAGCTCGTTAGTGAGCTGCTCTGCTTGGTTGCTGGTATTACGACCGCTTTGGGCTACTTGGTCGAGCTGATTACTTAAGGGATCAAGGCTGTTTTTGAGTTCATCAACTTGGTTCGCGCCCGCTTGGCTGGCGTCGCTCACGCTATCGATTTCATCGGCTAAGGCTTGCGTCTTAGGATTCACCGCATCCGACTCGGCCCCGATGCGCTTAAGCTCATCGACCAAGGCGGCAATATGCTGCTTGCCCGTGGCTTCGGCCACGATCCGCAGGGCGAGTTCTAAGGTTTTATCAGCCATGGCTATCTCGTTAATGCTCTCGTTGGTATCTAAGTCATCCGTGTTTAAACGGCGGTTAAAGGGGAATTAAAGGGCAGGGCGATTGAATCCGGCCATGCCCTTGGGTTTAGCAAAACCGCTTAGGTATCCAGCTCTAGATACTCGAACGGATGATCCTTACCCGCGACTAACTGGGCTTTACCCGCAAGGGTGGCGCTCACAAACTCGCTGGCGGCAAAATCGAGTGCAGCCGTAGGCGATAAGCTGGCGTCGAAAATATCGAGCTTCATTGGCTTGCCTGTTTCTAAGTTGGTACCTTCACCGAAGATCCGCGCACGGGTTTGGGCGTTAATCCCACCGCGCACCAAGGTGCCGCTGATCGCGTTATGCTGGCCTGATACCGTCACAGCACCGCCCGCTTCTACCGCACCGTCTTTAAGGGCGCGTACTAAGCCGAGGGCATAATTAACCTCATAGTCTGTGCCCAGCACTAAGGTGGCCGCGTCTTTCTTTACCGCAAACCCTAGGGTGGCAAAGTTAGTTTCAGGTAACTGCACCCAGCGCTGATTGGTTGGTAAGGTCACGGCCTCATCAGTTAAGGTACCGCTGCCCGAGTTGACCACTTGGGTATCACCGAGCAGTGCCATGGCAATCAGTTCGGCAGGTTGATCGTCGAACGACCATTCCACCTCAGCAGGCTTGGCAATTTTCACCACGCTTAAGGCTTGGCCGTAACTTTCCTTCTTGCGACTGCCACGCACTTTTTCATCGGCATCGGTTTTAATAGCGAGCTTGGTGGTGTTAATGGGGCCGATGATCCCCGTTGATTGCCCTTGGGCATTTAAGCGGTCAACAAAGAAGTTGCCTGCGACTAATAATCCACTCATAGGATTTTCCTCATCTTAAGTTGTTGGGTTAGCTGGGTTTGAATCTCAGCTTCACACTCACAGCCACGGGGTAATAACCGTGGCTTTTGGTGAAACGAGGTTTAACGGCACTGTTAACGCGCACAAAGGGGCCGAGCATCTGGCCATCAACCGAAATGGACTTGCCCACAACCGCATTTAACAAGCTGACTAGCAGCTCACCTGCGGGGCGTTCGTGGATGGATAAACGACACGCCAGTACCACAAGCCAGGTCTGCTTAACTTGGCTGCTATTGCCACCTTGGGCTGTTTCATCCACCCCATCGCCCATATAGAGCACATGGGCGGCGGGGGTGATTTGGCTACGCTCATCCACTTCGCTTAGCTCATTGGCTTGATAGACCTTTTTCAGCTTCTGGCTAGTGACTAATGGCTCAAGCAATTGGGTTAGCGCATCACCCGCAGTCAGGTAGTTATCTTTAATCTCAAACATCAGATAAACCCCTTAGATGACTTGCGGCCAAACACACTGCCCGCGCTCTCGATGCTGATAACCAGCTCGCTTTGGTCTGCGGTTTCGCCCGTATCGGCCAGCCCCAAACTGATATCGCCCTTGCTCACTGCGGTTAAAAACTTCACCACGGCGGTGTAGCGTTTCTCGACTTGTTCAGGGGCTTTATCGCCATACAAAAAGTAACGGGCGATATCGCAGCAGTTACGCTCCAGCACGGCGGGAACCGTAGTTAACGGCAGCACATAACGGCCCGCGATATAGCCATCAATCTCAGCCGACGCATCACTTAGCGCTTGCTCCAGCAAAGCGAGATTGATTTCCCCTGGCACACTGTCCTCACGTTCGGTCAGCAGGGTTAAATCCTGCTCACCAAAGCGTGTGATCATCGCACTCGCCGTTGCGTACATTAGTTAGCCCCTTGGTCTACGGCATCATTGGGCACTTTCACCTCTATGGATTTAATGGCAGCAATCAGCTCGGCTTTCTTCATGCCTTTTGCACCTTCCACGTCAAGTGAAATAGCCAGTTCACGCAACTCGTCGACCTTCATATCGTCGAGGTTACGCTCAGTGCCATCGTTGTCTTTAACGCCAGCAATGGTGCTCGTTAGTTCATTGCCGTTGCTAGAGTCGATACCTTGGTTCAGTGACGTATCACCGTTTGGAATGTCCAGACTCCCCGGCGAATCCACAGCCATTGAGGTCTCGAAAACCTTAAAGCGGGGATCAGCTTTAATCGCTGCGACTTGTTCATCCGACAGTTCGGCCAACGGCAAATGGTTATCGCCTTTGTTGAAGGCCAACCCCGCACGGCGATAGCCATTGGGCTGACGACTAACCACCATAAGGACTGGAGCGTTATCTTGAGTTTGATCAGAAAGTTGGGCCATTTCATTGCTACCTCGTAAAGTGAAAACACAGTGATTGGGTGGCACGTCCTTGTGCCAATTCGATTAGCCGATTACTTGATGCGTGTACTAACCAGCACCTCAATCATGTCGCGCAGTTCGTTGGATACCGTGGTGCCACCTTCATCGATGTTTTCACGGTTCTTAAGCTGCAAGGCTTTGCGCTTATTGCCATTGCCGACCACCAACAGGGCACCATTTAGCTCCATTGGTTCACCGCCATCGAAGGTGAAGCCGCCCATCATTTCCATTGCGGCCCACACGTTTTCAGAGGTCAGTTCGGCCTTAACGCCAATCGCCATTTGCCAGAAGCCAAAACCAGCGTTGCAGCGTAGGTCGGCACCAAAGCTAAACATATTGCTGATGTAGACACTTTCATCGTTGGGGTTGAACTTAGTGGTTAAGGCCAGCTTGCGGCGTTCCTGATAGATAAGCGGCTTAAGCACTTGCGACACATCGAGCAGGTACCAAGGTTCGCCCGTGTATCCCGCATCGATAATCACGTTTGGCACTGAGGTATCCGCACCACTGCCATCATGGGCGGCATTAACAGGGTGGTCGGTATCAAAGTAGTTTTGACCGTCATAGCAAAGCGTTGTCCAGCCAGCATTCAGCAGATCGAACACTTGCTTATCGGGGAACTTAACGCCTTTCTCGCCCATCATTTTGACCATAGGGTCATAGACGCCAAGGTTGTCGTCCTCGATATCGTCACGCTTCACCATCACCGAGGCTTCAAAGGTCTTATTCTCGATGCTGTAGCTGTGCTCTTGCAGGTCTTTAAACTGGCGATCTCCTACCCATTCACGAAACTCGGGCATTTGTCCGAGCCAGCCATAGGTATTTGACTTGGCGGTTGATGGCACCACAGTGGCAATCTGTTGGTACTGGGTTTCAACGCTCGACACCGCACCTTGAAACTTCAAGTGCATCGAGGTGCGCAGCGCGTTTAACGTAGCGGAATTAACAATACCCATTGGGATACTCCTAACTAATTAATGTGAATGACTAAGTTGCAAAGCGGGTTAATGGTGTGGCACACCACTAAGCGGTGGCCTTTTTACCTGCGGCCATTTGCTCTGGGGTTAAGCCCATTTGCTCGGCCACGCTTAAGTCCTCTGCAGTCAGGGCCGCCAATGCGGTGTCTTTGCCCTTATTAGGGGTTGGCACCGTGGTGGTTTGCTTAGCGGTTAATGCCGCGATGGGGGTGCGGGCATCGATGTTGGCAGTGAGTGCTGCCATGCTTTGATTGCCCAATTGGGTGAGATAATCGCGCTCACACTCAAAGGCTTTGCCCTCATCAATCGCCGCCTTAACGGTTTGCTCAACCGTCAGCACGCCATTTTCAGCAGTGAGTGCCACCAGCTGCTCGCGCAAAGCATTCACTGTGGCAATGGGTACATACTTGGTAAGGTCGACGGTGGGCGACTTGGCGCTTAGCGCAGCCACTTCTTGTTTCAGGTCATCAGCAGAGAGCGCCGCTTTGCTGAGGTCATCAATGCGGCTTAACGCAGAGTTAACCTGCTCTTCGGTTGGCTCGCTACCTTCGGCAACTTCAATACCTAGGGCGGCTAACAGTTTCAGTAATAGTGGATTCACATGGAGTCCCTCCGGTTGGGTTGAATGAGGTAAAGCGTTTGCATTGAGAGTGGCCAGTGCTGGCAGCCCTGAGCGTTCGGCGTTAAGCCGTGCAGAGAGTGCAGCGAGTGGCAACATGCCATCCACACCAGGACGGTTAGTTAACGCAGCAGAATGGATAAACTGGGGGCGACCTGTGACCTTGTCGTATCCAAAGACCAAAGAGAAATAGCGATACTCTTTAGCGTTAAGGTGGGCGATAGCGTTATCGGTAAAGCGCGGCTTAACAAACAAGCCTTCGCCTGGGCGATACTGCACGTCATCGATATGGAACCAGCCAGAAGCTGGCGCGGGCTGGCCGTTTTGTTCTTTGTTGAGGGTTTGGTGCTCGTAGTCGATAACGAGATCACCAGCTTGGTGTGGGGTGTTTGCCTTAAGCGCAGCAAAGGCGACCTCATCCATTAACCATTTGCCACCAGGCACATCTTCGGGGCGACCATCTACGGAACTAAAGTGGCCATCAGGCAATGCCTGGATGTAACCATCTTCACCGAGTTGGAAACCCGCGCTGGTACTTGGTAAAACCGTGAGCGTACTGCTTAACGCAGCAATGCCGAGGTTTATAAAGTGGCTTTGGTTAGTGGATTTAGCTTTTGACACAATGGCACTCTCAATAACATTGGAGTGCCCATCATGATCGAGTGGGACTAACTAGCGGATAGGAAAGATTTCGGGATTAATCGCGCGTCTTGCGGACGATAAAAAGAATGATGACTACTGCAAATAAAACGGCTAAGAATTCGGAACCAAAACCATGGCCCACCTCTTTGGGTAAGCTATTGGCATATTCCTTTTGCTGGATTTCCTCTTTGGAGTCTGGCGGCTCCCAACCTCCACCATTGCCTGAATATGGTTGAGTCGTTCCACCACTCGTTTCCAGTTCCAACGTTTTGAGCATATTCATATGACTTCCTATTCAACCAATCCAACACAAGTGAACTGAAGCATAACCCAGTTTAAAACCCGTTTAAATCCTCCTTAAATCGTTTAAGTGGTTTTTCGATAAGCCGTTATACCAAGTTGCGCAGAGCATCGCTTAAATCGCGTTTTAGCGCGTTAAAGAAAAACACCGTGATTTAGATTAAGTACTCCCCCAAGATCCCTAACATGGACTGTTCATCCTCACGGCTTACACCTAGGTATGGCCGTGCCGGAATCCCCGCTGGGCCTACTGGCATATCGTCGGTGCCACCAAACTGGTGAATTGCGGCATAGATTTTATTGCTGCCAATCGCAGCCCAAAAGTCGCCGCTGTCGGCTGTCACGCTGGCAGCAAGCCCGCCAGCACTGGCCTGCAGTATCTTGCCGCCTTGGCGTTTGGGGTTGGCTTTAAGATAGGCATCACTTAAGGATGCCCAGGTTTGACCTGTAACGGGATCGGCCTCGGCCTCAAATGCGCCTTCTGTGGCGGACTCCAGAACGGCGGCAATATCGTTCATGGGTTCGCTTAAGTCATCGAGCTTATCCAGCAAACTCCCGAGTACTTGCAGCACAGGGGAATCACTTAAGACGATTTCTACCTTGTTCATTTTTCATCCTTCACACTGTTAACCGCTGGCTACAGTGTTATACTGATCTAGCGAACGATGTGTACTCTTAATTGGTAAAGCAGACTCGATTAAGCGCTTAGGCGTAAATCGTGTGTATGTGGGTTCGAGTCCCACCATATCGTCCGCTACTCCTCCAGCTTTCCCTCTAACAATTCATACTGCCCGTGCTTTAAGTCCACCGCATTGATCTTATAAACGTTGATCACCGCATCCATAGCTTGCTGGCGTTTCATCTTCCACGCGCTATTAATGATCACTTTAACCTTACGGCCATCATCCTCAGTGGCATAGACATACAACAAATTCTGGTTCTTGCTATCCCACAGTACGGCCTCGGGTTGTGCCAACATCAAGGGTAATTGCTGATACTCATCCCGAGTTAATGCCACCCCCTCTTTGATATGACGCGGGCTATCTGCGTGCACCAGCTGCTTCTCGCCAATGGCAAGCAATGCGGTGGGTTCTGCGCCTAAACGTGCAGTTACCGCTGCTTGGATCGATGGTGTCATAAAACCTAACGCCTGAACGCCTAATCCTGGACGTCGCTTTTGCCCTGGATGAGTGGCAAGTACTTCATCCGTCCACTGGGCGAACTGAGCTTGGCGCAGCGGGCTGTTATTGAGGGCTTGAATAAACTGGACGCGGGTATCGAGGGATTGAATGCTGCCAAGCTTTTTAGCGACTGCCACATCGGTACCAAAGGCGGCTTCGCCAGGATGATAGGCCCAGCCTAAATCGGGGCTCATGCTGCTACCATCGGGCAGATCAATCCGCGCATGGGGCACGGTCAACACTTCACCCGTGCCGCGCGCGACTGTCTCGGTATCAAAGCGCTGGATATAGCCTTCGCCATTTTCCACCGTCAGGCCCATGGCCTTCACCTGCGCCTCGGTAAGCGCCCGAACGCGGCAACGACAGCCCCAACCATTTGGGGGATAGATAATGTCCCATATCGGATCATCAAAGCGGAATACCTTACCCCTCAGCCGCGCATGGGTTGGCCGTGTTTGGCCGTCATCAATCGCCACATACTGCCAATAGGGGTGGGTTTTAGTACGCGACAACATGCGCCGATAGCGCCCAGCCATATATGCGGTTTGCAGGTTTTGACGGTAGATAGTGTTTAAGCGGTAGGGACTGCCCAGCTGAACCTCTCGGCCATCGACTTCCTTTTTACCCCACCACCCGAGCTTTTCAAGCTGCGGTTTAAGGTTGGCCTGAAACTGCTTAGCGGTTAACCCTTGGCTTAGGGCCGCATCAACCTCATTGCGGATCGCCGTGAGCACATCCATTTGGGTAGCCTTGGCCACCGTAAACGCACGGGCATGGGCGCGTGTCCAGACATCTTGCCAATCGTCACTGATGGCAAAACCCTTGGCACGGAAATAGGCCACCGCATCGCTTGGCGGCATATTAATGGCAATGCTTAAATCAACGGTTTCAGGCGCTCTTGGTTTAGGCACTTGGGGTTTAAGCATTGGCCATACCCCACAGTTCCGCGACAAACATTAACCGCGCGAGTGTTTCGGTAAGCTGCTCGGTATCCATGTTTGGATAGTCCTGTTCCAACTGGGCGCGCAGCTGCTCCGGCTCGCTCTGCAGTTGTGCCAGTAATGGCTCTACCATCGCCATATAGACTTCACTCATTTGCCCTTGGGTGAGTGCATCGAGCGCCTTATCCAAAGCGGTTTGGCTGGGTTCACTCAGTTGGGCATCCGGCTGCTTCGCGGCTAAAGCCGCCAAGGCCGTCTGGCTGGCCGCACTGGCATTAGGATCGTCCTGTCGAATGACCAGCACGGCTTCGCCATTAGCAGGCTTAGGGATACGGGTCTTTTCATGCAGCCAGTTCTGCGGGATCTGCATGCCCATACTCACGAACGCCCGCAGCGGATAGGCCAAGGCGCGTAAATCTTCGGCCTCGGTGGTATCAAACACTAAGCGCGGGTGGCGGCGATGGCTGTGGTAGCTCTTACAGTTAAGCGCATATAGGGGCGCAATTAAATCGCGGGTTAAGGTCTCGGCAATCAGCGCAAGGTCAGCATCACGCAGTTCTTGGCGCACTTCGTTATGCACGTTACCTAACGCATTGGTGGAGCTTTTGCCATCGGCTTGGGTGGTTAAGGTACCGCCCAAAATTACCTTGCTCATGGTCTTTTCAGCCCATGTCATCATGAGTTCAAACGGATCGGCTTGACCTGTGGCGGCGCTATGAAAATCCATCACCATGCCCTTGGGCATAATGCCGCCTGCATTGTGGCCAATGCTCATTACCGCGTTTAATAGCGCACGCTTTTCCGCGTCGCTGGCTCCAGCTGGATACTGACCAATGCGCAGCGGTAAACCGTAGATCTCAAGGAACTCGGCCAAGTCACGCACGCTGTAGTTTTTAAAAATGAATGGCCAAATCAACTGGCGCACCAAACCACTGCGACTCACATAGCCCGACTTGGCGGGGTGAATATGCTTGATCCAACCAAAGGGCCACAACTCTGCCCCCTCAAAACTTGAGTCGCGCAGGCGCAGCTCGTTGCGCAGTATTGGGTGGGTCATAAACCACGAGGGATCGCGATACTCTGGCACCTCGATAAACCACTCGCCCAGCTCACGCGACCAGGCAAGCTCGTGCATGCTAAAGCCCTTAAGAATGGCATCACTCATCGACTTAATCAGTGACTTAAGCCAGTTGCCTTCCTCCAGCATTTCTTGCAAGTACTCTGTATCCTGCTTTTCTTGCGTGCTGGGGTTACGCGGTGGCACAAGATAAAAATCCACACCAAGAAGTGCCCGTTTGCGCTTATCGAGTTCGGCATAAAGATGGCCGTCTTTCTCTTCGATATCCTCGGCTAACTCACATTGGGCGATAAGATCCCCTTGCTCGGCGCTCAGTAAAATACTGGCAGCACTGGCGGGCGTTAAGCCGCTGCTGGGATGGCTGCTAAAGGTGCGGTGCAGCCCAGCTAGGCGAACATCGTCGGTTTGCAGCTCTTTGGCCTCACGCTGTTTAAAGGGGCGACCACTGGCATCTAAAATCCGTGATTCAGTTGTTTTCTCTTGCATTACCAGCAACCTCGCTGCAGTTGATGATCATCATCCTCATGGGCACTTGCATGGGCATTAGGATTGCGGTGATCACTCTTAGGGATAGGGGTAAATTCGATGGCGCCGCCCTCCATATATGACGCCCTAACGGCCATACACAGGGCAACGGCAAAGTCACCATGGCGCTTGCCTTTGCTATTGTTTGACTCTAAGTCAGCCTTACGACCTTTATCGATCGAGGGGATACCATTAACTAACTTGATATGCTGTAAGTCATCGAGCACGCTTTGGTGACGGGGGATCTCAAGGTTAAATGCCTCAAACTCCCCCTTCATTTTTGGCATCCACTCGTGATACCAGCTCTGTGACAGGTTCACTTGGTCAACCATTTCAGTGCCGTATCTCAGCGCGGCTTGCTCGGCTAAATAGCCGCCGTTACCTGTGGCATCAAACGCCAAACCCACAAGCCTTGGTAAGCGATCGCAGATGTAAAACATCACCTGTCTTTGCTGCTCGTAGGTGGTGTCCCTCAGATCCACCACAAAAGGAGCGCGCTTTCTTAAATCGGGTTTAATGGCCAAAGGCACAAACACGGTTAAGTCGCCACGGCGAGCAAAGTCTTCACCAAATGAGTGGTTATGATCGGGATTGAGTCTGGCCAGTTCTGGTTTTAAATGCTGCTCGCACCAATCGCGCACTTCGGCTTCGCGCATTTCTGGCGTCCAGCTCATGAAGTTTTCAGGCGCTTCAAAACGGTAGATAGGGATAGAACGATCGGCCACCATGGCTGCTTCAATCAGCACTCTACTAAGGTAAGCACCACCGGATTTTTTAGGCACACAGCCATATTCTTCATCGGCGCTTTCTTTATTATGGGCGTTTTTATATAGCCCCTCGCGCCAGGCAATTTCACCTTCGGGAGTCCATGTTTGGCCTGTGACATAGCAAATACGCTTATACAGGCCATCAGCAATGGCAGCATCCAGTGTAATTCGATGAATACTGTAGTCTTTGCGTCCTTCACGGACATCATTAATCAGGCTGTTAAAGGGATTATCCACACCATTGTGGGTGCTGATTAATCTGACCTTGTTGCCCCACATGGTTAGCGCTAGCGCGGCCTTAAGCAGTTCTTCTAAAGACTCGTGGAAGGCGGCCTCATCGATAACCACATCCCCCTGTAAACCACGCAGGTTGGATGGGCGCGAACTGAGCGCCTGAATTTTCCGCCCCGTCTTGGGGAAGCGGATCATATAGGTGAGAATTTCTTCTTTCTTCTCACTATCCCAAAAGGTTTGCTCGTAAACATCGGCCTCAGCGAGTTGGTTAAACGCACGGGCAAACAGCGCACAGGCGGCGATATATTCCAGCGCCATCTCTTTTTTGCTGCCAACGTAAAAGGTATTACAGCCACCACGGCGACGTGGTTTGGCGGCTTTGATAACGTTACGTCCAGCCTCAGCCCAAGTTAAGCCTGTGCGGCGGCTTTTCTCGGCAATCATGATCTGCGATTCATCTTCAAACCAGCGTTGCTGATAAGGCAAAAACACGGGTTCGTTGGCGGGCTGCGCCTCAACAATCTCTTGCGGTACATCGACACCCGCCAGCGCCATTTCTTCGGCAAGGTCGATTTTTCGAGGGCTGGTAATGGGTGTTAGATGCAAACCTGATTTCGCCATTATGCTTTCCCTAATAGAATTTGGCGGATTTTGCTTTCGAGCTGCTCACTCATCCCATCTTCACCGCGTAGTTCTTCCGTCATGGCATTGGCGGCCTCGGCGGCAAAGGCTTGGCGGATCTCTTTCTCGCGTTTATGGGATGCCATGGCGGCGTTCTCTAGCCTTTGCACCGCCAGCATGGCGTCTTTAATCATGCCAACGTCGGCACCTTCGCCCGTTTCAGACTCGTTTAACAGGGCTTTAAAGAGCTGTGAACGGGCCATTTCAAGGATCAGCTTAGTCACTTCGCCCGTGGGTTTATCGCCCAGTTCAGCCGTCCACACTTGGGTGATCTCACGCATTTCCCTTAAGGATTTACCCACGGCTTCCATTTTGGTGGCATAGCGGTTAATGCCCGCACGGGAAAGCAGCTGCTCTTCTGGCAAGCCTGCGGCTTTAATCAGGGCGTTGATTTCATTAAGCAGATCAATTTGCTGAATCGAGCCATCGCGCAGGCCGCTATCCAAGCGTTTGCGGATATTGGCAGGCAGCAAATCCACCTTAGAGCGGCGGCCTCTGGTTTCATTTGCCATTGCCAGCCCCCTTAGATGATTTCATAGAAGCAGCAAGATCCTTCTGCGCTTGAGCCATCGCTTTTTGCAACGCTCTTTCGGCCTGCGCGACTTGGGGGACTTTGGCGAAATACATCTTGCGGAACTCACCCTCGGTATACCGCTTACCTTCTTTTTCCATCATTGGTTTAATGACTTGGTTTTCTACATCAGCAGCAACCAAAGCGAGTTTAACGGCCATGGCTATTCTCCCGCTCGTGGACGCTTAACGCCTGGCACTGTTGCGCGGCCTGTGGCTACATCTTGGCCACGACCTGTTAGGGTGGCTGTGGTCACTTTGCCCACTAACTCAGTTTTAATCAGCCCTTGCTCGGCCAGCCAAGCGAGCTGCACCTTTAACGAGTCGCGACTAATATCGAGGCCATAGGCAATCAAGCCATCTTGTAAGATGGACTCATTGAGGGCAAAGGCTCCCGCCTCGGTCAGTAATCGAAGCACCACTAGGCGTTGGTGCTCATTGATAATTTGCTGCATCGCCATTAATGGCCTCCTTTCAGTTCGTTTTCGAGAAGCATGTCGGTCTTTTTTTCGAGTCGGTTAATGCCCTGTTCCATTGATCCAAGCCGTTCAACTAAGCCCGCTAGGTTTTTATCGAGATCATGGAACTCTGGACGGGTCGGTATGTACTCCAATACCATTTCGGTTTCGCTTAGGCGCTTGTCGATTTCGGCCACCGCTTGGACGACCTTGTCGTGCTCGATGCGTGGGGTAAAGCGAGTGCTAAACCACGCCATTAACAGGGCGCAGAACACGCTAATCACGCTGCCAATAAAGCCCCAGTACTTGCCGAAAAACTCAAATAACGATTCGATCATAAACGCGTCCCATAGCGCTGCTTTTGGCGCTTATCTTCATCCTGTTGGCAACTAATACAGCGCTGGGCTGTGCGTCGTTCTGGCTCCACCGCCTCATGGCAATCAATGCAAATACCATTGCCCTGAGGCTGTTGTTTATGGCGGGCGGCATCAATGCAAGCATCACGCTCGCGGGTTTCCATCGTGCTCGCCCAATCGTTTTCGTCCATTCCTATCCCTAATATTTGGCTTATTTTGTTTGGTCTGTTTGGTGTCGTTGCCGCCAATCGTGCAGGGCTTGCCAGTAAAGGTTGCATTGCCCTAAGTCAGTGAGTAACGAGATCATTAGCCTCACTGACTTTGGGTTGGATAGGCACTGTTCCTTCTGGGTTTGCAGGCACTGCAAGACCTGTGGCGGAACCTGAGTGACGTTGCACTCGCGCATCAGAGCCTTGGGCGGCAACACATACAGGGTCTTGTAAGTTGGCACGTAACGCACAGCGGGCGGCGCTGTCGTACACGCGCACAACATCGTTAGGCACAGCAGCAATAAGCCATGCTTGCGTT
>NZ_JBKEDJ010000019.1:0-63334 GCF_047975355.1 Shewanella sp. | reverse complement strand
TTGGATATTATCCGGTGACGGTTTTAACACGACTTGGAATTGGTAGTAGTGCTGCAGACGGTTTGGGTTTTCACCGTAACGGCCGTCGGTAGGGCGGCGCGATGGCTGCACATAGGCACTGCTCATTGGCTCAGGCCCTAAAGAGCGTAGGAAAGTTTGTGGGTGGAATGTACCCGCACCGACTTCCATATCTAGAGGTTGAACGATTGCACAGCCTTGCTGCGCCCAATATTCCTGTAGGGTTAGAATGAAACCCTGAAATGTTTTTACGTCGTGTTTCGTCGTCATGTCTACTTGTCTACTGCCGTCAGCTTTAATAGAAAATGGTTTCGATTATACCTTGTAGATCTCTGCTTATGTAGGTTATTTTTTACCTTCTTCGTTAAAACGTTAAGGTAGATAGGCCATGGAAGAAATCCGCTGTAATTGGGTCAGTGATGATCTCTTGTATCGTGAGTACCACGATAAGGTGTGGGGGCGTCCAGTTTATGATTCGAAGGAGTTGTTTGCAAAGCTCTGTTTAGATGGGCAACAAGCTGGGTTGTCTTGGATTACTATCTTAAAGAAGCAGCAAAACTACGAACAAGCTTTTGCGGATTTTGAGCCGGCTGTGATTGCAACTTTCGACGATGCTAAGGTCGAGGAGTTGATGGCTAACCCAGGCATTGTGCGTAATCGCCTTAAGATCCATTCGATTATTCGTAATGCAAAAGGCTATTTAGCCTACACTGCGGATGGCAAAGATTTTTCTGAATTTCTGTGGAGCTTTGTTGGTGGTAAGCCAATGGTGAATCAGTTTACTTCCATGTCGCAGGTGCCTGCGCAAACACCAGAATCAGAGGCAATGTCTAAGGCATTAAAAAAGCTCGGCTTTAACTTTGTTGGCCCAACGATTTGTTATGCTTTTATGCAGGCGGTGGGAATGGTGAACGATCATCTAGTTGATTGCATTGCCTATGATGCTTGTTGTGGTGGCAAATAAGTCACTAATCTAATTGAGTTAACATCCAAAATAAAAAGGCATGTTCCACGTGGAACATGCCTTTTGTTATTTCACCTTGTTGAGATTAGATTTTCTCGAAGAAGAAAGGCTTACGCTGTAGTTTGTTACCATTGAGTTGGTTCATCGACTCGGCATCGAACAACTTACCATTGACCATAGTGTAAGTGACTTTATCTGTGACTCGAATATCTGCTAATGGGTCGCCATCGATAACGATTAAATCTGCAAGCTTGCCAGTTTTAATTGAGCCAAGTTGATGCTCTAGACCGAAGGTGGTGGCAGAGTTGATAGTCGCAGTTTTCAACACATCCATATTGCTCATGCCGCCTTGGGCGAACATCCACATTTCCCAATGTGCGGCTAAACCCTCACGCTGACCGTGGGCGCCAATATTTGGATGAATGCCTAATTTATTAAACTCATTAGCGACTTTAGCAACATTGAAGTGGTTGTAGTGACTGTCTGGTGCATGGGGGCGACGCATTGAGCGAGCCTGCAAAATGTCGCTTGGCACATACATAGACAAACGAGGATGTGCCCACACATCGGTCTTATCGTACCAATAGTTTTCACCCGAAATACCGCCGTAGGCGACGACTAAGGTTGGGGTATAACCGACCTTAGTTTGGCTCCAGAACTGTTTAATATCGTTATAAATACTCGCCACGGGTAACGAGTGCTCTACGGTTGTATGGCCATCGGCAACCATGGTCAGGTTATGTTGTAGCAAGCTGCCACCCTCTGGCACGACCATCATTTCGAGTTTGCGAGCAGCGGCGATAACCTGTTGTCTTTGATTACGACGGGGTTGATTGTAGCTTTTAACACTAAAGGCGCCGACTTTTTTGAGTCGCTCTAAATGAAATTTTGCATCATCGAGTGAGTCAATATGCGAGGTGTAGCCGGGAGCGTTGGCACCATAAAGAATCGTTCCAGTGGAGAAAATCCTAGGACCAACGATGTTCCCCGCCTTTTGCTGTTCAGAGGCTGCAAAAATCTCAGTGGTATCGTTCGATGGATCATGGATGGTTGTCACGCCTAGGGATAAGCCAGAGTAGAGTGCCCAGTTTTGTTGTGGCACGATTTCATCATCGGCCTGGGCACCGTGGGCATGAGCGTCGAACAGGCCTGGCATAATGGACTTGCCACTAATATCGATAACTTGTGCATCCTTTGGAATCGCTGTATTTGCATCGCCAACGGCAACAATATGATTGTCTTTGACGATCACCACACCCTTATCGATGACTTGGTCATTTTCCATGGTGATCACTTTGCCTCCGACAAAGGCGACTGTTCCACGTGGAACATCGGCCTTTTCGGTAAAGCCTAAGTTGATAATACTTGGCTTGGCTTGCTCGTCCTTTTTGAGATACTGGGAATCAACATCAGCTTGGTACAGTTCAGGGCCAAGAGTCCAATAGAGTTGATTACTCTTGTTATTCCAGCTGATGCTTTCGCCAGCTCGCACACTTAATTGAGTGACTGGAAGATTGCTGGCGTTAGGACCCATTTCAACGGTTTCACCATGTTTAGCGAAGGGGGTGACCCATACTTTAAAACGTTCAGCAAAGGCCAGTTGTTCACCGTCGGGTGAAACTCTAAATTCGGTTGCGTGCTTACTGCTGTAGTGAACGCGTTTATCAAACCCATCTAGGTTAATTGAGGCAAGCTGAGGCGTGTCGTTTTCACCTGTGTTCATAAAGAAAATGCGGTCGGCTGAAGCGCCGAATTGTGCTTGATAACCCTCAGTGCTAATTTTCTTATTTTGTTTGGTTCTTAAATCGACCTTGTACAGGCCGGGTTCCTGCGACCAAGTGCGAGGTGTAAGGTGTCCACCTTGGGTTTTGCGATACACTACCAGTTCACCATTGGGTGAGAAGGTGGGCTCAACGTATTTGCCTGGCTCAGTGGTAAGTTGTTTCGCTTTTCCACCCTTAGCGCTGATCACTTGTACTGTGCCTTGGTCTTGGTCATTCCAAGTGGTGAAGACAATGTTTTTGCCATCACGTGACCACTGAGGATAGAGCTCTTCGATGTCGTTGCCTAACTCGGTTAAGCGCGACATCTTGCCATCGGGAAGGGACTTTAACCAGATCTTGCCTAATGTCTCGAAGGCGACCTTACTACCATCTGGGGAGACTTGCGCCATCCGCAGCATTTTTACATCGAATACATCTTTATCAATATCCTGTTTAAAGCGTACCGAAGGTTGAACATCTAATTGGGTTTTTACGCTGAAGGGAATATTGGTGACCGTTTTATTGGCAACATTGAGCCGATTGATTTTGCCTTTAGCCCAGAAAAAAATATCTTTGTTATCTTGGGTCCAAGCCATGGTGGGATAGACACCGTGTATTGCCCACGTCTCTTGCATATCGCGGTCTAAATCGCCGTACAGCTTTGTCGTTTCGCCAGATTTCAAATCGAGCAAATACAAGGAGGATTGGAAATCATCTCGCTTGATGTACGCCAGTTTGGTGCCGTCTGGACTCGGTGTTGGGCGAATGGCACCACCGGTTCCTTCAATCAAGATTTCAATATCACCCGTTTGGGTATCGTAACGCTTGATTTTATAGATGCCGTTTACTGAGTCTTTGGAATAATGGAAGGTTTTCCCCGGAGTGTCATCTTGGCTGAAGTAAATGTAACGGCCATCGGGTGAATAGGCTGGCTCACCTAAATCCTTTTCATCGTTAGGACGTTCGGTGAGTTTAACACCTTCGCCACCTGCGACATGGTAGAGCCAGACTTCACCAGCGCCTAAGCTCCGACTGGCGGTAAAATGTTTGCGACCGACTAAATATTGGGAATCAGGACTCCACGCTGGGCTGTTGAGTAAACGAAAGGTCTCTGTCGTGACTGTGCGAGGATTGCTGCCGTCGGCATCCATAATCCAAATATTGTCGCCACCATCTGCATCTGAGGTAAAGGCAATATGCTTACCATCCGGGCTATACACGGGCTGCATTTGCCAGGCTATGCCTTGGGCCAATGGTTTGGCTTCGCCACCCGTGACTGGGATTTGATAAATATCACCCAGTAAATCAAACACTAAATGTTTACCATCTGGGCTGACACTGATGTTCATCCAAGTGCCTTCGGTTACATCTATGGTCACTTTTTCTAGCGGGGCATTGGCTGGCGCATTGACGTCCCAACTGGTTTTTTGGGCGTCTGTTGCCTGTACTGTATGGGAACTAAGGCCAAGCATCATGGCGATATAAAGCGGTGTCAGCTTAGGTTTCAACATGTTATGTCCTGTTATCGTTATTCTAGGGCTTTGCTGTTATCGGATTAGATAAACTTTTGTTAATGCTGCGCTAAGTTATCGCACAAATACCCAGTAAGGAAAACGGAAATACTGTTTCAATTAATGACCGAGGGGAAAAACTGAGGCGGGTAAACAGTGGAGAGTAATGTGGCTTACTCTCCGCGAAGTATGATTAGTCTAATGTTACGGGATCGCCTATATGGATCATGGCGTCATTGATGACACGGCAGGTGATGCCGCCTCGCCAATCGGGAGTCAGTGCGAATTCCAAGCCTGCATGAGCCTGTTCCATCTTCTTGCAGGGATCGGTTTCACCAGTCACTTCGAGGCAGAGATCACCAATGCGGAGCTGCTTGCCAACATCAGCCGCCCCAAAACTATATCCATCGACTAATAGGTTTGCTCGGCGAGTCGTCCAAGGTAAATTTGCATCTATGCTCTGACAAGCTATTTGCCACTGCTGCAGTGACAGTACCGTGACTTGCCGTTTACCCGGGCGACCAAATACATCTTTTTCAACGCCGCTGTGCTGAGTGACATTCGCGCATAGCACTTCGTTCATTGGTCCGCGTTTAACCGTTTTGTAGGCGATAGCAACTAGTTTCGGCATGTTTGATGTCCTTATCCTAATGTCGATGCAGAGACTTAGAGTCCCTTTTTAATTAGATATTGATAGGGTGTTTGGCTGGTTTCACTGGCGATCAGTGTGTGGTCCATAAATTCGCAAAAGCTGGGAATATCACGTGTGGTCGCAGGATCATCTGCGATGATAAGCAGGGTTTCACCTTGTGCCATTTGTCTTACCGTTTTGCGCACCATCATTACTGGTTCTGGGCAGCGTAAACCAAGTGCATCCAGTTTGTGTTGTGCGGTTGAGAAAACGTCGTTCATGTGACCTCTAGTGAACGGTTAAACAGAATTGGCTAATGTTACTCCAGTGATTTGGATAAACCAAGTTGATGGCCTGAATTTGTGATGGGGCTGGAATTGCTCCAGCCGAGTTGATGTTTGCTTGTAACCATCGAAATGTTCCACGTGGAACAACATCATTATTCGGCGATTTTATCTATGATTGGTGCAGCAGATTCATGGGGGCAAGACTCTATGGTGTCGAGGTTCAGAGTCTCTATATTATTCATCTCAGTTTTTAAATCATTGGCCGCCGTCGCTGGTAACTGTGATTTGGCAGCTCGTGCGCGTTTGTAGCTATACATTTTTTGATCGGCTTTATGGATTAGGGTATTGGCATCATCGTAGTCGTAGGGACCAGTATCCACGATGCCAAAGCTTAATGAGATGTTATTCAGGTGGCGCTTGATATTCTGGTTAAAGCGTTCGATAAAATGATCTCTGGCTTGTTCCTCACGGCAGTTGGGCATGATGATACAAAACTCATCACCCCCATAGCGAAAACAATGGTCTTCCGCTCGGGTACTTTCCTTTATTGATTGAGCAACGGCTCTGAGTACTTCATCTCCCGCTCTATGGCCTTGGCTATCATTAAAGTGTTTAAAGTCATCCACATCGAGATAAATAACGCTAACGGGTTCGGCACGTCTTTGTGCAGCTCTTAGGATACGTGTGGCAAATTCCTGCAAGTGGCGCACGTTAAGCAAGCCGGTTAATGGGTCGGTTTGAGATAATTCTTCAAGTTGTTGTGTGCGCTCTTTGACTTTGCTCTCCATGCTTTGAGCGTAACGTTCCGCCTTGTCTTTGGCGTTCTCAATTTCAGAAACCAAGCTGCGAATATAAGTATCAAATACTAAGGTTACATCGAAAAGAACCAACTTGTCGATGGCGATTCTAATGCGTTCATTTTGAGCCGCGTCATTAACCGAGTTGTTAATCTCTGCATAAATCAGTTCTTTTAGGGTATGGACGGCTGAGAGGTAGAGTTTGGGTTCGACGCCGATGCGTTTGTGTACTAAGCCAATACGTAGGCGATTGTTTACATATTCTAAATCGTATACACCATTAAATAGGTCGAGCACATAGCGTCTCTGGGCTGTACGCAAACGAGCCAAGGTGTCGGAGTCACCAATCAACAACGCAATTTCAGATACACTGGTTTGCAGGCCATAGAAGTCATCAACGATTTTGTCTATGTTCGCTTCAATCACAGGCTTGAAGGATTGAAGCGCTCTGACATCCGCCAAGGTAAAAGAGAACAAGGATTTGCGAAAATCAATCTCAAGCTCAGTGATCCGCATTTGTTCGAAAAGCGTTTGCTCCGTTTGCAGCATAATAACTCCCTCATCGCGTAAATGATGAAAAGCATCCTTGCCTTTGGTTACGCCGTGTTATGACGGTTAAACGCGGATAAGTGCACTAAGGATATTTACCAAGTTAAGTCGAAAACTACCCGATTTTCAAATTGATGAGGCGGTGTGAGTAAGATTATTAATAGTGCGAGATGAAATGAGAGCAATAAAAAAGCCGGAACTGAGTCCGGCTTTTAAAGAGTGAGGCTTAGGGATTAAACGCGTTCGAAAACGGTCGCAATACCTTGGCCTAAACCGATACACATAGTGGCTAAACCTAAGGTCGCATCTTTGTGCTCCATCAGGTTGATCAGCGTTGTTGAAATACGTGCACCAGAACAGCCCAGTGGGTGACCCAGAGCAATCGCGCCACCGTTCAGGTTGATTTTCTCATCGACCACATCCAACAGGCCTAAATCTTTAACGCAGGGTAAAGATTGTGCGGCAAAGGCTTCGTTCAGTTCGATAACATCCAAATCATTAACAGTGATGCCTGCGCGAGCCAGAGCTTTTTGAGTAGCAGGTACTGGACCGTAACCCATGATTGCCGCGTCACAACCTGCAACCGCCATTGAGCGGATACGGGCACGGATTGGTAGACCTAAAGCGCGCGCTTTAGACTCTTCCATGACTAACATTGCTGAGGCGCCGTCAGATAATGCAGAAGAGGTACCGGCAGTCACTGTACCGTTTGCTGGGTCGAATACAGGACGCAGCGCCGCTAATGATTCCATTGAGGTTTCTGGGCGAATCACTTCATCGTGTAGTACTTTAATCAGCGCGCCGTTAGCATCATGGCCTTCGATGCCATAGATTTCCTTGGCAAAGCGGCCTTCAACAGTGGCCGCGTGAGCGCGTTGGTGTGAACGCACTGCAAAGGCATCTTGCTGCTCACGGGTAATACCGTGAAGCTTACCTAATATCTCAGCGGTTAAACCCATCATGCCAGACGCTTTGGCGACGTTATTGGCTAAACCTGGGTGGAAGTCCACACCGTGGTTCATTGGCACGTGGCCCATATGTTCAACACCACCAATGATAAAGGTGTCGCCCATGCCAGTCATGATTGCACGAGCGGCTTGATGGATTGCTTCCATTGAAGAACCACATAGGCGGTTGACTGTTACGGCGCCAGCCGTCTTTGGGATACCTGCCAGCAATGATGCATTACGGGCAATGTTGAAGCCTTGCTCTAGGGTTTGCTGCACGCAGCCCCAAATAACGTCTTCAATAGTATTGGGATCTAATTGCGGGTTACGCAGTAATAGACCTTTCATTAATTCGGCAGAGAGTGTTTCTGCACGTACATTACGGAACACCCCTGCCTTAGAACGGCCCATAGGAGTACGAATGCAATCTACGATAACAGCTTGTTTCATAATTAAACTCCTTTCCCGCTAATTAGGCTTGGTAGTAGCTACCGTTGTTGGCTGCAAGGGCGCGCATGGCGTCGGTGACTTGATACAAACCACCTAAGTGAGCGTATTTGTCAGCTAAGGCGACAAAGTTCGCTACGCCCATAGTATCTAAGTAACGGAATACACCACCACGGAATGGAGGGAAACCTAAACCATAGACCAAGCCCATATCCGCTTCGGCAGGTGATGCCACAATGCCTTCTTCTAAACAGCGAACGGTTTCGATAATCATTGGGATCATAGTGCGGGCGATGATTTCATCCGCATCGAATGCTTTTTGCTCACCAAAGGCAGCCTTCAGCAACTCGTAGCTGGTTGGGTCGACATCTTTCTTTGGCTTACCGCGGCTATCCACAGAGTAAGCGTAGAAGCCTTTACCATTCTTCTGACCGAGACGTTTGTTCTCGAACATCACGTCAATCGCGTCATTGCCGGATTTGCCCATACGATCGGGGAAGCCTTCAGCCATTACTGCTTGCGCGTGGTGACCAGTGTCTAAGCCAACAACGTCTAGCAGGTAAGCAGGGCCCATTGGCCAGCCGAATTGTTTTTCCATCACTTTATCGATAGCGGCAAAGTCACCACCTTCGGCGAGTAGGCCGTTAAAGCCGGCAAAGTAAGGGAAGAGTACACGGTTAACGAAGAAACCCGGGCAATCGTTAACAACGATTGGGGTTTTACCCATTTTGCTGGCGTAGGCAACAACAGATGCGATGGTTTCTTCTGAGCTGTGCTCGCCACGAATAACTTCAACCAATGGCATTTTATGGACAGGGTTGAAGAAGTGCATACCGCAGAAACGCTCAGGCTTCTTCATGCTCTTCGCGAGCAGGTTGATTGAAATAGTTGACGTGTTAGAGGCGATAATCGCATCTTCACTTACGTACTGTTCAACTTCCGCCAGTACTTGTGCCTTCACTTTTGGATGCTCAACTACGGCTTCGACAACCACGTCAGCATGTTTAACTGGAGCATAGTCTAAGGCTGGAGTGATGTTGTTCAGCACCTTAGCCATTTTTTCTGGGGTAGAGCGGCCGCGAGCAACTTGCGCAGATAACAGTTTGGCGGCTTCGCCTAAACCTAAATCTAATGCAGGTTGAGCGATATCTTTCATCACTATTGGCGTGCCTTTGCTGGCGCTTTGGTAAGCGATACCGCCACCCATGATGCCAGCACCTAATACGGCGGCGCTTTTCACATCTTTAGCGAGCTTGCCCGCTTTCTTAGCTTTGCCTTTGACTAATTGGTCATTCAAGAATATACCGATCAACGCCTTGGCT
The DNA here is from genome assembly GCF_047975355.1 of Shewanella sp. Taxonomy (GTDB): domain Bacteria; phylum Pseudomonadota; class Gammaproteobacteria; order Enterobacterales; family Shewanellaceae; genus Shewanella. Next base: position 54,098 of record NZ_JBKEDJ010000019.1, on the reverse strand, counting down.
ACATCGGTTTTCGCTAATTTGATAAACGCTTGATGTTCAATTTGCAGTGCGTCGCTGCGGCCTTTGGTCGCAGCTTGTTCGACTACACTGACTGCCGCCATTGGTGCTGGGTAGTGTTTACCCGCAACCGCAAACACCATGCCTTTAGCAGTCGTGAAAGACATCATGGCTTCTAGTTTTGGTAAGGTCAGTGGTGACATCTTACGTTGGCGACGGGCTTGCCAATCAAGCTTTTCTGCTACTGCATCTTTTAGCATCTGAATGGCGGCGGCTTCTAAAGCCTCTGGCGCAACAACGGCGTCAACTGCGCCTACTTTTAAGGCATCTTCTGGACGTTGATCTTTACCCGTGGTGATCCACTCAAGGGCGTTATCCGCACCAATCACACGTGGTAAACGTACTGTGCCACCAAAGCCTGGGATAATACCTAGTTTAGTTTCGGGTAGACCGATTTTGGCTGTGGTGTCGGCGATACGGAAATCCGTTGCCAAAATAGTTTCACAACCGCCGCCTAAGGCGAAACCTTTAATCGCTGAAGCGGTTGGGAAAGGTAAATCTTCGAGTTTGTTGAATACGGCGTTGGCCTGTTCAACCCAAGAGAGCAGTACCGCATCATCCTGTGCGAATAAGCCTAAAAATTCAGTAATGTCGGCACCCACGATAAAGGTATCTTTACCTGAGGTCAGCACTAAGGCCTGAATGTTTGATTGTTGTTTAATGCTATCTAATGCGGCATCGAGTGAGGCGAGTGTTTCTCTGTCGAATTTGTTCACCGAACCGGGTGCGTTAAAGCACAGCTTGGCAATATTATCCTCGAGTAACTCAACCTGAATTGTAGGACTTTGGTAGATCATTGCTTGCTTCCTTTTGGCTTAAAAGTGATACCCACCATTATCTGTTGGTGTTAGTACGACTCTCTATCTCACAGCAGCTTCGGCCATCATTTGACCAGTTGTGTGCCAGTGTGCTTCGAAATTCGATAAATTACAACACCCAATTTAAACGACTGTTTAATTTCTTGTCGGCTAGAGTGAATTTTCAGCTTTGTGATACACTGCACAAAGTGTAGAAGTGCCAGATTACGCCAAAGAGTACGTGGTGGGAATTTGTACTTTAGCGGTATTACTCGCTGGCTAAATGGATAATTTTATTTTTAGAATTAAAAGCATAGGCTTAAATCGAGAATTTGCTAACCTGCGACATAATAGGGCATAAGCAAAGGAAAACACTGAGCCTGTGTGGCTTAGTCAGATTTGCGGTTTTTTTATTAACGATCGTTCATTACAGGATATGACACATGGATCACTTGGCTCATCACTATCATGCCCACATCGCCGAGCTTAATCGTCGAGTCGCTGAAATTGTATCGCGTGAAGCATTATCAGGTTTAGTGATCCACTCGGGTCAGCCACATCGAATGTTTTTGGACGACATTAATTACCCTTTTAAAGCTAATCCCCATTTCAAGGCCTGGTTACCTGTGTTGGATAACCCTAACTGCTGGTTAGTGGTGAATGGCCGCGATAAGCCGCAACTGATTTTTTATCGCCCAGTGGATTTTTGGCATAAGGTGTCGGACGTGCCGGAGATGTTCTGGACCGAGCATTTTGAGATCAAGTTACTCACTAAGGCCGATAAGGTTGCTGAACTATTGCCTAGCGATATCACCAACTGGGCGTATTTGGGTGAGCATTTAGATGTGGCTGAGGTACTGGGTTTCACCAGTCGCAATCCTGACTCTGTGATGAGCTACCTGCATTTCCACCGCACTACTAAAACCGAATATGAACTCGAATGTATGCGCCGTGCGAACCAGATTGCGGTGCAAGGGCATTTAGCGGCTAAAAATGCCTTCTATAACGGTGCGAGCGAGTTTGAAATTCAGCAGCAGTATTTATCTGCCGTGGGACAGGGCGAGAATGAAGTGCCCTACGGTAATATCATAGCCTTAAACCAAAATGCGGCGATTTTGCATTACACCGCGCTTGAGCATCAAAATCCGGCGCGTCGTTTATCTTTTTTAATCGATGCGGGTGCCAGTTACTTTGGCTATGCGTCGGATATCACTCGTACCTATGCGTTTGAGAAGAATCGTTTCGACGAATTGATCGCTGCCATGAATAAAGCGCAGCTCGAACTGATTGATATGATGCGCCCAGGTGTGCGTTATCCCGATTTACACTTGGCGACCCATGGCAAAGTCGCGCAAATGTTGTTGGATTTTGAATTAGCCACGGGCGATGCCCAAGGCTTAGTCGACCAAGGCATTACCAGCGCCTTCTTCCCCCACGGACTCGGCCATATGTTAGGTTTGCAAGTGCATGATGTGGGAGGTTTTGCCTTCGATGAGCGTGGTACCCATATTCCGGCACCAGAGGCTCATCCGTTCCTGCGTTGCACCCGCATTTTGGCGCCAAACCAAGTGCTAACGATGGAGCCAGGTTTGTACATTATCGACACGTTACTCAATGAGCTAAAACAAGATAGCCGTGGTCAGCAGATCAATTGGCGCACCGTTGATGAGCTGCGACCTTTTGGTGGTATTCGTATCGAGGATAATGTGATTGTGCATCAAGATCGAAACGAAAATATGACCCGTGAACTGGGCTTAGCGTGAGTTTAGGGAGAGCGAGTGCTCGAAAGTTATCAGATACCGAGTGAAAATGTGCTGGTAGAAGAAGAGATAAAGCATAGTCGCTTTATCTCTTTTCTATTTCATTGCACGAGTTTAGAACAATTGAAGTTAGTACTTACTGACATAAAGCGAGATTATCCCGGCGCCAGCCATTACTGTTATGCCTTTATCGCTGGAGCGCCTAACGACAGTATTGCTATCGGTTCGAGTGACGATGGTGAGCCAGCGGGCAGCGCAGGTCGTCCAATGCTCGCGGTATTGCAAGGCGCAGATCTCGGTGAGGTCGGTGCCGTGGTGGTGCGTTTCTATGGCGGTACTAAGTTAGGTGTGGGCGGTTTAGTGCGTGCCTATACCTCGGGATTACGCCAAGGTTTAGGGCAATTGCCGACGCGAGTGAAGCAATTACGTTATCCGGCAAAATTGCATTGTGATTACACTCAATTAAGGGACGTTGAGCATTTATTGCAGCAGTTAGAGGCGGTGATCATCGATAAACAATTTGCCGAAGCCGTTGATATCCATTTTAAAATTGGCAAACAGCAGCAGGGCATATTGAATGAGTCGCTGGCAACTTTGAGTCAGGGCAGCCTGCGAGCAGAGTTTGAGCTGTGATGCCTGCGTAAATTGTGCCAAAATATGCAAAATGCTGAAAATACCTTTGCAGCCAATGGAATAATTGAACAAGCGGAATGCAATACAAAACCATAATAAGAATCATAGGTCTGCTAATCGGCCTGTTCTCCATCACTATGCTGCCGCCAGCCTTAATCGCCATTTGGTATAACGATGGCGGTGGGACTGCTTTTATTCAGGCATTTTTTGTCAGCTTATTTATTGGTTTTTGGCTCTGGTATCCCAATCGCCGCTGCAAAGAGGAATTGCGAACCCGTGAGGGGTTTCTGATTGTGGTCCTGTTCTGGACTGTTCTTGGCTCTATCGGTGCCTTACCTTTTATCTTCTCAAGCCAACCCGATCTTAGCTGGACCGACAGTTTTTTCGAATCCTTCTCCGCACTGACCACCACGGGAGCCACAGTCATTGTCGGACTGGACTCCTTGCCTAAGGCCATCTTGTTTTATCGACATCTGCTGCAATGGCTCGGCGGTATGGGGATCATCGTTTTAGCCGTGGCGATTCTGCCGGTTCTTGGCGTTGGTGGCATGCAGTTGTATCGCGCCGAGATTCCCGGACCTGTGAAGGACAGTAAGATGACGCCGAGGATTGCCGAAACGGCTAAAGCGTTATGGTATATCTATTTACTACTTACAATTGCCTGTGCTGGCGCCTATTGGCTGGCTGGAATGAGCGTATTCGATGCCGTGTGTCACTCGTTTTCGACCATCGCTATCGGGGGCTTTTCGACCCACGATGCCAGTATGGGATACTTCGACAGCTCAGTGATCAACCTGATTTGTGTGTTCTTTTTGATTGTCTCAGCGGTGAACTTTAGTGTGCACTTCGCGGCATTTTCGCGCCGTGGTATCAATTTTAGAGTCTATTTTCGAGACACCGAATTCAAGATGCTGGTGGCGATTCAGCTGGTGCTAACGGCGATTTGCTTCTTAACCCTTTATCACTCTGGGATTTATGACTCGCCAGAAGAAACCTTAGACCACGCTTTATTCCAAGCGGTTTCGGTGGCGACAACCGCCGGCTTTGGTACCGAAAGTTTCCATATGTGGCCGCTTTTCCTGCCTATTCTGTTGATCTTCTCAAGCTTTATCGGCGGTTGTGGTGGCTCTACCGCCGGCGGGATTAAGGTTATCCGGGTTATCCTGTTGCTATTGCAAGGTTCACGCGAACTTAAACGTCTCGTTCACCCTAAGGCGATGTTCTCGATTCGTATCGGCTCCAAGGCGTTACCTGACCGTGTTGTCGATGCTGTGTGGGGATTTTTCTCCGCCTACGCCTTAGTATTCGTGCTGTGTATGTTAGCGTTGATGGCCATGGGGCTAGACGATATTACTGCCTTTAGTGCCACGGCGGCCTGTTTAAATAATCTCGGCCCAGGTCTAGGGGAAGTAGCGAGTAACTACGCCAGTATTGGTGATGGCGCCAAATGGGTGCTGGTGGTGGCCATGTTATTTGGTCGTCTCGAAGTCTTTACCTTGTTGATTTTGTTCACGCCAACTTTCTGGAAGGATTGATATGCAAACATTAATAATCTATTCGACAATCGATGGCCAAACACTGGAAATTTGCCGCAAAATCAAAACGCTTGCCGAAAAAGCGGGTGAGCAGGTGTCGTTAGTAACCTTAGAACAGGCCGAAGCCTTAAGTCTTGCCGATTTCGATAAAGTGTTAATTGGTGCGAGCATTCGTTATGGCAAACATAGACCCGATCTTTACCAGTTTGTGAATCGCAACCATGCGGTGCTGGACAGTAAAATCAACGGCTTCTTCACTGTGAATGTGGTGGCGCGTAAGCCGTTAAAGAACACGCCAGAAACCAATCCTTACATGCAAAAGTTCCTCAAATTATCCCTGTGGCAGCCACAGCAATTGGCAGTCTTTGCAGGCAAGATTGATTACCCTAAATACGGCTTGTTCGACCGCACTATGATCCGTTTTATCATGTGGATGACGAAAGGGCCGACCGATCTAAAGGGCTGCTTCGAGTTTACCGACTGGGGTAAAGTCGAAGCCTTTGGAACGCACTTTAGCAAGCTATAAAAACAATAAAGCCCTAGTCTCAGCTAGGGCTTTATTGTTACTGCATGGGACGATTTATACGGCGCAGTAACGGCTGTGTAGAATGGAAATCACTTGGGTGACTTCTTCATTCTTAAGCTTGTAATACACAATCTGCGAGCTTTTACGGGTATCGACTAAGTCTTCGGCTCGCAATACCGCTAAATGCTGTGATAGCGCCGACTGACTCAAGGGGACCGTCGCATTTAGCTCGGTTACGCTCAGTTCTTTGTCCAGCAATAGGCACAAAATCATTAAGCGATAAGGATTCGCTATGGCTTTGAGCCATTTAGCCGCACTTTCCGCATTAGTTACCATTGCATTTACATCTATATCATTTTGCATAAGGTCACTCACTTTATCGCTTTTGATTAGATAATTCTAATTGAACATATTTCTATACGCAATCATACTGCTCAGCAATTCAGATCTCAATTTTTGCATTTAAGAATATGAGACAACGCTGATTTGTGATCCTATCAGGGGTTTATTTAACAGATGATTGCCACAATGGTGACATACTTTAACTGAAGGGGAATACCCCATGACACGCATTCTGGTGCTTTATTTTACCCGTGGTGGCCATACGGCCAAGATTGCCAATGCCATTGCCGACCAATTAATGTCTCGGGGAGCGCAAGTCGATCTCGTCGATATCAATAGTGCTGCCGCCACTTGTATTAATTGGCCCGATTATGATGTCGTTGCCTTCGGTGCCTGCGTACTCTATGGCACCTATGATAAGAGCGTATTCCAATTTATTGAGCAACATGCACCAGCTTTGAGTGCGTTGCCAAACAGTTTCTTCTGCGTTAACGTGGTCGCGCGTAATCCCGAGAAACGTATTCCTGAGAACAACAAATATCTGCAAAAATTCATTGCCTTATCACCTTGGGTTCCCGCCGATTTAAAGATTATCGCCGGTAAAGTGGATTACCCCTCATGGCCTTGGTACGACAGACTGATGATCCAGCTGATTATGAAAATCACCAAAGGACCAACGGATCCTAAGGCAGTGATCGATTATACCGACTGGGAAGATGTGAAGGTCTATGCCGACCATTTGCTGACCTTGGCCGAGGTTGCAGAACCTGCCTAATAAAAATGCGCTCAGTGAGCGCATTTTTATTTGATGACTGATACGACTAGTATTTCCAAAAACTGGGATGGAATAGTACGGCCACAGTTAAAATCTCTAAGCGGCCGAGCAACATCCCTAAAGAGAGCGCCCATTTAGCCAAGTCGGGCAGTGTCGAGAAGTTACCCGCTGGGCCAATAATGGGGCCAAGCCCTGGGCCGACGTTGGTGACTGCGGTAATAGCACCGGTAAAGCTGGTCATGGGATCGAGTCCCGTCAGCACCAGAATCACCGAGAGCCCAACAATCACAAACATAAAGAGCAGCACAAAAGTGATCAGTGAGCGCACAATATCTTCACTGATCAGGCGGTTGTTATAGCGCTCCCGGAAGATGCCATTGGGGTGACATTGCTGCTTTAACTGCTCGCGCATAATGGCGCCAGCAATTTGGAAGCGGAAGATTTTTATCCCACCCGAGGTAGAGCCTGAACAGCTACCGACAAACATTAAGAATAAAAATGCGATGTTAGCAAACGCACCCCAGGCGCCGTAGTCGGTTAAACCATAACCCGTGGTGGTGACCACTGAAACCACGTTAAAGCTGGAGAGGCGCAGCGCGTCGATAAGGGCGATATCCCTAGTTTGCCACAGCCAGAAGCCAATAAAACAAGACACAAAAGCAAGGAAAAACAAGAAGCCTTTGACTTGTGCATCGTTCCAGACGGTGAGATCTCGCTGCTGGATCATCTGCACAAACATCAGCAGGGGTAAACCGCCCGCCGCCATAAACACTACACCAACCCAATGGGCGGAATTTGAAAATGCCGCCATCGAGTTGTCTGAGGTTGAATAGCCGCCCGTGGATAACGTCGTCATCGCATGGTTAATAGCTTGAAACCAAGTCATGCCGGCAATATGGTAGGCAACGCAGCACATAATGGTCAGCAAGATATAGATAAAAAATAAATGTTTAGCCATGTTTTGAGTGCGGGGCACAGCCTTATCACTCCAATCCGATGACTCGGTGCGGAACAGCCGCATACCACCGACGTTTAAGAAGGGCAGAATCGCTACCGCCATCACGATAAAGCCAATACCGCCGAGCCATTGCAACAACGAGCGCCAGATTAAGATACTGTGGTCCATAGTATCTAAGCCCGAGAGCACGGTTGAACCTGTGGTGGTAATGCCTGACATGGTCTCGAAGAAGGCGTCTGTATAGCCAATGCCGTGGTACAAGGTAAAAGGCATGGCGGCAAACAGGCTCACGATCAGCCAGGTTAGGCTAGTGAGCAGAAACATATCGCGAATATTGAGGTTAATGGTTTTACTTTGGCCGTTATGCAAACAGAGGCTGGCGCAAATCCCAGTGACTAAAGCCGACAGCATGAAAGCGCCCACGGTTTCCTCACCGTTGAATACGGCAAGGAGCAGGGGCGCTAACATAAAGGCTGTTAACATCGACAGAAACAGTCCCAAAATAAACAGTAGCGGTCTAAAGTTCAGCATAAGATGATGACTTAGAAGAAGAAGGCGCTAGGTTGGAACAGTTTCTCGACTTCGCCGACAAACTTTTTGTTCACGAGGAACAGGATCACGTGATCCCCTTGTTCTATCACTGTCTTGTCGTGGGCCATCAGCACTTCTTCGTTACGCACTATGGCGCCAATGGTGGTTCCCGGCGGCAGCTTGATATCACCAATCGCCTTGCCAACAACCTTAGAAGTGCTGGAGTCGCCATGGGCAATGGCTTCAATCGCTTCGGCGGCGCCGCGGCGTAAGGAATACACGTTACAGATATCGCCTTGGCGGATGTGGGTCAGTAGGGCTGAAATCGTCGCCTGCTGGGGTGAAATCGCGATATCGATATTCGCTTCCTGCACAATATCCACATAGGCTTCGCGTTGGATCAACACCATCACTTTTTTCGCTCCCATACGCTTAGCGAGCAGGGCAGACATGATGTTGGCTTCATCGTCGTTGGTGACGGCAATAAACACGTCGGTTTGGTCGATATGTTCTTCGAGCAGCAACTCTTGATCTGAGGCGTCACCACAAAATACTGTAGTGTTTTCAAGCTGTTCTGAGAGCGTTTCGGCGCGTTCAAACTTATGTTCAATCAGCTTGACTGAGTGGGTGCGTTCGAGGCGTTTAGCGAGGCCTAAGCCGATGTTTCCGCCACCAGCAATCATGATGTTGCGGTAGGAGTTATCCAGCTTTTGCATCTCACTCATCACCGCGCGGATATGGCGACTGTCGGCCACGAAAAACACTTCGTCATCGGCTTCGATAATAGTCGTACCGCGGGGCATGATAGGGCGACCTTGGCGGAAAATCGCCGCCACCCTGGTATCAATATTTGGCATATGCTCGCGAAGCGCAGCCAAGGCATTACCGACCAAAGGTCCGCCGTAATAGGCGCGAACCGCAACCAAACTTAAGCGACCTTCGGCAAATTCGAGCACTTGCAGCGCACCAGGATATTCAACCAAACGTTGAATGTAAGCGGTCACTAACTGCTCAGGTGCGATAAGTTCATCGATCACAAAACCGCCGCGGGGGCGCCCCTCGCTATTCTTGGTTTCACTGTCGATAAATAATTTATCGCGCATCGCGAGATAAGGTTCGGAGCGAATACGGGCGATTTTAGTCGGTGTACCAAATAGGCTGTAGGCCATCTGGCAGGCGACCATGTTGCATTCATCGCTGTTGGTCACAGCAATCAACATGTCGGCATCTTCGGCGCCTGCTTCTTTGAGTACATCGGGGTGGGCACCATGGCCCGCCACGACGCGAAGGTCATATTTATCCTGCAGGGCGCGTAATCTGGATTTGTCACTATCGACTATGGTGATATCGTTGTTTTCACCCACCAAATTTTCGGCCAAGGTTCCCCCGACTTGACCCGCACCTAATATGATAATTTTCATGGCCTTGCTTACTTCCTAATGGGTCGCTTTCAATAAACGGGCGTAATAAAACCCATCCATGTTGTATTGTCCCGGCGTGATTTGCCAACCAATATCTTGGCTTGAAGCCTGCTGGGCAAGAGTGTCTAGCTTAGCATCTGCGGTTCTGGCTAAAAATGCACTAATTTGGTCTCGATTTTCCTGCGGCAAAATAGAGCAGGTTGCATACAGGAGTGTGCCACCGGGCTTGAGCCACTTCCAGCAGTGATCGAGAATTTGTCTTTGCAGCTCAGCCAGTTCTTCGATGTCATGGTTTTTGCGTAACCACTTGATATCGGGATGACGGCGGATTACGCCTGTCGCCGAGCAAGGCGCGTCGAGTAAGATACGATCAAACTGTTCGCCCTGCCACCATGAGTCGATGTTGGCCGCATCGCCATGAATAACTTCCGCTTTTAATGACAAGCGGTCAAGGTTCTGTTGCACGCGTTCCAGTCGTTTAGCATCGAAATCGACGGCGACCAGTTGGATGCTGTGTTCAAGTTCGAGTAAATGGCAACTCTTACCGCCCGGCGCCGCACAGGCATCGAGGACCAGTTCGTTGGCTTGCGGAGCCAGCAGGGTCGCTGCCCATTGGGCGGCGCCATCTTGCACCGATGCCGCACCTTCGTGGAAGCGCGGCAATGTTGCCACATCCTTGGGATGGGCAAGTAGAATGGCATCATCACTCAGGCCCGCACTCGCTTCTATCTCAAGTTCATTCAGGGCGGCAAGATATGCATCGCGGCTTTGGGAGAGGCGATTGTTACGTAGCCACATAGGTGGACGCTCATGGCTTTGCTGGATTATCTCTTGCCAATTATCGGGATAAGCGGCTTTTAAGCGTTTAATTAACCAGCCCGGCGTGTTGTAGCTTAAGGTCTCTGATTCAGTGCTTAGCGGCGTTAATTGGCGCTGAATATTACGCAGCACGCCATTGACGACCTTTACCATGCCCTCAAATTTTAACTGGCGACAGGCCTCGGCGGTTTCGGAGATGGCGGCATGGCTTGGAATGCGGGTGAAGTAAAGTTGATAACAGCCAACAATTAATAGCTGGTGGATGATCCTTTGCTTACCTTTCAGCGGTTTGGCTAAACATTCGGCCACGCGTTTTTCGATCTGCGGCAAGGTGCGCATCACGCCGTAGCAGAGCTCTGCGAGCAGGGCTTTATCTTTACCACTGGCAAGATGCTTTTGCTGTTCTGGCAGGGCAACTGAAAGTGACACGCCTTTCTCTAAGACTTCGAAGATGGCTTTGGCCGCCAGTGCACGCAAGTTCATCATTATTGCGCCTCGTTATGAAGACGAATGTTTGGGGTAAACCAATCGCCGCGGGCATTGAGTATGTCGGCCACGCTTAGTGGTTTTTTACCGGGTAATTGCATGCTGAGCAGAGTCAACACACCATCGCCGGTGGCGACTTCAATGCCTTTTTTACTGGCGCTGATAATAGTGCCTGGTGCGGCATTGCTGCTGGTGGTGCTGACTTGGGTCTGCCATACCTTGATGGTATTGCCTTGGTGTTCAAAGTAGCTTACTGGCCAGGGATTGAAGGCTCGAACTTCTTGCCACAATTGGGTCGCGGATTTAGTCCAATCGAGTCTTGCTTCTTCTTTACTGAGTTTTTCGGCGTAGTTGGCTAAGGCTTCATCTTGTTTTTCAGCCGCTAGAGTGCCGTTGGCTAAACCTTCGAGAGCTTGCAGTAGCGCGTTTGGCCCTTGCAGAGCTAACTTCTCGTAAAGGGTGGCAGAAGTATCATCATCTTCAATCGGCAAGTAGGTTTTCAGCAGCATGTCGCCCGTATCTAGGCCGACATCCATTTGCATGATAGTCACACCGGTTTCTTTATCGCCTGCCCACAACGCGCGTTGAATCGGCGCCGCACCGCGCCAGCGTGGCAGAATAGAACCGTGAACATTGATGCAGCCTAACCGCGGCGTGTCGAGCACTACTTTAGGCAGGATTAAGCCATAGGCGACCACCACCATAATATCGGCATTGAGGGCGGCAAGTTCTTGCTGCGCAGGTTCTTTACGCAGTGAGCCTGGCTGATAAACCGGAATGTCGTGGCTGAGTGCGAGTTCTTTAACTGGGCTGGCGGTGAGTTTTTTACCGCGTCCTGCGGGTCTGTCCGGCTGAGTGTAAACGGCAATCACATTGTGGTGTGAGCTGATCAGCGCCTGTAAGTGGCGAGCTGCAAAATCCGGTGTTCCGGCGAAGATGATATTGAGTGGTTTCAAATCTGATCCTAATGCTTATTTGGCGTCCTGTCTGGCCGCTTTTTCAAGTTTCTGTTTGATCCGTTGGCGCTTCAATGGCGACAGGTAATCGACAAATAACTTACCTTTCAGGTGATCCATTTCGTGCTGAATACAAATAGCAAAAAGCTCATCGGCTTCAACGGTGAATTCATTACCTTGTCTATCCAGTGCCTTGACGGTAACAAACTCGGCGCGGTCGACCTTGGCATAGATACCGGGGACCGACAGACAACCTTCTTCGTTACAGAAATCACCGCTACTGGTAATAATTTCGGGATTGATAAAGACTTTAGGACGATCGACCTCGTCTTGTAAATCCATCACGATCAGTTGTTTATGATAGTCGACTTGGGTTGCTGCCAGACCAATCCCTTTTTCTTGGTACATGGTCTCGAACATATCATCGATTTGCGTTTGCAACTCAGCAGTAAACTCTGTGATCGGGGTCGCTTGAGTTCGCAATCTTTCATCGGGAAAGCGTAAAACTTTTAATAGTGCCATACTTAAACTCTTAACAAGTCTGTCAAATCTCAATCAGTTGGTTATACTGACTGAGGCTAATGGGTTAATTTTAATCTTTAGTGCCTATCAATAACAGTAAAAGCTCGATTTAAGAGCTAAACAACATGGACCGCACCATGAAACGGCTAATTTTACTTGCGTTAATGACATTTAATTGCACGTTGGTTTCCGCTGATACTCTCACGCTGAAAGCAGGGCATCCCGAGTCATATGTGGTAAAGAAGGGCGATACCCTTTGGGATATCTCGGCAACCTTTTTAAGTGATCCGTGGAAGTGGCCACGTTTATGGGATGTGAACCCCCAAATTGCCAACCCTCATTTAATTTACCCCGGCGATCAACTCACTTTAGTCTTTATCGATGGCCAACCCAGATTAGTGCGTAATGGCACTGGTGAAGGAAAACCCCATATTCGCAAAACACCAGAGGGACGCGTGATTGCCAAGAGCAATGCGGTTCCTGCTGTAGACTTAGCTTTAATCCAAAATTATCTCGTGCAAAACCGTGTAGTGGATGCCGACTGGTTTGCAAAACAACCTATGGTACTCGCGGGGGAAAGCCCTTCACGTCACCATGTGGTTGGCGATGTGATTTATATCGATAGCGAACTGCCCTTGAACCAAAAGCTGGGTATGTATGAACGCGGCCGTGACTTCTTCAATAAGCAAACGGGTGAAGCCTTAGGGCAAGAAGCAATTCTGGCATCCACTGGCCAAGTTATTGAATCTGGTAAAGTGTCTAAGGTTAAGCTCCTCAGCAACTACCGTGAAACCAAGGCGGGTTTTAGGGCGTTACCGATGGAAGATGAAGCCTTAATGTCAGCCTATTTTACTCCAAAACCTGCAGAGCTTAAGACTCCGGCGACCGTGCTAGCTATTGAGTCGAAAATGCGCGAGGCGGGTAAGCTAAATGTGGTGTACTTAGATAAAGGCACGCAGGATGGTGTTGAGCCAGGTGAGGTGTTCTCGATTTACCGCGATGGCGAAGAAATTGTGATTAATAATGATGGTCAACCCGTACCTACGACCGAGCGCACCGCCTATGATAATGTGGTGGCATCACTGTCGTCAGATCGCGCCATCAAGATGCCCGATATTTACCATGGCAAACTCTTAGTCTTTAAAGTGTTTGATAAAGCGAGCTTAGGTTTGATTGTCTCGACTGAACGTTCTGTACGGGTCGACGATAAATTAATTGCGCCGGACTCCTTAGCCTTTAGAGGTGAATAATCCCTGAACATTTGGTCGATTGGTTAATTGTTAATGCGGTATCTGGGCTAGGACCCGCTCGGACACAACAATTATTAACGCACATGGATGTGGACGACCTCAGGCAAAGATTGGAGCATGAGAGACACTCGCTTCCTTTGTCTGACAATCTACTCCATAGCCTAGTCATTGATTATCAAAGGGTCGATGCTGCCCTCGAATGGCAACAGCAGTCTGAACTGCATCACCTCGTTTGTTTTACTGATCCCCTTTATCCTCCATTACTTAAACAGTTATCTGATCCTCCAAGCGTCTTATTTATCAAAGGCTGTGTTGAGGCGCTGTTGCTCCCATCGCTCGCGATAGTAGGGAGTCGTAATGCGTCTCCCGGTGGATTACAGGTTGCCTATCAGTTAGCTCGAGAGATGTCTGCACTAGGATTTAGCATCTGTAGCGGCATGGCGATGGGGATTGATGGCGCGGCCCATAAAGCGTGTGTTGACCGCGGAGGAAGAACGCTTGCCGTGCTGGGTACTGGGATTGATATCGTTTATCCGCGTCGACATAAGCAGCTTTATGAGGATATTCAGCACCAAGGCTGTATAATAAGCGAGTTTTGGCCGGATATCGGGCCATTTGCGGGCAATTTCCCGAAACGAAACCGCATTATTAGCGGTCTTTCTTTAGGTACGCTGGTGGTTGAGGCTTGCCGTAAGAGTGGTTCACTTATCACCGCTAGGTTGGCCATGGAGCAGGGGCGTGAGGTCTTTGCAGTTCCGGGCTCGATTCTTGGCGGCTTTCATCAAGGCTGCCATGATTTATTGCGGGACGGGGCAAAACTTGTGGAGAGTGCGGCCGATATAGTGGAAGAGCTGGTAAGTTTGACGGCTTTTCACCTTGAAGAAGTCAACACTCGCCACCATATAGAGCAAGGTGAGATTAGTGATTTGCCATTTTCATCGCTGTTAGCTAGTGTAGGTTATGAAACTACAACAATTGATGCTGTAGTCGAACATAGTGGGAAAACGATAGATCTGGTGTTAGAACAAATGCTTGAACTTGAGTTGCAAGGTTGGGTTGTTGCAGTACCCGGTGGTTACGTCAGAGTAAAGAGGAGCTAGCCATGTTTGATATCCTCATGTATCTATTTGAAAACTATGTTCACAGTGAAGTTGAACTGTTAGTGGATGAAGACGAGTTAACCAAGGAACTCACTCGTGCTGGTTTCCACCAGTCAGAGATTTTGAAAGCCTTAACTTGGTTGGAGCGTCTGGCTGAGTTGCAGGAAGGAGATAAGCCTTATCTGTGCAATCATGATCAGCATTCATTTCGGATTTACACCAAAGAAGAAATGGAAAAGCTGGACGTGGAATGCCGTGGATTCCTGCTATTTTTAGAGCAAGTTAAAGTGCTGAATGTCGAAACCCGTGAGATGGTGATCGACAGAGTCATGGAACTCGATGAGCCTGCCTTGATCCTCGAAGATCTTAAGTGGGTGATTCTGATGGTGCTCTTCAATGCGCCCGGCCATGAGTCCGCTTATGAGCAAATGGAAGATTTAATTTTTGAGCAGCCTGAAGAAGGTCGGCTACATTCTTAAGCGTTGCGATGTGATGAATAATGAGAAAGGAGGCTAGCCCTCCTTTTTTGATGATTTAAGGCGTTGTTTTTGTTTTATTTATTTAAATTATTGCCACATATTGACCACAGTGCTGTTTTTGACAACAAAAAGCCCACGCTGATGTGGGCTTTTGTTTTGCAGTAAATGCTTGCTGCTAAGTGCGGTTAAGTGGTTGATTTTGTGGTTTTGATATTCTGCTTATCTGCAGGTTTACTCCCTCGCGACTTACTCTTGGAGGGACAACGGTTCGTTGAATTTCTTCAATGCTAACGAATATGTGTCCACATTCATCATTATCGCATCGATAGGTTTTTTCTCTGGTTAATAGGGTGATTGCTCGTGTTCGTCTCAGCAGTGCGCGGCTGTCACAATGCGGGCAGGTAATACCAGCTCCGCGCGCTGAGCTCTTGCGAGTGGTTTTCTTTGGTTCTTCTGACATCATACCCAACTCCTAATTGACTGCGTGCAATCATTCTAAAGGGTGACTATGGGGTTATATACACAAGACATTGCCGCTATTTAAAAATTTTCTCCTCTGTGGCCAACATAGTCATTGCCGTCTTTGCTGCAGGTGCTGTTATTCCGATGAGTCATTTTCATCGCTGACATCTGCCACTTCACTGTTTTTAACTTCTAGTTCTATCCCTGTGGTGTAACCCATGTCGTTGATATTGTGCTCGACGCGGGTAAGTATCCAGGCGCTGTTATCAATGGGCGGTTTGAAACCGCTGACGCTAACCGGTTGCTCAGGGAATAGCTCTGGCCTGCCCATGGCTAAGGTGATGGTGAAGGTAGCTACGCCGCGTTGCAATTTATCCCACATGGCACGGGCTGCGCGCTCAGCGTTCTGCTTGTTGGCATAGATATGGCGCAGGGTTTTGACGTTGTCGTTACTGCCGACCATGATCTCTTTTTCACCGACGGTTATCGTTATATCGTCTGGCTTGGCTGCTTTTGGCTTTTTCGCTTTAACAGTCTGGCGCTTAGCGCCTTTATCGTTTTGCCAGTATGCGACGACTCCTGAGTAGGCATCGCGATCGGCTACACCAAAGTGATGGCTATCGCCCGACTGGCGAGTTATTTCAACACCCTCTAGCGCCATACCGCTAGCGGTGTTCGATTGTCCCGCTTGCAAAAAGAGTAAGTTGCCGTTTTTTACCGTGGCAATAGCGTCAAATTGCTCAGCGAGGCGGGTTAAGAAATTGGCATCCGACTCGTTAGCTTGGTCAATATGTTCGATAACTTCAGCTTTGAGCTTGTCGCTAATTTTGGCTTTAAGCTGATGCCGCGCTGCAATCGTATCGATAATGCTGCTGATATTTTGCTGGTGATAGCTTTGCTCGCGGCTTTGTTGCAAGGTGCCGCGCATATCGGCGGATTTACCGCGAATGGTTAGGCTGTCCGGCGGGCCACTGTGCTCAAGTTCGTCAATGGTGTATGTGCCTTTATCAACCAGCGCGCTGCCCTTCCAGCCAATACGCACTTGCATGCTAGCGCCCTTGGGTGGCATCGCCAGTTCGCCATCTGCGTCATCGAGCTGCACTTCAACAGTATCGGCTTCAAAGCCGCGATTATCCGTGAGGCGCAGCGACATAAGTCGCGATTTCACTTTGGGGCTGATATCAGTGCCGTTGACTAGAATTTGAAAATCTGGCGTTGGCTGGTCGCCACTGGCCAGCGGGTTAAACTGCTCTAGGAGGCTCACAAGATCCCCCTAATCAGTTTACTGATGCCCATGCCTATCAAGTTCTCGTTGGCGATAAGGCTAGTGTTCTTTTCATCCACCCGCTTTAGTTCAATAGTGAACTCGATTCGCCGTGCGGCGCCATCGCTAAAAAACTCACTGCGGCCTTTGCTGATTTTCTCGATCACAAAAAAGCCTGTCACAGTGCCGCGCCCTTCAATCAGTGGGTAAGCTTTACCGGTGTCGGCCATTTTACGCAGCGCCTCTAGGCTGAGCTCTCCACCCGTGATTTCTGGCATTAGCACGCCAGATAGCGTTAGCGTTTCATCGCCAACCCCCAAGAACTGCGCGGATGGACGCGCACCAACGCGGCTGTTGGTTGGGTGGCGCCATACCATGTCATGCTGTGATGCTTGATATGGCACAGTCAGCCGGCTAAATACAAAAAAGCCGAGTGTCATCATCATAATTAGTTAAGGTCCTTTAGGCTGCTGCGTAAGCGTGCTTGCTGGGCACGTTCTCGCTTTTCTAGTTCTATGGCGATTAACTGCGCGACATCCTGTGCATTCATATTGGCAGTGGCATAAACGGTAATGGGTGCATGAATACCGGCATCAATATGAACTGTTTGAGGCTGTGGCGCTTGGCGTTGTGCAAATGTGCCTAACCTGTCTGGCGCTGCGCTATGGGTTAAGCCGTTATCATCAGGTGATAAGTTGTCACTCTTCGGTTTTCTGGCTGGCAGTTCTCCCTCTTTGACCAAACGTATTGCATCCGGAACTGAATAATCAGCACTTTGGTATTCATCCCTAATGATGCGAGTTTGGTCGGTGATAGCCGCTGCTGGTAATGCTGTGACGCCGAGCACGAACGCCGCGCCTGCCATTTGTTTACCGAGCTTGCCAACTTCATTCAGCGGTGCTTGCTGGCTGCGATTAATGCCCACGGTTAAGCCCTGCATGGTTTGGTCGCCCATTACCGCAAACACTTTACTTGGCGAGGCAATACCCAGTAGGTTTTTAAAGTAGTCAACACCTTCGCTTATCGTGCTACCGAGTGACTCCTTAATCAGGTGCCCCATGCTCATAATGCCCTTGCTGAAACCTTCCATTAAGTTGGCACCAAAGCCGACAAAATCACCCGCCAATCTTGGAATGATATTTATCAGGTCAGCTAGCCATAAGCCAAATCGCTTGCCGGCATTGGTGGCATTATCAAGTTCTGCGGCGGTCGAGTTAATTGGGGTAAGCAAGTCAGTTACCCACTTCCAAACCGTACCCATTGCGCTGGCGATACCGTCCCAAATGGGTTTGAGTGGAGCTAATGCGCTGCCAAATGCAACAAATGCAGGGCTAAGCGCTTCTGCTACTGGTGCGAGTCCTTCTTGCAGGCCTTGCCAAAATCCGACAAAAAAGGCTTTGATTGGTTGCCAATATTTATAAACGGCCAACGCACCTAAACCGATGGCTGTTACCAGTAAGCCGATGGGGTTAAGTAAGGCGGCGCGGCCCACAAATAGTAAGGTTTGCCCAACTAGCCGAAGCGGACTCATTACGCTGGAGATAAGTACTCGGCCAATGCCTTTTGCGCTGGCAATAAAGCCATTCCACAAAGTGCCTAGTGGGCCATGGGCTTGGACATAAGTGCGCATTGCCGCAGCGGAACTCTGTATACCGCTTGCAGTCGATTTGATAGCTTTTCCTGCATTTACAGCTGCTAATTTTGCGCCTGATACTACTGCGAGCATCTGTGATTTCATCAACGCCATTGTGGCGCCAGACATAAAGGTTAGCCTTGGGATTAATGTCGATAAGGTGCCCCTCAATGACGCGAACGATGCTTTAAATCTGTCGACTATCCCACCACCTTTACCCATCGATATGAGCAGCGTCTTTGGATCGCTTTGCTTCCATAGCGCACCGATACCTGCCCATGCGCCTTTAAAGTTAGTGGCTTTACTAATGATCCCTGTGACACCTTTAGATAATCCGCCAAAGGCTGTTGTTAATAATCCTGTTGGCGCTACAGCGCTCATCAAATTAATGCCCAGCACGGATGTGCTGTACTTGAGTAAAGCGATCGGCCCTAAGATACCCGCTAGCATTAGCGTCAGCGTACCGCCGGCAACTGCTAGCGCCCCCACGCCCATAGCAACTTTAAATAGAGTGCCAGTGAGTTCGGGGTTGGCTTTTATCCATGTGCCGAGCTTTTCGGCCATTTCGCTCAGCCAGTTAACCAGCTGCTTAAGCTCCGGTGCCACGGCTTCGCCAACGTTAACAAGCGCATTGGTAAAGGTTCCCGTTGCGGCATCCCATAGGTTTGTCAGGGTATTTAACTGCTCGTTAACCCTGAGTTGCAGCGATGCTTGCGCCTCCATCTTTGCTGCTGCTTCTCGGTAGCCGGCAATACCTTTGGTGATCATTATGTTCATCACTTGCAAGGTTTCGGCATCGTCACCATAGATCTGTTTGAGTACAGATAGACGGGTCTCAGTATTTAGCCCTCCGAGCTTTTGTAGCTGGCTAAACATGTTTTCTAATCCAGCAAACTCACCTTTACCGTCAGTAAAGTCGAGCTTAATCCCCATGTCTGCCAGTATGTTGTTAGCTTTACCAACTTTGCCTGCGTCCATTGAAAGCTGAAATGCTTTACGGTAAGCGTTACCTGAGGCTTCACCCGCCATACCAGCTTGGTCTGCCATTACAATCAGCGGGCTTAACAGTTTGGCAGCTTCAAGCCCTTGTTTACGAAGCACAGGTAATGCAGAGCTCAGCTTACTAAAGCCTTGCAGCATATTGGTTTTATCAACACCGAGATAATATGAACGGTGGATAACGTCCATTAGACTCATCATGTCTTTTTCGGCTGTGCCTGTGGCGTCTTGCAATTTAGCTGCAAATTCTGCCGCCTCATTAAATGGCAGCTTCATTTGAACGCCTAAAAAAGCGGTCGCTTCACCTAGCCCGCCTAAAATCGCTTTTGATGACATACCTTGCTGGATGAGGGTTGTCATCATGTCCTGAAAGTCGGCAGTAGTGCCTGGGAGTTTATTACCGAGCTGAGTTGCTAGTGCATTAATCTCGGCAAACTCTTTACGAACAACACCACCCGCCCCCATCATCGAGACTTTAAGCCCCGTGGCGGCGGTTTCTGCTTTTGAATACTCAATGATAGGAATGGCTGAGGCTGCACCAACGGCCGCACCCGTGGCCACCATGCCAGCACCTTTGCCAGCAAGATCGCTCTGTAATGCCTTGGCTTTTTGATAACTAGCGCCAGCATCGTTTAGTTGCTTTTGTTTCCTTGAAACAGCTTCTAGCTTTTTCCGTTGCAGCTCCATTACGTCGGTTGTTTGCTGTATTTTTTCTTTAAGCTCTTTTTGGGTGTCGCCGAGCTTTCTGGTATCGATACCAGATAAACGCAGTTCTTCGCGCATTTGCTTATGACTGGCGACTAACTTGCTTCGCGCCCCTTTAAGGTTTCGCAAGGTTTGGATGGATTGTTCGTGTTCTTTGCGCAGCGCTTTACTGGGGTTCTGGCTTTGTTTCATTTGTTCATCAAGGAGCTGCATTTTCTTTTGCGCCTTGACGAGATCTTGAGAGGTGATGCTTAGGCTACGGCTTACTTTTTTGTAGCCGTCGATTTGTGCTGACTGTTTATTGAGTTCTTTGAGTTTATCGCGTGTGGCTTTTAACTCCCCCGATACACCGCCGCTGGCTTCGCGGATTTTTTTAAGTGGGCCAGTGACTTTATCAACCATGTCCAGCAGCAGTTTTAACTCAAGTTTTTTTGACATTCATGGCCTCACTTTGATGGGGAGTGTTGCAGGTTCCAGCGGGATATGGCCTTTTCGTGCCAGCGCATTAGCTCGTTGATGTCCATGGCATACATTTCGCTAGGAGGCCAATGGAATACCATGGCGATATCCGCCATGGTATCGTCTACGCAGCTTGGGAGGGCTAGCGCATTTTCTTTGGGATCAAAAAACTGGTGACTTCTCCCGCGAGCTGCACAAAGTCCTCGGCCGCAAGCTCTTGCACCTCTTCTTTGGTGAGCAATGGCGAAGTGATGCGCGGCAGTAAGTTGGATACGGCGTTAACATCCATGTTGAGAATATCCACTACGTTGAGGCCGCGCAGTTCGCCTGTTTTAGGCTTGCGTAATTGAATTTCGGAGATCACTTCTTTGCCGCGAGTGATTGGGTTATCTAAAGTGACTGTTTTGTGAGTTGCTTCTGACATAGTTAGACCCTCTGTCTAATTTCTAATTAAAAAATGCCCGCATACGGCTATGTATTGCGGGCTTAGGTTGGTATTAACGCGTTAAGCCCGAGTTATAACCCAATGGCTTTGCGGTGCTCGGCCATCATGTCGACGCCGTTGATTAGCTCAATGCCGTTAACGGTATCGACTTCAACCAGCACTTCGCCGCCTGCGGTTTCTTTGTAGTACGTGCAGGTCATGGTGGCTTTGGTTTGGCTGTTGTCGCCGGTTTTGTACGTGCCGCGATCAAGCTCTTTGTAACGGCCACGGCAAACGATTTCGACCGCTTGTACTTCGCCGGTGTCGTCACGTTGGAATGAACCGGCAAAGCGCAGCATCACACCATCGATTTTGCTGGCTGACATTTGCTTAACCAGCTTGGCCTCGTAACCGCCAAGGGTGAACTCAACGCCTAGGGCGTCATCGTCTAGCCCCATGTCGATATCAGCCGCACCTGGCATACCGCCGCCACGGTATTTTTCAAACTTGCGGCTGAGTTTGGCGGGGGTAAATTCTTCCGCCACACCGATCCAGTTTTCACCGTCACCGAATAGGTTGAGGTGCTTGAGTTTTCTTGGTAACGCCATGGTTTATCCTTAGGCCGCTGCTACTGCGGACGCGAAGTCGACCAAATAGCGGTCGGTGATTTTTTGACGGAAGGTTAAGTCTTCCAGCGGAGGCACTGGGGTGTAGTCGTAATCGATATACAACTTGCCCGCCTTGATGGTGCTAACGTCGTTAACGTCTTCGCTGTACCACGCTTGGCCATCGACGATATAGCCAAGGCCCTTTAGCTCGCGGAACTTGGCGTTAATGCCTTCGATGATGTCTTTAACTAGCGTTGGGGTTAGCGGTTTATCCACTGCCCACATATGCGCATCGGCAATGGTGTCAGCCAGCACTTGCGCGGTGCGGGTGTAGTTTTCAAACTGGAATAATGGATCTTCCGAACAGGTACGCGAGCCCCAAAAACGGAAACCTGATTGATTAATCAGGGTGGTAATCTCGTTGCTGTTGAGGTAGCCGGCATCGGTTGATGGATCCTGTAAATCCCAGTACACGGGTTTGCTTAAACCGGTAACGCCGCTAACGGTGACGTTTGATAGGGTTTTGTGCCAGCCGACTTCTTTATCGATACGGGCGCGTAGGCCAAGGGCGCGAGCGGTCGCTGCCGCGTTGACATTTGCGGTCGCAACGGTATCAAAGGCCACAAATTCAGGCCAAATGACCATGACTTCACGATCGCCAAAGTTTTCGCGATAGGCAACAGCTTCTTCTTTGGTGGCGCAGCCATAGGCGCTGACATAGGTAAAGGCGCGCAGCTTTTTAGCGGTTGCAACAAGTTCGGTGGCAACGGGTAAGGTGTCTAATCCTGGCACACCAATAATGCGCGGCTTAACGCCCAATAAAGACTGTGCAGCCAGCAGCGCCTTAAGGCCGGTGTATTGCCCTTGCGGGGTTACCGTACCGACAATATTGGCGGTTGTAGTAGTTTCATCCGCGCCCTGCTCCACACGCACCACAACGGTGAGCGTGTTTACTTGAGCTGCAATGGCTTCGAGCGTGGGTTTTAATGTTCCCTGAACGCCAGCTTTACCAATGGCTTGCATCACATTGGTTAGCAATACTGGGGTGTTTAGCGGGAATAGTGTTGCATCGGCATCGCTCGAGGTGCAGACAATGCCGATGACGGAAGTTGATACTGTACGAATGGTGCGGGTGCCATCATTGACTTCAATGACGCGTACCCCGTGGTGATAATCCATAATAAGCTCCGGTGCTGTGGGTTTTGCAAAACTAAGCAGGGCTAAGCTTGCAGAGCACACCGGAGCGGTGCTAGCGGTTTGAGTGGTAAGAGTCGTTTATTGACCTAAAAACCTGAGATCATTCATCAGTTGTAACAGGGTAACGCAGCTTGATCTCGACCACCTTATCACGCCAATGTTGCTCACTTTCTGGCGTTTGGTCGTATTGCCACTCCATATAAAGCGGGTCTGACTCTTCTCGATACGCAGCTTTACGTTTTTCGATGTTTTGTGACAACTCAAAGTCACGCTGAGCGAGCACAGAATTAACCTGCTCATTGGTCATGCCTAGGTTGTTCATGTATTCACGCGACACATCAGTGTGCGATACGCCGTTAAAAATATAAGTAAAGTTCATTGTTTTTACTCCAAAAACTTAAATGGCACTACACAAAGAAAGCTGGACGGAAACCAAAGCTAGTGTTGTCAACCGAACGCGGATGATACAAGTAGATCGCCCCCAATCCAGCTTCTGAACTGTTGTTCCAGTCACCACCTCTGATTGGTAATCTGTCGCCATAATTCCTTAAACCAATGCAGCCACCAACGGTAACTGTAGTGGCCGATTCAATTAACAGCTTGCGCAATAGCTCGTTAGGCACGTAACCCACGGCCTTAGTAATTGCCGCAAAGTGCGAAGCGGTTAGATATGGGTAATCGTTTGAATCGTCATTCATCGGACCGTTGCGTTTATTCACTGCATTACTGAGGATGGGGGCTCCAGCGCTACCGGTGCCAGTTTGATTATCAGTGGGTGAATCAAAATAAGCAGCGTGTTTGTGCCAATTGGCTTCAGCTACGGCTGGGTTATTGTCCAGCGTGGTAATAATCTGGCCATCGTCTAGCTTCATTTGATCTAACCATTCCCAAACGTTGCCCACCAAATCGCACACGCCAAAATTGGTATGGTCATGGTTCCAAGTAGCTGGACCTTTGCCCGTGTCCGTTCTACCTGTACCGCTTACGTCTCCGGGTGCGCCATTATCAGAGCGCCGAGCGGTTTCCCATTTCTTCTCGTGCGAGCGACCGTAGTTTGTGTTGCCGCGCGGTACGGTTCCATTAGCGAGGGACCATAGCGCAATAGCCGCCCACTCGTGCACTGACATCATGTGCCAATTTGCACCTTTTCGCGTGCACAGCTCTTTTGCTGCATCGTAGTTAACGGATGTGCGCGGCTGCACTCCGCCAATCACTGCACTACCATTGGCGGCCGCTGATGCTAAATACTTGCCGATTAATATCTCGCCGCGCGGTACGCCGTTAGTCTGAAACGCTGGGTGAACGCCTGTGCCAAGGTTGAGATCGGTCAATCCCAAATCCTCAATGTTGAAGCGCGGGATCACAACCATGATATTTGGGTTACCTTGGGCATCGTATACCACGGTATTGCGGCCACCTGAATTGTGTTCGATGGCTTTTTTGTAGCCGTCAGTGGCGATAATGGTCAGTCCCGCCGCTTTTTGGTCGTAGGTTGATTCGACCTTAGCAATGGAGTCATTGGTTTTTTTATCGATAGCCGCCATCTTGCCAGCGACTTCTTGCGATAACGCCTGTGATGCGGCAGTTTGTGCAGCGGACGCGACTTTTAGCCCCGCAATTTCTTCAGCAATTGAACTCATACTGTTCCCTCTAGTTGTCGAATACGCTCACTGAGTTGCATGTTCCAGTGAGCATTTTTAATAACTGCCGCCGCATTGTGTAAAAATGCTGCACAGCCCGCGATAAACTCTTTATCTAAAATCAGGTTGAGGTTTTCAGCGCCCACTACCACAGTGATACTGTCGGTTGGTAGCGCCTCAATATTTAACGTAAACCACTGCACCACTTTTACCGATGGGGTTCGGTAGCCTAGTGTCTTGTTCGGCGCGCTATATACGCCAAGCAAAGTCGTGCCAATGTAAAAACCGATCTCCTTGATGGCGTATTCAAGCTCACCATCAAACACGCCGGCCATTCGCAGGCTTTTGCCACCGTCTTGATAGTCAGAAATGGCAATGCGCTCTTTTTCAGCGCTCAAGCTGGTTTGGGTTTTAGATGGCGTATAGGCGTTTGAGCCAAATGCCATGTGAGTGATTTCGGCTTTAAGCCCTTTGTCTTTTGCTGATAAGCAAGCGGCAAGGCCTGCCTCGGTAAATTGCAGTGTGAGTGCCATTACACAACTCCCGTTAATTCGTGTTCAGAGATGATTAGTTGATGCGACACCGCCGCAAGCCTATGGGTAATTAACAATTCGTCAGGTAGCACTGGGGATAACAGGTAATCGGTATCGATGCAGTCGATACGGTGTTCGATGCCAAATACTCCAGCTAAAGCAATAACATCATCAGGGCGAACGCCATTCGAATCGGCATCAATATCAGATATCCCAACACTAGGGCTAATGCCTACAGCTACAGTAAGCGACTCTTCAAATGCAATACCCAGCTCAACATCAAAGTGAATTGAGCCGCGCTTTGAGTTGCGAATGGCCTCTGTCACCATGGCGAGCATTTTGGCGGTGATCAGTCCATCGTTATCATCGGTGATGTTGTCATTCACCAAGGCGAGCACTTTCATAGTGCCACGCACATTGCTGCCGGCACTTTCCCACCATTCGAGGATGTTGGTTTTAATACCTAGGCTGTTAAGTGCCCGCTGCACAGCGTAAGGAGTGCCTTTAAATCGATGGATGCCAAACGCATCGTTAACCACTTGTCGCTTAACGCTTTCAGGCCAACTGTCCGCCCATTGGTCAACTGAATAAGCCCATGCGAGCCATGGCAATAAAGATAACGGGCAGCTGAACGGGTCCCAAAGATCTGCAATAGACAATGGCAAATCCAGCGAACTGGCGATCACTTGCTCAATATCGCGCTCAAGCTGGGATGCATTAGGTGGCAGTAATGAGGAAACTCGATTATTCACCGACGCCCCCAATCGAAATATTAACGCTGGTGCAATAGGCCGCTTGATGGTCAAGCACGGTGATATCAGCGGATGGGCTAATCAGATTGACGTTATTGACGCCACTTTGGTGCAGCGCTTTATATATTCCTGAACGGGTAATATCAGCCCCTAAACGACGCTGCTCTTTTTGGTAGAGTGCTAACGCTTGATTAGCAGCGGCTAACACCACTTGAGAATCAGGCCCCGGCAACAGTTGTAGCACAGCTTGCACACTATAATTAACAATACTCGCGCCTTGAATAGTCACTCTATCGCCCTGCGGCCGCACTTTTGACGGCGTATTTGACTGTGATAAACCGTCGGCACTCACGCCAAAGACGTCACGCACCTTAATAAGCAGTTCATTGCTGACTGTGCCATCACCTTCGATAGATAGAATTGTGACCACCATTTCACAGGGTTCAGGACTCACGGCTTTTGCATCAGCCACGCGACCATCGGCGCCCAGCGCAAAAAAGATATAACCATCGATACTGCCCGCCGTATTTAAGCCATCAAATGCCATTTGCACGCGGCGTTTAAAGGATTGTTCATCCTCTAAAATTTCAGGGATGGGCGGTACTGCAGTCGCATCTCCCGCTTGGATAACTAATGGCGCGAGGTCATAACGTGAGCCAAGTGCAATCAAGTTATTGCCCGTTGATGAGGCTAAAATATTGCCGCGAGTGGCGTCATTAATTTGCGCAACCAGGTGCATTTCACGGTAGGCAAATACCTGCAGTAATTTAGTAATAGGGTCCGACTCTAACGCCAACACCGCTTCATATCTTTTGTCGATATTAATCAGTAACTGCTTGAGAGTGGCCAAGCGCTGCTCAAAGCTCAGCGGCTGGATAATGTCAGGCACAGGGACTTTAGATAGATCGATTAGCTCAGCCATAGATGACCTCGAATGATTGGGCGCGTTGAGTGTCGATGCGGTCGGTCACTAGGTTGAATTGCACTTTGCCGTCGCTGCCGCCACTGATAATTTCAATCTCAGTAATGCTAATACGCGGCTCCCAGCGGGTTAGCGCGATAACTGCCGCCGCCATAAGCTGCAGCTTTACCGCGGCGCTTTGTGGCTGGTCGATAAGTTCAAAAATGGCGCTGCCGTAGTCACGGCGCATCACGCGCGAACCCAGTGGTGTGGTTAAAATATCCTGGATACTTTGGCTGATATGCTGCGACTCACTAATACTTTTTCCCGTAAAGCGATTCATACCTTGCCAGTTTTTATTGGTACTCATTGCGGGCCTCCAGAAGTGCCCGAGCCAGTATCGACACCGCCATGTTTATGGGTGCCAAAATTAATGCCGTCGATATTGGCGCCGCCAGTAATCGCCATCCCGCCGTTGTTGGTCAGCTTGCCTGAATGATCCATCGCCCCAGTAACCTTGGCGCCCTGTTCTACAGTGAGTTTTTTCTTAACCAGTACATTGCCCGTAAACTCCGAATTTGGGCAATCGATAGTCACCCGCTCGCTGGCCTGTACGTTGGCGGTTTTAATGCCTGTGACCTTAAGCGCGCTAGTATCTGGGTCGTACTCAATTACCGCACCATCTGGATAAACTGTGCGTTCACGATTGTTGTTATCGTCTGGCTCTGGGTTTTCATCGCTATAAAGCGCAGGCAGAATGTAAGCGTTGGTGAGATCGCCGCTAAGCGATAACAGCATGACTTGCTCGCCTACTGTAGGGCGCCAACTGGTTTTTGCTGTGCCGGCACGACGGGTAAAAAAGGGGCGAAACTGGGTAAGTAACTCACCGGTTTTTACGCGGCACGAATCACCCTTTACTTCGGCAACGGTGCCAATACGTAAAAGGTTATCGATACGGCGTGTAAGTTCGGCAAGCGCGGCGGTCGTGTTCATGCGGCTATGGTTGCCAGTTGTATGGCTAGCCGCTAGCGGTTTGGGTGGTATGTGGGAAGTTATAGCGCAAGAGATAAAATATGACTTTTCTGCTCTTTTAGCTGAAGCAATATTATAAATGAAACAGTTTAGGTAGCATCCAACTGACTAGTTTTGTGTTCTCGGCTGTTCCAGCTACCTAATTTGAGTGGATTTTGTTAGAAATGGAGACTTTATGAAACCACAAATTATTTATGATTTGAATGACTTTTATCGAGATCGTCATGGTTGGGTTTACTTTCTAATAAGTGAAGATATGCGTTATATGAAAATTGGAAAAACAAATGCAGAACTACAAGCAAGAGTTAGGTCCGCAAACTCAAGAGGAGACAAACGGTTTCGTCTATTACTTGCCTATAACAATGCTAATTTAGAAAGAAAATTCTTACATTATTTTGAGAGTTACCGCGCAAGATATAACTGGCACGAACCAAGCTCTCGTCAAAATGGTCTGACATACTGTGAACTTTGGAAAGTCGCAACAGCCCATATCCGGCGTAAACATGGCTGCTATAAAAAGCGTTATGTGTTATGGGCAATTCATCAACATGCTCAAATCACAAGAGAAGAGTTTTGTAAAATACCACCTAAAAAACTTGCTCCGAAACTAAGAGTGATGATCGAAGCAGAGCTTGGCATCATGAGTTAAAAACATATAAATTATTGAATCAATACATAGGTTAAACATTTAAGCTATGGAGCTATAGCCTTTGTCACATACATTGTTCAAAATCAGAACTTACATTAACTAATGTATTAATTTATGTCTAAACGAAGCATAACATTAAAGCGAGACGGCTTATTTGGCTTTCTCTCAAACCACACCGTTGGTACCGACGCACTAAATGTTCTGTCATTAATCGACGGTATAACAGATCCTGAAATTGTGTCAGAAAGTGAAAACCAAGTTCAAATATCATATGAATGGACAGGTAAAGCAACATTTTATGGTGCGGATGACCTATTTGCCGAATATGGGCTTAAGCGTACTGATTGATAACAAACAATTCCCCACTTAACTTAAAATGCATTTTGCTATACATAAGTTTAAATCTAAATAAATGCTATACCCGATAATCACGGAGGATAAATGAGAAATTTGGCAGATGATGAAAAAGTTGCACAAAAGAAAATCCTGAGACTACAACCTTTAATACCCAAAAAGCTTGCTGTTAAAGAAGAAAAAATAGCTAAAAAACAGGCAAAAAGTTCAGATAGTGAAATGGTGAAATTACAGCAGTTATACAAGCTAGCCGATGAACTCACCTCTAAATTGACACCGATTACCATATGTAAAGCTGGCTGTGGAAACTGTTGTAAAATCAATGTGTCAATCACTGAGCACGAAGCACAGATGATTTCCATTCATACAGGTAAATTAATAACCAAGAGTTTATTTTTTACTACGACTAAGCCTGATTTCCACGGTACACCATGCCCGTTCTTAATTGATGATAAGTGCTCAATTTATTCTGTACGTCCATTTGTATGCAGAAGACAGGTTTCCGTGATGCCTTCCGAGTATTGGTGTCATCCAGATATTAGTCTTGATATCCAAGTTCCAATGATAGAATTCTCTGAATTGTCTAAGGCATTTTATGCAATTGCAGCACGGAGTGAGGTTAAAGATATTCGAATTTGGTTTCGTTAAAAGCGTATCGACTATTCAAAAGGTAATATCAAACATTTGTGTTTTCTTGTGTAACGTCAAATCTAAAATATTGATTGTAAAAGTTTTAACCATTAACGTGCTACATGATTAACGATTGCCTCTTCTATCATATCCATCTCATTTTGAGTGAACCCCAACAACTCCCGCTGCGGATATTGTGCCGATATCCGCTCGTTGATCCGGCCCCTTAGCCCGTATTGATGCTCGGTCGCTATGCGAGAAATAAACCCAGTAAAGCCCACGCTGGCCGCTTGGGATGAATACTCAGGCTTTAGGTATTTTTGCCTGATGATCTTCTGGAACATCAGTTTTCGTTTAATGGCACCGATACGTTTTGCCCATGCAGGCTGAGGTTTTCGCGCTTCAAATGCCGCACCATCTGGCGCGGTATTTTGCTTAATCCGCTGCGCTTGGGTGGCGCGCAGTCGTCTTGCAATATCGCGGCTGAGTTGCTTGCGCGCTGCTGGGGATAACTGCTGTATGAGTCCGTCAAACAGTTCATTTAGTCGGGTTAAATCGGTGGCCATGGCACTTCAATTCCGTTGGTGTATAACGTCCAATCGATTGCTTCATCATTGAAAACTGGCTCAGGTAAGTGAGTTACTTCAAGCTGCATCCCTTCACCCGCTACCACCTTAACGCGCTCTGTAAGTGCTAGAACTATCTCAATATCAGCAGTGGAGTGATTAATGATTTCGGCCTTGAATTTAAACCCTGACTCGCGCTTATCCGGGTTAAATAACAGTTCTGGCTGCTGCGTGGCCAGCCAGCCTAAAATTGGCACAATAAGCGTATCGGCATGGGCGGCATAGTCGGTCACCACTAAGACGCAGTTAAATTGATATTCAAAGCTGAGGTTTTTCCCAGCACCGGTGGCGATGATGTTGCCGTTCTCAATGAATACGTGCAAGCAATCTGGGTTACGCTGCAAATGCGGCACTTGTTTGGATAGTAACTCGCGCAGTTGCGCTGGCTTATTCATGGCGTTTACCTTCTGTCTGCAAGGCGTTGGCTTTAGCTTTCTGTTTATTTTGGCAGTCGATGATCATATCGATTTGCGCGGCACACTCATGCCATGCGGCTTCACAGGTGTCGAGCTCACTGCTGATCCCCTGATTGCTGATGGGGTTGCTCGCGGGTAACTGGCACTGGATCACGAGTGGACAACCAACGACGGTACTCTGCACTGCCACTAATGGCGGGGCGCTGGTGCAGCCGGCGAATAGCATCAGGCAACTGAGCATCAGCCCAAGCTTTAACATCGCTAAGTTCACGTTTTAGCTCCTCAATTTTATTTTTCCGGTATTGGCTAGTGCTGCTGACGGCAGCGAGTTTTGCGCGCAGCTCCGCCTGTGCTTGTTGGTTATCTGCAGCGAGTTGTTTGAGGTCGAAATAGGATTGTGACGTTTGTGTAAGTGATAGCACCAAGGCGCCTTGATGCTGTTGCAGTGTTGATAATTGATTGCTTTGATAACGGATAACCGCCACTAAGCCCAATAAGGTCGCCAGTGCGGCGACCATAAGATAAGGCATAATTGGCTGAGCAGCGCGACTAAGCCACGTCCACATTGCCAGCATCCTGCGTGTTTGCATGAAAAACGGTATTAAACTGCTGGTATGCCCGCGCTAATTTAATGTCGTAGTCATTTTCTTTATAGGCGGGACCGTTGTAGCGCTTGGCAAACTCTGCCCACTTACGCGCTTTGAGTGCTTTATGCAGCACAGGATCCGCCTCGATAAATTTAACTAAGGCATTAAGCTGCTCACCCTCCGAGGTATCCATGGCCTGCTTAAATGCCTGCGGCGATGGATAGCCCAAGGCTCGCCAATGAAAGCCCATAATCTGAAACATGCCCCAGCTGCATGCGCAAATCGCCGCTTCTGGATTTAGCTGGTACGCAATAGCAAACCGCTGATATTCGCCACTGCCTCCGGTATACCCGCCACGAGCTTGGCTGCAAATATTTGGATACTTAGCGGCAAGTTCTGCCGCTGCGGCACCTTGTTCTAATAGCTCGCGATAAAAGACATGACGCTCAAATAAAATGCTTGGCCTGCCGCAAGTGAAAAAGCCAAACCCGTTTGATTCGACCTCGGCCACGCTGGCCATGGCGGCAAACGATACGCCTAACACAACTGCGGCGGCAGCGAGTTGAGAGTTTTGAATAAACTTGCTGCGGCTTTCGCCGGCGAGTAATGCCAGCGTTCTTACCCCCGCGTAGCCGGTGCGGGGTAAGTCGTGTTTATCTTGAAATTGCTCGATAGCCTTTTGGGTGGCATCGCCAAACCAGCCATCAACAACTAATGATGCGCCTGCAGCATTAAGCTTTAGCTGCAAATCGCGCACTGCAGTGCCGTTACTGCCTTTTCTTAGGCTCATGTCAGTTCCCTCATTGAAGTTTTAATGTTTGACGACGTTCGCGCTTTTCTGGCTTTGGCGCCAATTTCAGTAAGCTGGCCACATTGCCCCGCGCCTGAAAGATGGCTATGCAGAGGATGGCTTTTAAAAACACCTCCGCATAACTGGGCGTAGAGGTCACACCATAAAGAGTGAGGATGACCTCGGCCCCAGCAGCGACGGTGATGAGATAGGCACAAATACTGATAAAGAGACGGTGCCGGCCAGTTCGTACAAACAAGGCCAGACGCAATACAATCAGACTGCAAATAATGGCGTTGATGATCAGCATCATTTCCCCCTAAGCCCACGCAGGGCATTGAGCCAACTCTCTGGGTTGTTGGTGAGTTTCATCAGGTACTGCAGCATGCGAACAACACACGCCGATGAGATAAGCGCTGCCATGCCCATGTTGACCTGCAGCGAATCTGGTAGCACTGCGCTGAGCGCGTTCGCCGCCCAATTTGCGCATAACACACCGCCTAAAAACGACACCACAAATAAGCCCACTCGCTGTAAATTGCCTGAAGTATCGTTGGTGATAATAAACAACACCGCCCCAGTAAAAGCGCCAATCATCACCGCGGGTTCGGCTCCTGGGACTAATGTCAGAATGCTGGCAGTTGCCACTGCCGATGTTGCTGAAGTTGCTGAAATTGGCTCGCTCATCATTAATCCCATAGTTGAATAAAATTAGGCTTGGTGGGTGTCACTGCCTGCACTGGTAATTGCACCACGGTGCCATTAGGTAAAACGGGTCCAAGTGCTGCTAAGTGCGGATTGCTATCGAGGACTTGCTCTGTGATCTCACCCGTGGCGCCAAGGTAGCGATAACAAATTTTATCGACGGTATCGCCCTCTATACTGCGCACTGCCTGCAAGCTGCTCATTAAATCAATTCCACCGTGACATGGCTTTCACCCAAGATGTCGCGGATAGCAAAACGCGCATCGCGGCGCAGATCAGTAATACTGTCTGTGAGTTCTTCACCCGCCTTTAACCCTTTGGCCGTGCTATCAAAATCGCTGTATCGCTCAATAAGATTGGCCTTGGTGAGGCAGTACACCGCCCGTAAATACAATTGCAAATAGATACTCTGGCCGTTGATTTGCTCGGCAGGCACTTGCACTAGGCTGTCAAACCCCAAGAGTTGATTTCCAATACACCAATTTTTGAGGTCGCTGTTGACCTGCAATGCAGCATTGATTAGTGCATGCTCAAGCCGTTCATTGGTCACTGTGCCATCGAGGCGCATTGTTTGGCGTAGCGCATCTGGCTCAATATCTGGCCAAAATGGACCGTTGGTAATGGTGTTTGCAGTGGCGCTTGTGGCTGGTGCGATAAAGCTCATGTTGACCTGCTTGCGGCTAGGTTGTGCGGTGGGCTGGCGTAAGTAGTGGTATTAACTATCGCTACTGGCCAGCGCCGCACGGGTTGCGAGGGTCGCTCGGTTAACCAGCACTGCCTGCCGTTGCCGGCGCGGTGCTTTCGGTTGTTTGTTTGTCGGCGTTTTTTAGTTCTCGAGTGAGTTTCTCGATAAACTTTTTCACACCCACTTTATCGTTTAAGGCCAGCGCCTGTTGGTAGGCATCGAGTGCTGCATCAGGTCGCCCTTCTGCCTCATAAGCATGCCCCAGTTGACGCAACAACTTAGCGCGCGCTTCGTCGTACATATCGCACTCGGCGGTCAGGTGAAGCGTGGCGTTAAGTTGCTCGCTTTTGACTGGGGCGTCTGTCTCAATCAAGCGCGCAGCGGTTTCGGCAATTTCTTCGGCAATGGTGCAAGCCAGGTTGCGCTCAAAGCGGTCAGGCATCACTAAGTCATGCTTGAGGGCGTAGGCAGCTAACACTAATGCGCGGTCAATATTGCCGACATCGATATGCCATAACAGCACAGTGACGAACACTTCATCTTGCAGGCCACTATCGCCCTCAATGGTGCCATCGATATAGGCATCGTATTCGGGTAAGAATTGCGATTTTGCCTGTAGCTTACGTGATAGCGCCTGCACGGTTTTTAAGATGCGGCGATGTTCAGTGAGCTGCATGAGCATGAGTTCATAGGTATTTTCGGAGCGAACCGCTAAGGGGGACTCTGTCCCCCGCGCTGCCGCCAATACGCTATGAAAGCGCTTATGGGCGGGTGATGTCATGATTAGGCCCCCATCTCGATGTTTTCGGCAAACGCTGTGCAGCCATAATCTTCCACTACATAGGCATCGTTTGATGATTCGTAGTTTTCAATTTGGTCGCGTTTAGGGTTATCGATCACGCTGCGACGACGGGCGCCTTCTTGCCAGTAAAGACTTAAGTTATCCAAGCGAGTTACAAGCAAGCCGTTAGCAGGGAAATGTGGCACACGCACCGCGCCTAAACCGCCAATGCGTTTTTGGCTGATGATCATGTCGGCGGCCATGGTTTCCGTAGGGACGTTGTCTTTGTTGATAATCGGGAAGTACTTATCAGCCAGCAGCTTACGGCCACAAATTACAACCAGCTCAGTATCATCTTGGTGCCATGGGTCAATCATGTTGTTAACCATGTCGAACACCAATGCATCGAGATTGGCGTAATCGGTGCCAATAACGATCTTGCCTGAATCTTTAACCACTTCTGCTAAATGGCGCTGCGGTGCATGCTGGCGAATTTTTTGTAGCCAGCCGATGTTTACATCTTGCAGCAATGGGTTATTTGCGCGGTTAGAGGTGGCCGCACGGCTAGTGCCGTTAAAGCCGATCATAATGCGGTCGAGTGCCTGTTGTTTCAAAATGGCATCGCGAATGCGCGCCTGAAAGTCCGGGAACTTAGCCCACATATCGATTTTGCTGTAACGCAACGCTGTATCAAAGTTGGTTTGGGTACAGTCATAACCCAGCGCATCTAAATCAGTTGGGTCAATAGCTTGGCGATCGCCTTGGGTTGTGTCGGTTGTGCCGGCAATCGTACCTGTGACACCTAAGCCTAACTTTTCACCTGACTTTTCGGTAACTGGAACGACGTTAATCATCCCCAAGAACTGCGAGCTTTCTTGCATCCGTGTTTCAAGCGTTTGCTGAACGCTTGGGGCAACGGTGAATTTTGTTTCTGCCGTTTCAATACTATTTAGCGTCGCGACCTGAGCTAAGTAGCCATTGTAAAGGGTACGGGTGGTATTGCGCATGTTTGCTCCTTAGCAATCGGTTTTAATGTTGTTGTCGCCACCGGTTGCGGGCGAACGTCGTTGGCCTGTTGGCTCTTCTTTTTCGAGCTGCGTTTTAAGCTCATTAAATTGGCTGCTGAGCTCGTTGAAGTCGGTTTGCAACTTATTGAAGTCGTTAACAGATTTATCAAGCTTGCTGGTGAAATCCTCGCCTGTGTCGGCAACTGTTTTGGCAATTTCTTCAACGGCTTGATGTACGTCCGCAAAGTCGGTTTTAGCGTCGGCTTTGCTTTTACCTAGCAACGCTTTGACTTTGGCGAACAGCCCTGGCTCGTCGCTGACGTCGTCAAATTCAAGCTCCACTTCAACGGCGGAGGTAAACAGGTTTTCTGGGCGCTGCTTGCGGGATGTGAGCGGGTTGTCTTTGCAGGTTGCTGAGAACGCTAGCATTTCGGTGCCTAAGGATGCAGGGGAGTCTGTCACCGCTAGGCCCACTAACCCACATTTGCCGGTTTTGGCAAAGTCGGGATCAATTTCGACACTGGTATAAACCTTTTGGCGGTTCTTGTTCATTGCCACCAGTTCTTCGGTTGGATCAATTTGGGCAAACAGTGTCAGTTTGCCGTCCACTTCTTCGGCCTTGACGGCGGTGACATCACCATAGGCTCTAAAGGGACTATCTGGCGTCATACCACGAATGTGCTCTAGCCAAATTCGGGCGCCATATTTGGCGGTGTTGTAGGTGTCAACGATGTCTTTGATCCACTGGCGCTCAACGACACGGCCGTCTGTCGTATGTCCTTCGGTGAATACGCGGAAAAATTTCGATTTCTTAGCCATTTTGTCGCCCTTAAGGGTTGTATGAGGTCGGTTAACTGCTGCCTTTATGGTCAAGAGCGCGGCTTTTTGTTGCAACGGCTTAGGGCGGTATAAGGAAACCGATACCGCTTAAACAACAGGGTTTTCGGTTTTGGCCTATTTACACTGGCGCCATGAAACTGAATCCCGAAACTAATCAACGTCAATACGCCAAGAATCTCTTTTGGCAAGGCTGGCACGTCCGCGAGATTAGTCAGCATTTGCAGCTGCCCGAAAGTACCGTGTCGAGTTGGAAAAAACGTGATGCTTGGGAAGATGCCAAACCCATCGACCGCGTGGACAGCGCACTTGAAATGCGTCTGTTACAGCTCATCAGCAAAGAGAATAAAGACGGCAAAGACTTTAAAGAGATTGATTTGCTCGGGCGGCAGCTGGAGCGCATCGCCCGCATTACTCGTTATCAGAATGGCGGCAATGAAGCCGACTTAAACCCGAATGTGCATAACCGCAATGCGGGACCGAAAAAGCAGCCGGTGAAGAACTATGTGAGCGAAGAGGATTTGGAAAAGCTGATTGAAGCCTTCCAAAACTCGATGTTTGCTTACCAAAAAGAATGGTACACCGCAGGCTTAACCCAGCGTATTCGCAACATCTTAAAGTCGCGCCAAATTGGGGCAACTTACTATTTTGCCCATGAGGCTATTATCGATGCACTGGTTACTGGCCGTAACCAAATCTTTTTATCGGCCAGTAAAGCGCAGGCCCATGTGTTTAAGCAGTACATCATTCAGTTTGTGAAGGATGTGACCGGTATCGAACTCAAGGGCGACCCGATTGTGCTGCATAATGGCGCCATTCTGTACTTTTTGGGGACGAACGCACGAACAGCGCAGTCTTACCATGGCAACCTGTATTTGGATGAGTACTTCTGGATCCACAAGTTCCAAGAGTTTCGCAAGGTCGCCTCTGGTATGGCCATTCATGCCAAATGGCGCCAAACCTATATATCCACCCCATCATCAATTACCCATGATGCCTATCCGTTTTGGACAGGAGCGCTATTTAACCGTGGCCGACCTAAGGCGGATCGCATTGAGATAGATGTGAGTCATCAAGCATTGGCCAAAGGCCGCAAGTGTGAAGATGGCCAGTGGCGCCAAGTGGTCACTGTTGATGATGCTATCCGCAAGGGCTGTAATTTATTCGATCCCGATACGCTGCACTTAGAGTACAGCCCTGATGAGTATTCAAACCTGCTGATGTGCGAGTTCATCGACGACACTATGTCGGTGTTCCCGATGGTGATGATGCAGCGCTGCATGGTTGACTCTTGGGAGGTGTGGACTGATTACAAACCCTTTGCCCCAAGACCGCTCGCCCACCGCGAAGTGTGGATTGGTTACGACCCGAATAAGGGCGGCAAAGGTGATAGCGCTGGCTGCATTGTGATGTGTCCGCCTGCAGTGCCTGGCGGTAAATTCCGCGTCATCGAGAAACACCGCTGGAACGGCATGGACTTTGAGGCGCAGGCCAAGGCGATTCAGGATGTTTGCGCTAAATACAACGTGACCTTTATCGGTATCGATACCACTGGCCTTGGTGAGGCTGTGTATCAGCTGGTTAAGAAGTTCTTCCCGCAGGTTACGCCATTCCAATACAACCCAGTACTGAAAAGCCAAATGGTGATCAAAGCCTATGACGTCATCAGCAAGGGCCGCTTGGAATATGACGCGGGCTGGACTGACCTCGCCCAAGCCTTTATGAGCATCCGCAAAACCTTAACCGCCAACGGCAAACAAGTGACTTATGAGTCCGCTCGCAGTGAAGAAATCAGCCACGCCGACATCGCGTGGGCAGCAATGCACGCACTTTACAATGAGCCATTGGATACCAGCGGCTCGAGTACTTCGACTTTGGAGATTTACGAATAATGGCAAAATATAGAAAGGCTCGAACCATGGCAGCCAAACCGCAAGTGCAGCAAGGGTCGCAAGAGCAACGAATTGAGACCTTTACCTTTGGTGAGCCCATGCCAGTGCTAAGCCAACGGGAGATCTTCGACTATCTTGAGGCCATGTCTAACGGCAAGTACTACGAGCCGCCGTTGTCCTTGACTGGCCTAAGCCGGATTTATCGGGCGTCGGTACACCATGCCAGCGCGATTCAGGTAAAGCGCAATATTCTTAAAAGCTGCTTTATTCCGCATCCCAAGCTTAGCCTGTATGAGTTCAGCGCCATTGTTCTCGATTACCTGGTCTTTAATAATGCCTATGTGCAGGTCATTAAGAATCGCTTGGGTGGTGCATTGAAGTATCAAGCCTCGCCAGCTAAATATACCCGTGTAGGTATTAAACCTAATCAGTATTGGTGGGTACCTAACTTTCACGAAGAGATGGAGTTTCGTGAGTCATCAATCTTTCATCTAAAGGATTATGACGTAGGCCAAGAGGTTTATGGTATTCCTGACTATGTGGCTAGCATGAACTCGACTCTGCTAAACGAGAGTGCGACGCTATTTAGACGTCGATACTATGAAAACGGCAATCACGCTGGCTTTATCATGTACCTCACTGACTCAACCGTGAATGAGAACGATGTGAGCAAGTTGCGCGAATCGCTTAGAAACAGCAAAGGCCCGGGTAACTTCCGCAACTTGTTTTTGCATGCACCAGGTGGCAATAAGGACGGGATCAAATTAATCCCTGTAGCAGAGGTTGCGGCCAATGATGAGTTCTTGGTGATTAAGAATGTTACCCGCGATGATCAATTAGCAGCACACCGTACACCACCGCAACTGATGGGGATCATCCCCAACAATACCGGCGGCTTTGGTGATGCAGGTAAAGCTGCTGAGGTATTCGACGCAAACGAGCTGGAATGCATTCGCCAGTCACTACTGTCTATCAATGACTGGGCAGGCGAAGAGATCATCCGCTTTAAGCCATACCAGCTTGCTGTCTCAACCGAAGCCAAGTAACTATCGGCCCATCCCCATCAACCGCCCTCGGGCGGTTTTTTATTGCCTGCAGTTTCTACA
The DNA here is from genome assembly GCF_047975355.1 of Shewanella sp. Lineage (GTDB taxonomy): Bacteria > Pseudomonadota > Gammaproteobacteria > Enterobacterales > Shewanellaceae > Shewanella. Next base: position 15,477 of record NZ_JBKEDJ010000019.1, on the reverse strand, counting down.
CACTTTTAACCCTGCGCGCGCCGTCAGACCCCCGCCACGCCTGCCCGCTTTATCGGGTGGAAAAAACGCAATAATGCGATCATCTAAAACCGTTCCAGCTCTGGCGGCTTTCAGCGATGTGAACCAGTTACAAAAAACGCAAAAATACGCAATTGCGATCATTGAGCGATCACATTAGATCCTAACTATTAACTGCAACTCTATTGGAACTCATACAATGAACGTTGAGCGAGTAATAAAAAGAAAAATCATCCCAAATATCTCTCTACTACGAAGTCGTGAGTCTAAAAAATGATTGTAATAATATTGTTTTGCAATTGTTGATTTTTGGGTTGTTCACTGGTAGCATGTTAACCGATATTCTATATCATGGAAAAAACCACACAGTTGAGGGATCACATGAAAAGCCTAAAAATACTTTCACTCGCTTTAGTTTCAATGTCATTAACAGCATGTGTCACTTCCGGTACTTGGGAATGCCAAATAACTGGAGAAAGGTCTGGAGTCGGTGGCTCTTGTAAAATTAAAGGTGTTTGGTATCAACAAGCAATGAACCACTTACGGCCATCAATTAACATGTTGGCAGAATCATTGGGGTTTACCTTTGAAGATTGGTCAACAAGTGATTTTAGTCAATTTTCCCTGAAGGTTAATGACTCAACTGTTAGCGTAAAAAACAACATAGTCAATGTTGTTATCTATCAAGATTCCGCTGCAATTGGTAACAAGAGCTTCACTGTCTACAGACAAGGTGATCAATATTATTTCTCTAACCCTACATCAGTAAAAAACTGGGCCTATGACTTCATAGATATTTCTGACTATGTAGATGTTAAATTTGATTTGATTAAAAACTCAGCAGGCACAGTATCAATTGCAGCAAAAGAAAATAATGTAACCAAAGCATCTGCCTCTACATACTATAGAGGAACAGCTTATTGCGATGGTCCAATTTGCTATGAAGAAAAATAAATAGTGCCCTCCTTTTTCCTCGTAAAGGGACAGGGTATTATGCGTATAACAATTATAGTTTTTAACTTTCTATTTATTTTTAGTAATTATGTGCAAGCCAGCCAGAGTACTAATGAAGACAGAATATTAAGAAGTATAATGTTTGGAGAGCAACAACTGACTTCAGATGTTGCTCCTAATTGTTTATATAAATCATACATAAGCCTTACAGAAGGAAATTTCAAACAATCTTTAAACCAAATAAACACATGCCCTATCTGTAGAAGCATCAACAAGCATGTAAATTATTATTACTGTAAAAGAATAGCTGCTTCTTCATACATGTGGATGGGAGAATATGATTCAGCTCACAAAGAAATAGAAAAAATACTTAATTTATCTAAAAAGTTAACCGAGCTTGGGTTAGATTTACATAGCTTGGAGTCTTTAAGTAACTATTTAAACAATACAAGAGTTGAGAAAAAAGAAAAAATTCACCTGTCAAAAAATATAATTGGTGAGTTTGTATTTAAAGGTTTTATTATTGACACTGGAAGTATCTTTAATGCTCAAAATAGAAATTGCGTTGAAAAAATAGCAAACTCCGAAGTGTATTTCATAACTGGCGATGCGGAAAAGTTTGATATCTGTGACGATGCAGAAATGAGAGTGCCTTACATTTTATACCCAAAAAATATAATTGGACTTATACATACATCATCTTACAAACATGTAATTCTTGATGAATTATCACCATCTATAGATAAGATTAAATTGAATTTTGACTTTGATACAATATTTTTTAAAGCAAAAACAGATTTTGACAATGACATAGTAAATGCATGTGTTGATACTGGTTCATTAACAAGCTCAGTAAACTTCAAGTTCTTTCGAAAACACCACGTAAGATTTAAAAATATAGAAACAATAACAATAAATTCTAGCAACAACCATGGAGAGCTCAAATCTAGAGGGAAAATACTAAAGAGCCTTAAGATTAAGTTCGGGAACTCTAGCTTTGAATTTGTTAATATCCCAATGTTTATCGATAGAACTCCTTGGTTTCACTGTGATATAACTGTAGGAAGGGATTTGATATCTTCATTGTTCAAGGAAATTGACTTTAATGAACAATTTATTGAAATTAAGTAGTATATATGCGTTAAGCATTTTTTTGCTAAGCGCATGCGCAGTAACCCCAGGTAATGAAAGTAATGTCTCAGATGGGGTTTTCTTATTTAAGGATCGAGTGACTTACTCAGGAGATATTACTCACGAAAAAAACGAACTGGTTTTCTCCTTATTTAAATCCAATAAAATAACCATAATTGAAATTAACTCGTTAGGTGGGGATGTGTTAGATGGGATAGAGCTTGGCACTTGGGTTCACGAGCATAATATTGACATCAAAGTTGGCGATATATGTGCATCATCTTGTGCAAACTATGTATTCCCCGCTGCAAAGGAAAAGTACTTACAAGAAAATTCAATTTTACTCTGGCACGGAAGTTCTTATCAGAAAAACATAGATGACTTGGTAAAGTCAGGAAACGAGTTCGCAAAAAAATGGAGAGAACAAGAAGAGTTTTTTTTTAAAAAAATAGGGGTGAAACATCAAATTACAACTTGTGGACTTACGCAGGTACCAAACTGGTTATCTCTATTATATACCTTAGGGTTCAGTGATATAAAAGGGTTCGATTATTCCATAGATGATATTAAACGCTTTGGAATAAAAGAAGTTAAACTTTCTGGTTCGGAATGGTTTGGCACCCCCAAATTAGACATACAAGGAACATTTAGGGCAACCTATTGCGACTAATGTGTAATAGTCCCAGCATCTGGGCACATAAGAATAACTTCGTCGAATTTCTGTCCGACTTTATTCTCTTACAGCGCCGAGTACAGTACGGCCAAGTCTGCTTTTTTATTTAGTAGTTTTAATGCCTGGCTAAAATGCTGCTGGGTAACATGAAAGCGAGCGTAAGCTCTTTTTGCTGGCAAGCCTTCAACTAAGTGAGCGCGGAGCGCATTTTTTTTATTTTCGCTGGTGATGCCCGTCAACTGTAGCAATACCTCAAACTGCTCTGCGCTTTCACAACCTTGAATCAGTGTTTTCATGCTGAATACTCCATCGTTTTCCCCCACGACTGCATTTCTGAGACGAGTTCATCAAGCGGAAGATCCCTAATTTCGTGATATCGATACGGCTTGTTACGCAGCTGGCCATCATCAACCCACCATTCCCCGCCATCGGCATCCATCACCCGACAACCATCGAACAGTAAACGCTCAATATTAACTGGGTCAGTAATCCCCACCTGCGCAAGGTGCCTGATAATTCGGCTGTCAACCTCCTCCAAAATAGGGTCTGTACAGTTATTCCTACAAGTCCAAGGAGAGCCAAAAGCCGAAGGCAACAGCGCCATACTCCACTTCGGCATAGCTTCTTTGAGTTCTTTTCGTGAAAGGCGGCTTTCGGCATTCATGGCGCGGTTAACTGTGAATAACTCTTTGCGGCGCTGCTTAAGTGCCTTGTATGCGTCTTGTTCTTCGTCGGTTGCCTTGCGCAACTTCCAGCGCTCGCCTCGGGTAATGAGCAAGCGCTTTTCACCAAAGGCAATGCCGCTAATGCCTTGCACGCGCTTAGTGGCCTCGCCGTATTGGTTGCCCTCTGGTGTCACGTCATAATTGAGCGATAGCTGGGCGTGTTTCATGGCCTCTTCATAGCCTTTCCAATCCGAGCTACAAGCCGCAGCCCTTGCTGCCTCAATCTCAGGCGATTGCGGGCCAATCTTTAAGCGGCGTAATTCGCGCCATATCTGCACCGACTCAGCGCCATAAAACTGGTATTGGCGAATGCCATATCTACTGGCCCATGCGGCTACGCGGGCGGAAGCCGCCTCGATGGTTTGGCCTGATTCCAGTTCAAGCTCTTGTTGGCCATGCATGTGATCCCCGGGGATGCCTTTAAGCAAGTACTTGATAAAGTAACCAGCAAGGCCGCTTTTGCCGTTCGCGTCTTTCCTGATGGGTTCTATCTTTAGCCTGTGCTCTGCCGCACCTGGTTCATCGCCATCAACCTGATAGGCGTACTTGGTAATAATTGCTCTCACCGCCGCTTCATGCTCAGGCTTAATTACCCACGCCATATGCCAGTGTGGCGTCGAGTCCTTGTGCGGCTCAGCGACACGAAACCCTAAAAATGGAATGTTGCGATAACCCAATGCCGATCGCATTTTGGCAAAGGTATCAACGAGGTATTTCTGTGCTCGCTTGGCATTGCCAAGATCCCACTTATGCGAATTGGAATGGTATTTACTCGGGCAAGTAAGCGTTACTGCCAGCGCAATCATGCCCGCGGCATCGGCGATTTCTTCTAAGCCGCGGTTACGCACAATCAGCTCTGTGACACGGTTTGTCGGGTTGGCGTTACCTGCCATTGCCGCCTCAATCAGCGGTAAGATCACCCCATCATCATTTTCAATCATGGTGCTTTCAAGCCACTGCATGGCCGTCTTTTGCTGTGACTGCCACTCACTAAAGCACTCATCGCTGACAAAGGGGGTTTGTTTGGTCACAAGGCCAACCACTAAACAAAGATGTTCACAGCACTGGTCGCGCAGTTTTAATAGCTTCTTGCCCCACCATTTTGGGCAGGTCATCCGCAATATTGCGCACTCAGCCGCTTCGCTAATGTGGTCAATGTGTGCCGCTTGCCAGTATGGCGGCTCGATGCGCCATGTTTTGCACAGTTCGGCGGCAGCGTCATAGGCGTTAAAATAGGCCATGTCACTGTGGTCGGCAGCGGCAATCGCTTTAACCTGCATCATACAAGCGTCAGCCATTTGTGCGGCTACCTGCTTAAGTTCCTTGGATTTGCGATGCCGTAATAATCTAAATGCACTAAATGGCGAGGCCGCAACTAATGAGCGGCTTTCAGGGTCCAAATCCTCATTATCATCAAGCTCCTGCGTTGAGTGCTTAACAAACTTCATGCCCGATATTTTGCAAAACGGATACTGATGCCAAACCACGGTTAATTTTTTAATGGTCTCGCGTAAATACTCAATCCCTGCAACTGTGCCGCCATGGTTAACTCGCTGCTGATAGATATGTTTAACGTGATTGCGCACATGGTGCGACAGTGGCGCAATTGCAGTAAAGCCCTTGGTAACGGTAAAAGGCTCAATCTCAGCATCAAAAATATCTTGATACAGCCTTACGGTATCAACACGTTGTTGCGTCGGCTGGCTATCAATCCCATCGTCCCATAAATCCACCGCAGCGCCTTGGCACTGCGGTGCAGTCGCGAACATATCCAGCACAGCATCAGTGAGCGGCGTTGGCAAATGCTGCAAACGCCGTTTGAAAGGAAAAGGAGAAGAGGTGCGCGCGCTCATTGGGTAATACGGCTCCAGCTCAGCGTTTTGCTGAAAAAATGCTCGTGATACAACCAATAGCGTCAGCGGTGTAAGCCGCTGTCGCCTCAGTAGTACGTGCAATCTTTTTAGCCAATAACACTTCGTCACAACCAAGCGCCTGCCAGTAAAGGCATTCAAGCGCGCCCAATACCGCAGCTAATCTTGCGAGGCTTAGCTCTGTAGGGTCTTCTTGGTACTGTCTCAGGCGGATCAATAAATCCGCCCGATTAGCCCTAAAGTGCTGCAACAAATGCGCGAAACGGTGCGACTTTTTAGCCATTACTCAGCCGCCATCTTTAAAATCAGTTCGCGGGTAAGCTGGCAGTCATACAGCGCACGGTGCGCCGTTCCTTCCAGCGTAATGCCCTGCTGCTTTGCGGCATTAGTGAGCGAATGCCACTTAAAATCACCATGGCCGTGGTTCCAGTCGCCTTTGTACTGGGCATAAACTCGCATTGCGCAGTACAAATCACAGGTAAAACTTAAAACGTAGTTTGCGAAGTAAGCTGCCGAAGAATGCAGCATGTCAAAGTCAAATGGGGCGTTATAAGCAACAACCACCCGACCTTGTAAAATGCTGACAATGCTGTCGGCGATCTCAACAAATGAAGGTGCATTTTCAACCATTTCATTATTGATGCCATGAATGGCGGTTGCCTCAGGCGGGATGCCACCCAACTTTACTGGTCTAACGAGGGTGTTAAGCAGTATTAAGCCGGTACGCGCTTCGATAATGCTGATTTCTACAATTTCACTGCCCCAATCAAGCCCTGTGGTTTCGGTATCGAGGATCAGCGCATCATTGACTATCCACGACTGAGCAACAAAATGGGCTGCATGGTTATGCTCTTGGATATGCTGATGCATCGTTTTTCCGTGTCCTATTGGTTTCATTTTTGCCCCACTTTTTAAAAAAATTAGTTTTCTTTCAGCTTCCGCTCTGCCCAAGTCAATCCCAATAAACTCTGGCTTAATAAACACAGGTTTAAGTTCAGTGCTTGTACCTTCAAAGCTTTTAGCTAGCTGCGATTGGTCCTCTGCCGCCTCAGAAAGCTCTCTAACATCATCTTCTGAATAACACTCAATTTCGTCGTCAGCTTTTACACGTTTTACGGCCTCTAAAAAGCCGTCATACCAGCCATCGCCATAGGCACTGACTAAATCCGACTGGTAATCAGCAAAGCAGCGATCGATATTCGCCAGCAATGTTGTTTGCATTTCTTCTGGTGAGGCTGGTTCACCTGGCGAGCAAAATCCCGCGAAAAAATCACTGATTTCAGATTGAATAAGTTTTTTAAGGTTGCTCATAGATGAAGCCCCCACAATGGCAAACGCCAAACAACTGATAAGTGACAGGGCTTGGTTGGTCTTCACGAGTAAGGCCTGTTCGTAATATCCTCGTGTTTTTACCGCGAGACCGCACCAGCACGGCATCATCACCATCAAGCGCAATGATTTTTCCTGACACAGAATGAAAGCTTGTAGTGCGAACACCCGGTTTAATTCTCATAAACTTAACGTTGTCACCCACGGCAAAAGAGGCAGGGTTAGGCACTTTGTACTTGTTGCACACAGGGCATTTAAAGTTGCTCATTCTGCACCCCGTCTTTCTCCAGCTCTCGGCCACACATTGGGCAATAGCTACATAGGATGCTGACCTGCTTTTTGGTAAGGTTTGCTTTAGGTTCACCATTGCGTTTCTGTTCTCGATATGAGATTTCAAGCTTTGGATTGACTGGGCAGCGGTCGCCAGAAAAGAAATAGGAATAGTTCATCCACTCAACATTAAAATCAGTGATTGGGCCTTTTATCTCTTCCTTTAATTTAGCTTTAGCGCGATTCAAAACATCATCAAAACAGTTGCACTTTTCTGTACTCATACCGCCCCCTCATGTAACTCATTTAGGCTGATGCCCAATTCTCTGGCTAACTCAATGTCCTCAATGCGCCGTGCGCGGGCACGTTGCGCTCGCTTTGCTTCACTTACTTGGCTACGGCTGGCATAAGGCAAACCGTCACTGCGCAAACCTGCAGGGTGACGACCGTTAAAAACGGGGCGTGGCTTATAGCCGAGTTCGGCGAGTATTTCGCGCTGATTTGAATGCGGCTGGCTCATGCATGTACCCCGCTTTGTAATGGACGGTTAAATAACACCAAGTCCCATAACGATTGTTTAGAAATCGACTTGCCATTAATGGCGATCACCTTGACTTTGCGATTGGGCAAAGGCGTCACCACACACTGATACTTTTTCGATGTCCGGATATTGGATAACTTGCCTGACGCATCAACGGCGGTAATACCAAGCTCAGCGGCTAACATCCCCGCGCTATAAAACTTGCCCGTAGCTAACATGCGCTCAGCGGCTGCTAACGTACTCATACACTGTCTCCTGTTGTGGTTTTGCCAGCTGGCACACGCAGCCTTTGCTCTGCATTCAGCGCAAACACCTCCGCATCTTGCTGAGTAAAATCACTCAGTTCTGCACAGGTAAATGTTTTAGTTACGCCCCATCCTTGGCTATCACTTGGGGTATATGCCAACTCAATATGCTCAGGATGAAATACACTTTGCGGGACATGCTTAAGCACCACAGTGCCGTGTTTGGTGGTAAAGGTGATCATGCAACCTCCCTCGCCATTGCGGCGCGAGAGAGTGCCATCATTGAAAAAGCAAGTTCACTTGCGAGGTGCATGCAATCACATCCATCTGTTAAACGAGCAGCCGCCCTCGAGATGCCTATTGCTTGTGCCTCATAGTGCTCAGCCACCCGATATGCTTTTTGGCTTATGGCTCCGGCGTGATTTGCGAACAGTTCCGCCATTAGCGACCGTAGCTGTAAATGCTGTGGATTATTTAAGTCGAACTTAGGCTCAAAAAGGCTCATGCTTCCACCTGCTCAATGCTAAATTGGCTTCTCGCGTGTCGATTAACCTCGTCAAGTCGCTGCTTTAGTTCCTCGTAAATCTCTGATGCGCTCTCATCTTCAAGAGACTGAATTAACTCATCCAACAAGTCGTACATGCCAATAATCACGGCTGTGCTATTGAATTGATTCAGTGCAACCAGCTCCGCTTCTGTCAGCTTTAAAATTTTCATTGGTCACCTCCCTGCTCTAGTGCTCTGGCTCGGCCATCATGTCTTCATGCAGCCGCTCAAGTTCATCAACCAACTCGCTACAGGCGTGGTAAAGCACTGAATCGTTCAACACTTGTAGCGCCACGCGCTCAAGCCCTTGGGCCATACCGCGATAACGCGCGGCACTGATGGGGTTAGCATCCGCCAATGCATCACCATGGCGGGTATGCACATCCACCATTAGCCGGCGCATGCTGACGTGATAATGGTTTTTTAGGTCGAAATTGAATTGGTTCATAAAGGCATTAGCCTCCTGCGCAGTAGTCAGCGCTGACAAAATTGGGGTAGGAACTTGAACAGGGGTAAAAGTTACTGCTATGCTTGATTTAGTCATTTGCGGGATCCTCTCTCCGAATGATGGAAGCCATAACCGTTACAGCGGTTGTGGCTTTGTTTTTTCTGCGGCTCTGGTTGGTCTTGCTTTTACGTCACTCCCAAAATACTTGTTGCGTATATACGCAATCGCGAGGCGGCTCTTAGCCAGCTTGGCTTCACTGAACTCTGCGAAAGCCGGTACTTGTACCCAATCTGGCACTTCAATCGTGGTGCCCTCTATTTGCCGATAACTCATTGCACTCTCCTTACAAATAGGCCTAGCGAATGCCGTTAAGCGTTGCCCAAGGGGCGGTACGCTTTTGGGTTTCGTACACTTCGTCGGCCAGCTTTATCGCGCCAATCATGTTGATATAGCGATTACCGCGGGCAACGGGCTGATACACAGGTAATAAGCCGTTATCCATCAAGCTTTTAACCGTGGATAACTCCACGCCCATCCGCTCGGCATAACGCTCTGGTGAAAGAAATGGCACAAAGTCCGCGCCAATGGTGATAGGTGTCATTGCTAATTCCCTTGTATAAACAACCGCTGCTTGTAACAATCGGTGGTAACGCCTTGATAAAACCGTAACCTTGGAGTGCCCATGTCAACTGATCCCATCGTCGAAGCCTGTGTTGAAAAACTGTTTAAAATAATCACCAATAAAGACGCTGGAATAAGCCACAGCGTTGATACCGTCAGAGCCAAAGAACTGTTTAAAGCCCTGCATAAAAAAGGTTTTGCTTTGCATGAACATCACATTTATAGCCTTGCCCTTGTTGACGGCTGGCCTAGTGAACACGCTAGAACGCTGGCTCAACTGGCGGCTCACATTGGTGCTGGCAAGCGTGTCGTCATTAAGCCCCCGCGTAACTGGGGCGAACCGACGGTTAACCAAGTGATTGCCGAACATCAGTAACGTGCTCCGCTGCGCCACACATCGAGCAGCAAAAATAACTGCTGCTCAAACCCTGCAATCCCACCGTAAAAGCGGACAAACTCTCCCTGTGGGTGCTCTGTTGCGGCTTTAAAATCAGACACTGCAAAACAAATCATCGTGTCTAGTGGGTGGTGCACGGCTCTTAACGCGGCAGTACGCTCTGCCACATCCTCAACATAGTCCGCATCCGCAGGTGATTTACTCATTGAGCGCCTCCTCATTTAATGCGCTGTACCACTGGTCAACTAGCGCAAACATTTCACGCTTAAACCGCTCAACCCCGCCGTACATTTCAGCAAATTCAGGGTCTTGTACCGCGTAGTAATAATCCGATGCCGCACGGCAAACCTGTTGCTGTAACGGGCTACCCGCAAGGCGCAACAACCATTGGCGACCACGGAACTCTTCCTCATCCCACGCCGCTTGCTCGGGGGATATTTGCGCGGCTGCATCATCAATCGCCGCTTGCGTTTGTGTTTCCATCATCTTTTCCTTACGCCCCTAGTCGTTCAGTTGTGGTTTGCGGGTAGCGGCTAGGCCAAATCACTTCAGGGGCTACCCCTATCGCCTCGGCCACAATGCGCTCAGCTTTTGGATACTTAACGCGAAAGACGTTGTTTAACGTGCCCGCTTTTAACTGCGCCTCAGCCGCTAACTGGTTAAGGCTTAAGCCGCGTTTTTCGAGCTCAGCTTTAATATCAGCACGATGCCAATCAGCTGTTTCTGCTGTTTTTTTCGCTTTCATTGGTGTACCCTCTTACATTAAGTTGTAATGTCTTGCTGTAAATACATTTGATGACATAAATAATGCTTTTGAATACACCTCGTGTCAACACATGAAATCAAATAATTTATTTAATATTTTTATGTGCTTGATTAATTTGGTTTTTATTTGTTGTGTTGACGTGGCACTTGGTGGGCTTGTGTTTTTTTGTATTGAGATATGACTTATCTGATAGTCGATAAGTAAAAAATGTAATTTGACATGACAAGAGGAACTTAAATGTCATCAAAAGAGTGGTTTTTAGCAAAAGATTTGGCTGGGATTGAAGGAATGCCAAAGTCGCTTTCAAGCGTTAGTAGAAAAGCATCTTTAGAAAACTGGGAAAAAAGACAAGTAGATGGTGTTAAAGGAGTAACATTTGAGTACAGCATCAAGTCTCTTCCTGAAAAAACTAGAAATTTTTTACAGCAAGGTCAAACGTCTAACGAACCTCTTTCAGAAGAAGTCCCGATTAGCATCCCCTATTATGAGATTTACGCCTCTGCTGGCTCAGGGTTGATCCCGAGCGAAGGCGAATATTCACCCCACGGTATTAATATCTCCCCGCAAATTTTGCTTAACTTTGGCGTGCCGCCGACGGAGTTATTTGCGATTGCGGTTAAAGGTGACTCGATGGAGCCGGCATTATTTGAAGGCGACATTATTATGGTCAAACGCATCAAGCCTCCGCTGTTAGTGCTTGAAGGGGTTTATGTGTTGCGCATTGGTGGCGAACTGTTTATTAAGCGCATCCAGTTCAACAAGTTTGAAGCCTACCTACAGGTTGACAGTGATAACGATTTTTACCGTAGCTTCACCATTAAAGGTGAAGACTTAAATCAAGTTGAGATTATTGGCGAGGCCATGCTCGCCTTAGGCCGCATCCAGCGCATTAACCCACTGCGTTACCGCGCTAAAGAACAGCCAGTAAAGCAATAAGTCGCCTCATGTGTTGGTGGTTTTTAATAAGGATGTTTTTATGAGTAAACAAACAAAAGACGAATGGGTTAGCGACAATCTTTTCCGCTTCCATATAGCGTTAGAGTCGCAGTTCCAGCGCGGTCTTATCTGTCCTATATGCCATAACGATGCAGGTTGGGGCGTACCTTATAATCAACCCACTGATGAGCGTATTCGTATCTTGTGTGGCAGATGTGGTTATGTGATGGATTTTCACGGCCAGTATGTCAAAAATATCTTAGACTCAGCCAAGGAGTTACCCGATAATGAGTAATATCCATCACGTTAATTTTGACACAAAATCTAAGCATTCAGGGGGCGGTGGCGGTATGGAAGAAAGAATCGCAAGGCTTGAATCCGATGTTGAATACATCAAACGCGATATCGGTGAAATTAAAACTGATATGAAAGATGTGAAAAAATCACTGTCAGATCTCAAGCTAGAATTTATAAGCCTAAAGCTATGGCTTTTCGGAACGGTACTGACATGCACTGGATTAATTATCGGTGTCATTAAGTATCTTTGACATTACCCCCTATGAAATGAAATTTAAGTCACCTTTAAATAGCTCATCATCGATGGCAATAAAAAAATACCTTAAAGCCTTAAACCCCGACTGGCCGAATAAATTTGTCGAGATCAATGGTAATTGCACCATCGTCGGCAAAGTCGTGTTTACAGGTAAGGCGCTGTAATGCACTGGCAGGCAGTGCAAAGCAAAGGGAACCGTTACGATCTTTCCCACATTCACCCGCACGAGTTCAGATACCAGCGCAATGATTTGGCCATCACTGTGAGAGTGACTTATGGCTTTCATGTGTTCACGGATGAAAAGGCTGATGGCGACCTAATAAGATACAAATATGAGGAACGCTATTTTTGTATTGATAGATATGATGCTAGTTTTCAATTACGGCAGCTTATCGAAACGAAAATGACTGACGCTTATGTGGTGCTTTTTTTAGCAAATAAACACAAAGAGCAGTTTTATTATTTAGATATACATGATTACACAGTGTTTTTTGAGTTACGAAAAGCCGATCAACACACATTGAAATGCCATGTAGTGTCTGCTTACATTAAAGATCGTTGGGGGAATTTACCCAGAGGTAAGAGATATAAGTGGGATTTTATCGCACATGCTAAAATGAACGAGTTGAAGATTAAGTGAATTTAAGACAATAAAAAAGCACCCTATGGTGCTTTTTTATTTAAACTTTATCGGTCTGGTCTTTGATTATCCTGTTCTCAGACTAGGGGTTAACTCACGTTAACCGACATCGATACCCCACGTAATAGCCGTGGTTCCGGTCTGTATCAACGCCATCACTATAGTAAAAATGGTTCCATAGGTCAACACAAATTCCCTTTAATTGGGTTGCTTTTGGTTGCTTATGATTTAGTTCTACGTAAAAATCCACATCTACAAAAACAGTGCTGCGGAGCTTGTGGCGGGCGCTTACCGCTTAAGTGAGTAATGCAATAGCCTCGTAAGCAACCCGTATTATTTACATGCAGTTAAAGGAATTAAACGAATGGATACCGTTCTAGCATTATTGTTTTTAGCGTCATCAACTATTTGTGTGATTGGGTTTCTTAAACCCTCTTGGGCAGGCAAAGCAACTCGCGGGCAAGTTTTTAAATTCTATGGCCTTGGCGCCATCGCCTTCTTATTCCTCTTTGCTGTTTTTATGAACCCTGTTGAATCTTCTCCAGATACATCAACAGTTCAAGCAGAACAAAAGCCAGAGGTGAAAGCGCCAATCGAGCAAGCCCCAGCAATTACCAAACCTGTTGCACATGAGTATCAAGTTATTGCAGAGGAAAATACCAGCATGCCTGGTAGAGAACGTCTACGCTGGCGCATTGTTGCTCCGACTGCCTTAACACAATTAGATAGGGCTGAAACAGCAAAGGCTGCGGCTAAAGATCTTCAAGAAAAAACAGGTGCCGATTTTACCCATATATTCCTTGAAGCAGCTGAATTTACGGCTGGCTTTGGCAATGTATTAGCGATTGTCACATATGCGCCTGACGGCTGCGGTGTTACTGGTAAGGATTGTACTGGTAAAAAATGGGAGGTTAGCGCCTCAGCTACACAGCTAACAGATACACAAATGGCGGTTTGGAAGGCGTGGATTGATAATCGTGAAAAATTTATGCCAGATGGCTACGTAGATGAAGATCGTCTAAAAGAATTTCTTGCTAAAAAGTTTGATACCACTCCAGATAAGATCACCCTTCCTTGGGTTGAGCGTGATGATATAGCTCAGTAGTCGTGACTAATTGCACCAATAGGTTAAGGTTTTAAATGAGCATTACTAAAGTTGATAGCGGCTATCGTGTTGATGTTCGCCCTTCCGGCCGCAATGGTAAACGTTATCGACGCACGTTTGAGACCAAGACCGAAGCTGCGAAGTATGAAAAATACATATTGTCGCAGCACCATAATAAAGAATGGCTAGATGCGCCTATCGATAGGCGCCCATTATTGGAGCTAATTGAGCGCTGGTTTCATTTGCATGGCAAAAACTTAAAAGAGGGTGAGAACACCCGTAAAAAGTTAATTGCCACTTGTAAGCTGATGGGTAACCCGCAAAGCCAGCAAGTTAACACCAACTTTTATTTAAACTATCGGGCGCGGCGGTTAGATAAAATTACCCCTAAAACCGCCAATCTGGAGTTTGAGCGCCTGCACTCTTTATACAGCGTGCTCATTGCAGCAGGCGAATACCCTAGTGAGCATCCCCTCAAATCGGTATCGCTAGTTAAAACTCCTGCCAGAGACATGACATTTTTGACTAAGCCGCAAATTGAACATCTGCTCAGTTTGCTCTCTGGTGATATGTTGCTGATTGTAAAAATCTGCCTGAGCACGGGAGCGCGCTGGAGTGAGGCGCAGAACCTTACCAGCTCACAGGTGCTAAAAGACCGTATTAATTTTATAGATACCAAGAATGGCAAAAATCGCACTGTTCCGATCACTCGCGAGCTGCGCGCAGAACTACCCAGTGGCAATGGCCGTTTGTTTGCTGATTGCTACAAGCCGTTTCTAGCTGTGTTAAAATCCTCAGGTATTGAGCTACCCAAGAGTCAAGCAAGTCACGTATTGCGCCACACGTTTGCATCGCACTTTGTGATGAACGGTGGCAATATCCTCACATTGCAAAAAATTCTGGGGCATGGTTCGATTCAAATGACTATGCGCTATGCCCATTTGGCACCTGACCACTTATTCGAAGCAACGCGCTTTAATCCGTTGGCATGATCCACAAAATGCCCACATTGGTTTTTGTTAGTTTGATTTGCTTTGATTTAGATTGGTTTTGTTGTTTGCGATAAAATGAATTAACTCGCTGTTATAAAAGCATAAGTTGTCTAAAATCATGTATTTATGTTTTATACGCTAAATGGTGTAATAAGAGGCTAGCCCTCCTTTTTTGATGCCATAAGCTTGTTAATACCTGTGTGGTGAGTTATCTGCGGATTAGACGCAATGACTGGTGGTAATGATTATGTCTAAGATCGATGAACAACTATTTAGTGCCCATGAGCACGCACTGGAAAAAGAATTTGAGCTATGCCCTGAGTGTGGCAGCGAGTTGTCGGTAAAACATAGCAAACATGGGAGTTTTATTGGTTGTAACAACTATCCCACCTGCCAATATACCCGTCCCTTAGTGCAGCATGAATCGATTGAAACACAAGTGTTTGAAGGTTCCTAGTGTCATGAATGTGGCCATGAGTTAGCGGTCAAATCGGGGCGTTTTGGTATCTTTATCGGTTGCACTCTATATCCCAGTTGTACCCACATAGAAAGGCCAGATCAGGAGAGCGGTAAACCTGAGGTGGCATGTCCCGAATGCAAAACCGGTAAGCTTGAGCATCGCACCAGCCGTTTTGGTAAGAGTTTTTATGCTTGCAGTGCGTATCCCAAATGCAAATTCATCGTGAATTATCCTCCCGTTGCCGAAACTTGCCCGA
>NZ_JBKEDJ010000059.1:0-33514 GCF_047975355.1 Shewanella sp. | reverse complement strand
GATAGTGCTGGCCTTGGCGGGATTGGGCCTTAAGAGCCAAGTGGAGCGCATGTTGCTCTCTGGGGTGGCAACCTCCTTTATGTTTAGCGCACTGACCAGCTTACTGCTGTATTTTGCCAGTCCGCAGGCTACCGCATCCGTATTGTTTTGGAGTCTAGGCAGTTTTGCTAAGGCTAATTGGTCACTATTGGTGCTGCCGTCCTTGGTGGTGCTGGTGAGCTTTTTGATTATTCTCGGTTGGAAACGCCAAATCATGGCACTGCAGGCGGGGGATGAAACGGCCCACACCTTAGGGGTGAATGTGCCTAAGTTACGCCTCAATATGCTGCTGCTCTGTTCCCTTATCACTGCAATCTTAGTGGCGACCTGTGGCGGCATTGGTTTTGTCGGCTTAATGATCCCACATACTGTGCGCTTGTTATTTCCCGGTCGTCAGCCAATATTATTGACAGCCTTAGTCGGCGGCCTGTTTATGGTATGGATTGATGTACTCGCTAGATGTTTACTCGGCAATCAGGAATTACCCGTAGGGATTATCACCGCAGCGATTGGTAGCTTTTTCTTTTTGCTGATTTTGCGTCGCCGCAGATTGTCGAACTAGCAACTTGAACCATGAATTGCCTAAATTTAGTACTAAGTGCGTATGGCAAATCGCAGCCGAATGCGTCGTAGTTATTATCTTAGAATCTGTTATCGAATGAGTTATGAGCAGCGAATCCCTAAGTGGATTCGAAATTGCCACTGGAGTGTGAATGTCTCAATCTGTCCCGTCATTTCAAATCGAGCCTGTGAGTAAAGCGCAGGATCAACTCATCCAGCAAAAGATCGATCTTAAGACTAAGCCGCCCGGCGCCTTAGGGCTGTTAGAGTCGTTGGCACTGCAAATTGCCCGCATCCAAGGGGCTAAGCAGTTGCAGATTGTTAACCCGACTATGTTGGTATTTGCCGGAGATCATGGGATTGCCGCCGAAGGCGTGTCGATTGCCCCGAGTGAAGTCACGCGGCAGATGGTGCAAAACTTTGCCCATGGCGGCGCGGCCATCAATGTGTTTTGTCGCCAATTAGGATTCAATCTCGAAGTGATTGATTGCGGTATTTTAACCTCGGTTGAGGGTGTCGAAGGCATTATCGACCAACGCCTTGGCGCGGGTACTGGCGCAATTCACTTAGAGCCTGCAATGACTTTAGCTTGCGTGGATAAGGGCTTTGCCATGGCGCAGGCGTTAATCGAGCGCCACCATCAGGCGGGTTGTAACTTGGTCGCCTTTGGCGAGATGGGCATAGGCAACACCTCTTCCGCAGCGGCGATTATGGCGGCCATCATGCAACTCGATGTGGCCGAGTGTGTTGGTCGTGGCACGGGGATCAGTGCCGAGACCTTAGAGCGTAAACAGATGCTTATCGAACTCGCACTGCTGTTACATCAGAGTGCGATGACAGGGCCTAAGCAAGTGCTGGCCTGTTTGGGCGGCTTTGAAATTGTGCAGATGACGGGGGCGATGCTCGCCGCCGCAGAGCGCAAGATGCTGGTCGTGGTGGATGGTTTTATTGCAACCGCGGCGGCTTTGGTTGCCGTGAGTATCAATGCCCATGTGCGGGATTATTTGATTTTTGCCCACCGCTCCGAGGAGCAAGGTCATCAGCGGATGTTGGAACATTTAAAGGCTAAACCTTTGTTATCTTTAGGGCTGAGATTAGGCGAAGGCACGGGCGCTGCCTTGGCATTGCCGTTAATTCAAGCCGCAGTAAATTTTTACAATCAAATGGCGAGTTTTAGTGATGCCGGGATTGAGGCTGTTGTATGATGTGCCCTGCTAAGTGTCTTATTTAAAATAATAACTTTTAGCTAACCGTTTTAATCTTAAACCTTGCAGCAAGTGTTAATTCACTAAGGATGCTTTATGTCAGAACGCGAAAGCTGGCACAAAGAGATAGATTTGTTTTTAGTGGCCATGGGCTATTTTACCCGCATTCCTATGCCCAAATGGGTTGAGGTCGATGCCGACAAACTCAATAAAGCCAGCCGTTACTTTGGCTTAGTTGGCCTGCTGGTGGGGCTACTCAGTGCCATCGTGTTTTGGCTCACCCAAAACTGGTTACCCGCTGGTGTGTCAGTGCTGCTGTCGATGGTCACAGGCGTGCTGTTAACGGGCGGTTTTCACGAGGACGGCTTAGCCGATACCTTCGATGGTTTCGGTGGCGGTTGGACGGCGGAAGACAAGCTGCGGATTATGAAAGACTCTCGCCTTGGGAGCTACGGCGCCTTGGCTTTGATGCTCGTCCTGATGCTTAAGTGGCAATTATTAGTGGAACTCGCGCTTTATGATCCCGTGGTTGCAGGCTCGGCGATGATAGTCGCCCATACTGTGAGCCGCGTCGTTGCTGCCAGCCTTATCTTTACCGAGAAATATGTGCGCGACGATGAGTCCAGTAAATCCAAGCCGTTAGCGCAGCATCAAGGCATTAATGAACTGTTTATTTTGATCGCCAGCGGCGTGTTAGTGCTGCTGGTGCTTAAAGGCATTGCCGCGCTGTCACTGTTACTGGTGATGATAGGTTTGCGCCGTTTGATTGTAGTGATCTTTAGACGCCAAATCGGCGGCTACACGGGTGATACCTTAGGCGCGGCGCAGCAGATCTGCGAAATCGTGTGTTATTTCGTGCTGCTCGTTGTGGGTAGCATACTGTGATCCATTTAGTGCTAGGCGGCGCACGTAGTGGCAAGAGCCGCTACGGCGAAGCCTTAGTGCGCCAGTATACCGCCCTCGGATTCGATGCCTGCTATCTGGCGACCGCACAGGCGCTCGATGCCGAAATGAGCAGTCGAATTCGTTTACATCAGGATGGACGTGCTAGGGATGAGATCGACTGGCAACTCGTCGAAGAACCCTTGGCATTAACCGCCAAGCTCAAACACTTAGCCAAACCCGGCCGGGTGATTCTGGTGGATTGTTTAACACTCTGGCTCACCAATCAACTACTTGCACAAAGCCCCGAGGCCGAGCCAGCTTCAACGGAATCGGACTTTGCCTTGGATTTTGCCCGCTCTCGCCATGAGCCTTTAGAACACTGGCGGCAGCAGCGCGCCGATTTTATTCGGACCTTAAGCACCCTTGAGGGCGTGGTGATTTTAATCAGCAATGAGGTCGGCTCTGGCATTGTGCCCTTGGGTGAATTGAGTCGTCAGTTTGTCGATGAGGCGGGTTGGTTAAATCAGGCAGTTGCCGAGGTGGCGGATAATGTGACCTTAGTGGTGGCGGGTCTGCCACTGGTGCTTAAATCCAGCTAAGACAAACTGTTATCGACGCATTTTTAGTGGGAGCGCATCGATCCCCCGTTAGTTTATTTTCCTCCGTTGAGTGATGTTCTTGCCCATGAATTCAAATATCGCCTCTAGTTCTACTTTAGCCTTGTTGCAAAACCAGTCTCAAGGTGTTGCAAGTCAAAGCGAAGCTCTGCATTTGGGCGCAAAAGTGCTAATGGTGCAGGGGACAACCTCGGATGCGGGTAAAAGTACGCTGGTGGCAGGGATTTGTCGATTGCTCGCCCGTGAGGGCGTTAAGGTCGCGCCTTTTAAGCCGCAGAATATGGCGCTCAATAGCGCAGTCACCATTGATGGTGGCGAGATTGGCCGCGCTCAGGCGCTGCAAGCCGCAGCCTGTTTTCTTGCGCCGCACACGGATTTTAATCCCATCCTGCTTAAGCCAAGTTCAGACACGGGGGCGCAGATCATAGTGCACGGCAAAGCCTTAACCACCTTAGAGGCCTCGGCCTTTTTCGGGGAAAAGTCTAAGGATTATAAAGCCATGGCGCTAAATGCCGTGCTGGAATCCTTTGCGCGTTTAGGTCAGCAATACCAAACGATTGTGGTTGAAGGGGCGGGAAGCCCTGCGGAAATCAATCTGCGTGAAGGGGATATCGCCAATATGGGCTTTGCCGAGGCGGTCGACTGCCCAGTGATCATCATTGCAGACATAGATAAAGGCGGGGTATTTGCCCATTTGGTGGGAACCTTAGCACTGCTCTCTCCCTCCGAGCAGGCTAGGGTAAAAGGCTTTGTGATCAATCGCTTTCGCGGCGATATCAGCTTGCTGCAATCCGGTCTCGATTGGCTTGAATCCCATACGCAAAAGCCTGTGTTGGGTGTGTTGCCCTATTTGCATGATTTGCATTTAGACGCAGAGGATGCGCTGATAGATTCGCCCAATAAGCAGGCACAAAGCCGTTTTAAGGTGCGGGTATTAGTGTATCCCCGCACCAGTAATCACACGGATTTTGACCCGCTTAGGCTGCACCCCGATATCGATTTTGATTATGTGTCGCTCCAAACTCAGGCTACAGCACAGACGCAGGAGATTGCCGCCGATCTGCTGATTTTACCCGGCAGCAAGAATGTCCGAGCTGACTTGGCTTTTTTGCGGGAGCAAGGTTGGGATAAGCAGATTGCCAAGCATCTGCGCTACGGCGGTAAGCTGCTGGGGATTTGCGGCGGCTATCAAATGTTGGGTGAAAGCATTGCCGATCCAATGGGGATTGAAGACACGCTCGGCGTGAGCCAAGGGCTCGGATATTTACCCATTACCACCGAATTTAAAGATGAAAAACAGCTACGTAGGGTCGTAGGCCATTTAGCGCTGCAAGGGCAACAAGTAGAGGTGAAGGGCTATGAGATCCACTGCGGTGAGTCCCAATACCTTGATCCCCAATGCCTTGATCTCAGCGCTGCGGTAAAGTCAGCCCCACTATGGCTGAAAACTGAGAACAGCCAGATGATTAAATCTTTTGCCGATGGTTGCTTAAGTGAGGATGGGCAAGTGCTCGGCAGCTATTTACATGGGCTATTCGACAGCCCAGAGGCCTGCCAGCTCGTCCTTAATTGGGCAGGGTTGGAGAATGCTCAAACGATTGATATCAATGAAATTCGTGAGCAACAATTGAATCGTTTGGCCGATGTATTAGCCGAGCACCTCGATATGCAAAAGCTCGCATCCATTATAAATGCATAAGTGTTAGCAGTAGGATAAACAGAAGATCATGACAGCAGAAAACGACAAACAGCTCGACACCGAACAAGCTCAAATCAAGGCTGAACGCCATAAGGCGCGTCAACAAAAAGTGAAGGCGGGTGTGGACGCTAAAATTGCCGCTGCCCAAGAAGAAAAAGGCATTCTGCTGGTGCTCACAGGCAATGGCAAAGGCAAGTCGACCTCAGGTTTTGGCACGGTTGCCCGCGCGGTCGGCCATGGCAAAAAAGCTGCGGTAGTGCAATTTATCAAGGGTACATGGGAATGCGGTGAGCGTAATCTACTTGAAGGTGCGGGCGTGGCCTTTCATGTGATGGGCACCGGATTTACCTGGGAAACCCAAGACAGAGAGAAGGACACTGCCGCCGCTCTCGTGGCGTGGAAAGCCGCCGAAGCCTTGCTTCAAGACGAAAGTATTGATTGCCTGATGCTCGATGAGCTGACCTATATGGTGAGTTACCATTACCTCGATGTGGAACGGGTGCTCACGGCGCTGAAAAACCGTCCGCCGATGCAGCATGTGATTATCACTGGCCGTGCTTGCCACCGCGCGATTATCGAACTGGCGGATACGGTTAGCGAAGTGCAGCCGATTAAACATGCCTTCGAAGCAGGCATTAAAGCGCAGCCGGGATTCGACTATTAAAAAACGCGGCTAAGGCGGATTGGTTATACACCGCGAGCCGTCCTTTAAACCCCATTAGGGCTGTTGTTCCTCGGTAAAATCCGTTAGCGTCACTATCGTTAGCGTTTTTATCTTTAGCCGTTAGCGTGAGTAGCATGGGTAACTCAAGGATGATGCGATGAATAAACGTATTGTGATTTGTGCCGACGGAACTTGGAATCGGCCAGAGAAAGACCTTAAGGTGGATTTTCCCACTAATGTGCTGCGTCTGGCGCGGGCCATCAGTCCGATGGCGGCCGATGGAAAACCCCAGCAGGTCTTTTACGACTGGGGCGTTGGCTCCTATTACGATCAAGCCATCGGCGGCGCGACGGGGCGTGGGCTGCACAAAAATATCATGGATGGTTACCGCTACTTAGTGCAGAACTATTCCCCTGGTGATGAGATCTATCTGTTTGGCTTTAGCCGAGGCGCATACACAGTGCGCTGTTTATGTGGCCTTATCAATAATTGCGGCATCCTCAAGCGTCCCGATGCGAGGCTTATTCAACAAGCCTTTGACCACTATAAAAAAAGCAGCGCGCCCTTTGCCCCAAGCGGCGATAAATCCGTTGAATTTAGACAACAGCACAGCCACGAATCGCGGGAGATTAAGTTTGTCGGCGTGTGGGATACGGTGGGCGCCATGGGGATCCCGATTTCGTTTCTCGGCTTGTTCGAAGATAAAGACGAGTTTTACGACACTAAGATTGGCCGTAATGTGCGTGTTGCCCGCCATGCCTTGGCGATAGACGAACACCGCAGCGACTTTGAGCCCACCATTTGGCAAGTGCGCGATAATATGGACATGCAGCAAGTATGGTTTGCTGGCGCTCATAGTAATATTGGCGGCAGCTACAAGCCTGATAAAGATGGCTCCTTATTATCTGATAATGCGCTCGCGTGGATGATTGCCGAGGCAGAGCGGTTTAATTTAAGTGTGGAGCCGCATTTAGCGGCGAGTTTGCATCCTAATCCCTTGGCAACCTTACACGACTCGCGCCGCAGTTTTTATCGGATCAAACAGTCCTATTTACGCCCACTCGACCCTAACGTTGCGCCCGTGTTGTTGCATCGCTCGGTGAAAACCCGCTGGGATCAAGACCCTAAATATCGGCCTAAAAACCTGCAGACCTACCTTGAGCAGTTCGGCTGGCCAGAAGAATTCATCGATTAAATCATAAGGAACATCATGTTAATGCGACGCTTTATTGCCCTCGGTCTGAGCTTGGCGCTGTTACCCATAGCGGCGATGGCCGAGCCTGCAAAACGTATTATTGCGCTTTCGCCCCATGCGGTTGAAATGCTCTACGCCATTGGCGCAGGGGAGTCGATTGTGGCCGCGACAGATTATGCGGATTATCCTGAAGCGGCGAAAAAAATTCCCAGTATCGGCGGTTATTATGGGATCCAGATTGAGCGGGTATTAGAGCTTAATCCCGATCTGATTGTGGTCTGGGACACGGGCAATAAAGCCGAGGATATCAATCAACTCAAAAACTTAGGTTTTAAACTCTATAGCAGCTCTCCCAAGACGCTTGAGGATATTGCCAAAGAAATTGAGGAATTAGGTGAGCTGACGGGGCGCACTGAACAGGCGAGTCGAGTGGCGGCTGATTATCGCAATCAGCTGCTGAAATTACGCAGCGAGAACGCCGCTAAATCCGAGCCAAAAGTGTTTTATCAGCTGTGGTCGACGCCCTTAATGACGATCGCGAAAAACAGTTGGATCCAGCAAATCATAGGTGTTTGCCATGGCAAAAACGTTTTTTACGATGCGGCGAGTGATTACCCGCAGGTGAGTTTAGAGAATGTGTTACTGACCTTGCCCGAGGTGATTTTACAGAGCGAAGAGGAAGGCAATGTCAAAGGCATAGATTGGAGCCAATGGGCCGAAATCCCCGCAGTTAAAAATCAGCATATTTATCAATTAAATGCCGATTTATTGCACCGCGCGACGCCCAGAGCGTTACTCGGAGTAAAAGCCGTATGTGATGCCTTGGATAAAGCACGTTAGCTAAAGCGTGTAACTAAAGTGCGTTAATAGTCTATTGCAGCAGGGAATGCGTGTAAGGGGAGGAGATAAAGATGTCGACACCAATCAATGTCAGTGTAGATATCAGTTCAGGCGCCAATTCTGAAATCAGCGATAAGGGCACACTCGTGCTGCTGTGCGGCAAGATGGGTGCGGGGAAATCGACCTTAGCTCGTGAACTGGCCAAGGGTGAACGCTGCGTGCTCATCAGTGAAGATGAATGGCTAGCGACTTTATATCCAAATGAAATTAAAGATTTTGATGCCTATATTTATTACGCCGCACGCCTAAAGCCGCTGCTGAAGCGCCATATTGAAGCACTGCTACAGGCCGGATTAACTGTGGTCATGGATTTTCCTGCCAATACCCTCAATCAAAGGCGTTGGTTACTGAGCTTAAGCTTAGACGCGGGGGCGCCCCATCGACTCATTTACCTTAAGCATAGCGATGATCTATGTCTTAGCCGGCTGGCAATACGCCGCGAGGCAGAGCCAGAACGCGCCCAGTTCGATACTGAAGTCGTGTACTGGCATGTGAGCAGTTTCTTTCAAGCGCCAACGGTGGAAGAAGGGTTGAATATTGAAATACTTGAATCATCAGATTGTTGAGTCATTGTCGCTACACACTAACGCTATGACAATATGTCTTTAAATTAAGCAGTTCCGCCCGCGAGGGCATGTATCTGCTGAAATAACCGCAAGCTTGCTTACACAACAAAAACAATGGGAATTCTTCAATATGAACACACTACTCATTTGCTTATTTATCGCCATGTTATTGCCGTATCTGGCCAAAGGCCCCGTCGCCTGGGCGATGGCAAAAGCGGGCGGTTATGATAATCATCATCCGCGCACTCAACAGGCGCAATTAACCGGGTTTGGCGCGCGGGCTCTTGCTGGGCATCAAAACGCCTTCGAATCCCTGTTAATTTTTGGTTTGGCCGTAGTGACGGTTATCGCCACGGGCAAAGTCACTGCGACTGCTGAGTGGTTAGCGGTTGTGCATATCGTCGCGCGGGTGGTGTATCAAATCTTGTATCTACTGAACAAAGGCACGTTACGTTCATTGTCTTGGTTTGTGGCGATTTTCAGCGCCTTTGGGGTCTTCTTCCAAGCGTTTTAACGGCGTGGTGTTGGTTAACAGTGATGTGAATATCTAAGACCGAAGGAGTTGAGATGAGAGTGGTGGATACTGAGAATCGAGCCTGGTTTTTGTTTGAACATGAGGGCGATCTTTATCTAGATGCCAACTGCAGTATGAGTGCATTTGGTTATAACTACTTGATCCAATTGAATGAAAAGGAATCTGCTCGCTATCGTGAGCTTGGTCGAGAATACTTAACTCAACTCGCCTACGACATTCATTATTTGGTGCCGATTGCTGAAAACAGTCGCTCAATTTATCGAGGCAGAGATAAATCCAGAGAGTTTAAACTCTTAACTCGTCGTGCTTCCAGTTCTGGCGAGAAAGCCATTCTCCAATAGCAACTTAGGCAGTGCTTTAGCCCAAGTTTAGTTTATAGTGTCAAAAATCACGATTGATGGATTTTTCGTCGATTTTCTGACATTAGTTAAGCAGTACATAATTTATTGTCACTTAAAAAACCATGTCAAATAATTAGTCATTTTTAAACGTTCATATCCAATTTTGACGGCTTAATCCTGATTTTTGTCTCAAATGGCTAAACTGATGTAATTAAAGGCTTTTGCATTTTTCTATCTCATTGATTAATGGTGGTAATTTGACAATTTTAAGCCATTAAATTGACAGTTTTCTTTATGAAAAACCTCAGCTATATTGCTGTTGTTGATACAATTGTTGAGGTTTAAATACCATGTTACGTCTAATGACCTATGGCATTGTCGCCTGTGCATCTTGGTTTATTTATCAGGATGTCTCCGACCATTTTGGGATGGAGACCTTTGATAAGGTCTTGGTGGAGAATGTGCAACATAAGGTAGAGGCTCGAAAGGCAAAAGCCGCGGCGGAGCAATACGCGCAGCAGCTTAAGCGACAGACTGCTGCTGACTGCCAAACGACAAACACATGCACTCAATAACGGCGATGTATCATCTTTGTTCTTGCTGCGCATAAGTAAGAAGCTGTTCGCCACAGCGTCATAGCGAGAGGGGCAAATAATCCTATTTGCCCCTCTTGGGCTTGTAAACATCTATCTGCTAGAGTTTTCTCTAGCGAAAATTACCCATCAATCCCGTTGAAATATCTCTGTTTCTCGTTTTTTCTTCCGCAAATTATCGACTCCTACATAAGTGCATTTCCGTAAACTTTGTCTTGGCTTAGGTTGAAGAGAAATAAAGTTATGGATTCAAGTAGCTCTCCCAGCGTGTTAGCAAAAACCGTATATCCCAAATCAACGGAGTAGAGAGACTAGCAGTTAGTCGAGTATGATTTTGCCTTTGGCATATAAAGCTAATCGCAAAATCCGCTAGATTTAGCTGCTCGCTTGATTGAGGTTGTGTTGGCTTAATATTTAAGGATGAAGATGAGAACGCTACAACTTTTGGGGTTTATGCTGGCTGTGACAGGGATTATTTTGGCTAGCGTTATGCTCGCGTCTGTTGATAGCGAAACGTCGGGAGCATCCGCTGGTGCGGTAGGTTTAGGATTCCTGTTTATGGTATTGCCTATGCTGGGTTGCTCTGCGCTGATGTTGGTACCTTCTTCAATTGCATTGTTTTACCAGGACATCAGAACACGAACTTATTTCACAGGCTATTTCTGGTTAAATCTCTGGAAATTGAATCTACTGATTTCCCTTGGATACATAGCACTCGTTTTTTATCTGGTTTTTGTATGGTTTTACGCCAGCAGTGGTCACTAGAAGATATCAATAAAAACGCCCCAATCACCTTTGGCAATTGGGGCGTATTGTTCAGTGGTTATTTTTGTGTAGCGCGGTAGTGGTCGAAGTTCTCGATATAGTCTTCAAGATTGGCATCGATCATCTCTTTATAGCGCTCGATATAGTAATCCATCATTTCCTGCTTCTTGGCCTGCATTTGTTCTTTGCTTTCAAAGCTGGTGGAGCCAAACCAAGCGTTGTAGCGGGCGACGGCCCACATAAAGGAAGCACTGACCTCACCGGTTTGGATCTCGGTGTTTTGGTTTTGCTGGTTCGCGAGCTTAATCATCTCGGTGGCACGTTCGTAAAAGGCTTGTTGGTTATCAGACATCAGCAATTCCTATTGTTGGGGAAAGTGAAAGGGCATGGAGTGTTTCGCCCTTTTGGCTATTGCCAATAACCCTAAGGTATTTTGTGATAAAGGGACAGTCGTGCGCTTCACAGAATCCGTTGATATCACACGAAAAGGAGATGCCTAAACTAAATATGGGATAGGCGTAACATTTTTCGGTGCAGCGAAGAGCACTTTGGCAGCCTAATGCCCTTGCAATCGGATCTTGCTGCTCAAAGCTGTTCGTTTGCAAGCTTTATCCGTTAGTTGCAAAGCTCCACATCGCTTGGATAAGGCCATTGGATACTTCAAAGACCACCATGACTTCAAAGGACTCCTCGCGGATGCCGCTGATCCGTTCGTGATCGACCACTTTATTGCCGACCACCATACGATTGAGGATCTCGGCGTGCAGATGCGGCAAGTTAAAACGTTCATTCTGATAGAAATCACTAAAGGCTGCCTTACCTCGAATTACTGGTTCAGTTACAGGTGGGCGATAGATACAGACATCATCGCTAAAGAGCGCGACAAAGCTTGCAAGATCATGTTGGTTATAGGCGACTAACTGGGCTTGCACTAAGGCTTCGGCTGTTGCTGTTTGTTCTGCTATTTGGGGCATTTGCTGGCTCAAGCTATCTTCCTTCAAAATAGGGGCTGAGTCTGACAAGAGACGTGAGCCCGTTAAGGTTAACGAGAAAGGGCTTTCAACGCTTATTATCGTTATCTTAGCCTGCTTTCCCGCTATCGCGATTAATGATGAATCTATATTAAATGCTATTACTCCAATAGCTTAAGCTGCGTTTGTCCCCAAGGTGTGGCAAAGGGCATGGCTTCTTGAGGGGTTAAGACAAACTCCTGTTCACATCCATCGCCACGGGGTATTTCCCAAAACTTAATCCCATTCGCCTCGAGGGTGAGCTGAAAATACCCAGAGCAGTCGGCACTTGGGCATTCGGCATCTGGTGCCGCATTGGCAAACAACTTTTCCTTAAGTGCAGGAGGGAGCTGATAACTCATGCTTTCTGGCAAGGTTTGCGTGGGCTTATCGGCGATAAACCACTGCCAAGGATGGAAAGGTTTACCATCGGCGAGGGAGAAGCTGACAAACTCTTGGCTGATCCCATTAGCGCCAAAACCCGCCGCCCAGCGATATAAGCGCACGCTGAGCCAATGTTGATTGAGGAAAATCGGTTCAGCATAGGTCTCATCGGCCACAAAATGGCCCATTTGAGACAGCATTCTGCGGCGAGTATCAAAGGTATGTGCCAGCTGCGCATCATCGGTGAGCTTTTTCTCAAGCCACTGATTAATGGCGGGAATGCCTTTTTGTGGGCCGTTAAATTCGATGCCGACTTCGGTGCCATAGGTCAGCGGACGGTATTTGATGGTTTGAAAAGGTTGCCATTTTCCGCGGCTCAGTGAAGGTTTGGTTTCAAGCGGCAGATTGTAGGCATCGGCGCTGCAGTCATCTTGATTATCGGGGCTGATTTGGCGCTCAAGCTGTATGGGCAACGATTTGTCCGAACCATCTTTAAACCAATGGCCGCTGAGTTGCTGCGCCGTTGAGCTATCGAACTGCCAGTTTCCGGTGTTGTTTTCTTCTTTCCAAATACCGTTTTGTCGCTCGAGTTGTATTGGAGTTAAGTAGCGTTGATAGTAGTAACTGCCACTGCCGTACTGGTTAAAGCAGACTCTAACACTGCTTTTACCTAGCGTTCCTTGCCAGACACCTGAGAGTTCATCGGCGGCAAAAGTGTTGAAAGATAGTGTTGTGGCTAGCAATAGGTTTGAGGTAAACTGCTTCAGTAACTTCCGTGCATGCATACATTTTCTCTTAAAAGATAATAGGTTATGGCTTTATCTGCTGGCTATAAAAAAGTCGCCCTGAGGCGACTTTTAACGGTTTCGATCTCGATAAACGGCAGGCTCACCGTTTATCACGTCAAAAGGCCTGTTTACTCGACCTGCCAATCGATTTTTTCACCAGCGCGAATGGGCACAACATTGTTGTCGCCAAGTGGGTAACTTACTGGCACATCCCAAGATTTTTTCACTAGGGTGATGGTATCGCTGTTACGGGGCAGATTATAAAAATCTGGACCGTTGAAGCTGGCAAAGGCTTCTAATTTATCCAGCGCATTGACCGATTCAAAGGC
The DNA here is from genome assembly GCF_047975355.1 of Shewanella sp. Lineage (GTDB taxonomy): Bacteria > Pseudomonadota > Gammaproteobacteria > Enterobacterales > Shewanellaceae > Shewanella. The sequence continues at coordinate 20,438 of NZ_JBKEDJ010000059.1, read as the reverse complement.
TTCGGCGTATAGCTCAATTGCCGCATGGGCAGTATAAGAACCCGCGCAGCCACAGGCGGCTTCTTTACGATCCTTTGCGTGTGGCGCAGAGTCAGTACCGAGGAAGAACTTCTTATTGCCACTGGCCGCGGCACCTAACAGCGCTTGCTGGTGGGTATTACGTTTTAAAATCGGCAGGCAATAGAAATGCGGACGAATACCGCCAGCCAACATATGGTTGCGGTTATAGAGCAAGTGGTGCGCGGTGATCGTGGCAGCCACGTTGTCAGAGGCTTGAGTGACAAAATCGACCGCATCCTTAGTGGTGATATGCTCGAGAACGATTTTAAGCTTAGGGAAATCGGCCACTATTTTGCTGAGGATATTCTCAATAAATACCCGCTCGCGGTCGAAAATATCAATAGATGAATCAGTGACTTCACCATGCACTAGGAACAACATGCCCACTTCCTGCATCGCTTCGAGGGCGGGGTAGATGTTCTTCAAATCGGTCACGCCTGAATCCGAGTTGGTGGTCGCACCCGCTGGGTAGAGCTTAGCGGCAACGATTTTGCCCGAAGCTTTGGCTTTACGGATTTCTTCTGGGCTGGTTTTGTCGGTGAGATATAACACCATCAAGGGCTCAAATTGCGAGCCTGCTGGCACTTGCGCCTTGATACGATCGTAATAAGCCAATGCAGTTTCGGTATCGATAGCGGGAGGAACCAGGTTAGGCATGACGATAGCGCGGCCCATATAGCGGCTGATATCGCGAACCGTGTCTTTTAATTGTGCGCCGTCTCTTAGGTGAATGTGCCAATCGTCAGGACGAGTAATAGTGAGTGTTGTCATAGGGCGATTCATCTTGTTGAATGTTTCTGCTGCGAGGGTGGCAGGATCTTATGTGGCAAGGTTTTAGCTGTAAAGGGAAACTCAGCCATTTCACCAATAAAAGTGTTAACGCATGTTGAGCCCCCGTGCTCAGCCTTCCCCTCAGTCTTATAAACTTCTCTCCAGCGGACACTTTTGCCGAAAACCTGCGGACACTTTTTAATAAAACTCCCTGTGTCCGCGGACACTTTTATTCTGAATTATTAATAACTTATTGAAAATATGTATTTTTGTGGTATTGGCATAGGCGTTGCTATTACAGGATATCGATTTTTAATAGTGTCCGTTGCGATGGGCATATTCAGCCATCCGACAGGGGAGCGAGAAACGCCATGATTAAAGATACCAGCGGCCAAGATACCGTCCTTGTGCCATCGACCGCCAAACGCCTTAAGTTGCCTCTGATCATTGGCGGCTGCACTTTATTAGTCAGCGCCTTAGTGTGGGCCAGTTTTGGTAGCGATAAAGTGAGCCAATCCATCAGTCGCAGCGAGATTACTACTGCAACCTTGCATGTTGGCACCCTGACTCGAGATGTGGCAACCACGGGCAAGATAGTGGCGGCCAATGCGCCGATCCTCTACAGCACAGAAGAAGGTACAGTGACGCTACTGAGCAATCCTGGTGATAGCGTCAACAAAGGCGATGTTGTGGCCAAGCTTGATAGTCCAAGGCTAACCAATCAATTAGAGCAGGCGAAATCCCTCTTAGCGAGTTTAGAGAGCGCCCTTGATCGTGCCAAGCTGGACGCTAGACGTAACCAATTACAAGTGAATCAAACCTTAGATATGGCAAAGGTGGATTTGGAAGCGGCCGAGCGTGAGCGTCGTCGTGGCGAATTGCTTATTCAAAGTCAACTTATTGGTCAGATCGACTATGAAAAAGGTAAGGATGATCTGCATAAAGCTAAGTTGAAATTTGAGCATGCATTGCAGGACGCTGCATTAACTAAAGATACCTTGAGCTTCGAAGTCAAAAATAAAGCACTCGAAGTGGAGCGCCAACAGTTAGCAGTGCGTGAGCTTGAGCGTCAGGTCGAAGCCTTAAATATCAAGGCGCCCGTTGGCGGCATTATTGGTAACTGGCTGACCGAGCAAAAGACGCGTTTGAGCGCCAATCAACCTATCTTAACCGTGGTCGACTTAAGCGCCTATGAGGCCGAGTTGGCGGTGCCTGAATCCTATGCAGACGAGTTAGGACTCGGAATGGAGGTCGAACTGAGCTTCGGTGAGGCCAAACTCATGGGCAAGTTATCCTCGATTTCCCCCGAAGTGCGTAACCGTGAAGTCACAGCCAGAGTGCAATTTCCCCAGAGCGAAGGTCTTAAACTGCGCCAAAACCAACGTATCTCCGCCAGAGTGTTACTCGAACACAGGGCGAATGTGTTGATGGTTAAAAAGGGCGCCTTTATGAGCAGCGGTGGCGGCGATGAGGTTTACCAAATCGAAGGCGATATCGCCACCCGCCGTGACATTAAGCTCGGCAGTACCAGCATGAGTCAGGTAGAAGTGATTGAAGGCGGTAAAGCGGGTGACGAATGGGTGATCTCCAGTATAGAACCCTTCAACCATGCCGAACAGGTCAAAGTGCATTGATGACCGATAGTCAAAAATTACTTATTAATCAAGTTGAAGGTATTAACGCCGTGATGGCTAAAAAGTCTGCGGCTATGGTGCAAAAGGAGTCCATTATGCGTACTAATAGCTTTGATCTCGGTCTGCTGATGTCATCCAAATTGTTTGGCGTTCTGGCCTTAGCCCTACTCGTGGTGGCGGTGGAGCTAAGCATAGGTGAGGCCAATAGCTGGTTTTTCCTCGGTTTAAATATTTTGGAATGGACTAATCCGCTTGAGGAAGTGCGTCTGGTGAGCGAGGTCTCGATGGAAAGTGTGAACTTTATATTCGCCTGTCTCAATGGGTTGTTCGATGCCTTGAGTGGGGTTGTGATGGGCCGTTTTGCGGGGTAATGGCTTTGTGTCAGCCGTTACCGCTTAAAGATAAAGAATACTGGCGCGTTTTATAAGCCGTTTGCGCGCAAAGATAAAAATTAATCAAGGAAATTAAAATGTTATCAATGAAGAATATCAGCAAGGTTTTTAAAACGGACTTAGTCGAAACCCACGCGCTGCGGGATTTCAACCTTGAGGTGAATGAGGGCGAGTTTGTGGCGGTAACAGGGCCTTCTGGCTCAGGTAAAACCACCTTCTTAAATATCGCGGGCTTACTCGAAGGCTTCACCCATGGGGATTATTTTTTAGATGGGATCAATGTCTCCAACCTCAGTGATAACAAGAGTGCCGCCGTACGCAACGAGAAGATTGGCTTTATCTTCCAAGGCTTTAACTTGATCCCCGATCTCAACTTAGCCGAAAACATTGAGGTGCCACTGCGCTATCGTGGTTTTAGTGCCAAGGAGCGTAAACGCCGCGTGGATCAAGCCTTAGAGCAAGTGGGCTTAGGCGCGCGGATGAAGCATTTGCCGACCCAATTATCCGGCGGTCAGCAACAAAGGGTGGCGATTGCCCGCGCGCTGGCAGGAGAGCCACGTTTTCTGCTCGCCGACGAACCTACGGGTAACCTCGACAGCTTAATGGCGCGCCAAGTGATGGAATTATTGGAGAATATTAATCAGGCGGGCACCACCATCATCATGGTTACCCACGACCCTGAACTGGCTCGCCGTGCCCAGCGCAATATCCAAATTGTCGATGGTCAAGTATGCGATTTTACTATGTATCAGCCCAATGCGGCCCGCAGTGCAAGCCACGGCAGTGTCGATAAACTGGTTGCTAACGCCCAAGGCTAGGAGCGGTTATGTTCTTCTATTACTTAGATTTAGCTTGGCGTAGCATTAAAAAAACGCCCATGTTGTCGGCATTGATGATCATGGCGATTTCCATCGGTATTGGCATCACTATTACCACACTCAACATCTATAAAATGATGTCTACCAACCCTGCGGGGGAGAGATCTGGCCAACTGTTTGCGGTGCAGCTTTGGAGCCAAGGCCCAGATATTTGGGATCGTTTCGATCCACAGATCACCTATCAAGATGGCTTTAACTTACTCAAGAGCGATATTCCAAAACTGCAAACCTCAATGTTCCGTACAGGCGGCGCAGTGCAAACCGAAGATCCAGCTTTTTTACCTGTGCTGCATTCTCGGGTACGTGTGACCAATAATGACTTCTTCCCAATGTTTGGTCTCGAGTTTCAATATGGTCAGGCGTGGGATGACAGTGTCGATAGGGACGCTCGCTACGAAGTGGTATTGACTGATGAACTGAATAAGACGCTGTTCGCGGGTCAAAATAGTGTGGGCAAGACGATTTATTTCAATGCTAAACCTTACCAAGTGGTCGGGGTGCTTAAGCCTTGGGCGCCGAGCCCAAATTATTACGACCTTAACAACGGTGCCTTTGGCAATGTGGATACCTTGTTTGTGCCCTATAGCTTAGCGCCGATTGAGGAGTATGCCAGTTGGGGTAATACCAATGGCTGGAACTATGAGAGCATCAATAACTACGCGCAGCGTTTAACCTCAGAAAAGCTTTGGACGCAATTATGGGTGCAGCTGGATACGCCTGAGCAAGTTGCTGAGTACCGTCAGTGGGTGCGCCAATATATTGAGCAACAAAAGAAATTAGGCCGCTTTAGCTCACCTAAGGCCGATGTGCAGTTGTCCAATGTAGAGCAATGGTTAGCTATAAATAAAGTGGTGCCGGAGGATAACAAGGTGCTGGTTGGCCTCAGTGCGCTCTTCTTAATTGTCTGTTTAGTCAATATGTTAGGCCTATTACTGTCTAAGTTTTTACGTCGCGCTCCCGAGATCGGCGTGCGCCGCGCTATTGGCGCCAGCCAAGGGCAGATCTTTGCCCAACATATGGTGGAAGTATCCTTAATGGGATTATTCGGCGGTTTACTTGGCTTGGCATGGGCATGGGGTTCACTGATGCTGCTGACGAAGAAGTTTGACTTGGAGGCGTCTTTAACTCACCTCGATACCAGCATGTGGTTGATAGCGCCTTTGATCGCGATTTTGGCGGCTGTGGTGGCTGGCATCTACCCCGCGTGGCGTGTGTGCACGACTAACCCAAGTGTTTATCTTAAGAGCCAATAATCGGGGGCAATATGTTACATATCAAACCTATTCTCAGCAGTTTATTACGCAGTAAAAGCGGCCCCTTGTTGCTGTTATTACAGATCATTTTATCTGTGGCTATCGTCGCCAATGCCAGCTTTATTATCGCCGAGCGCTTGAATTTAATGGCCCGTGACTCGGGAATCGTTGAAAGCGAAGTCTTCGATTTCAGTATTTATCATTTCGACAAATCGACGGATTTAGTCGCGCAGGATAAGCGAGATTTAGAGATCATCCGTGCGATCCCTGGTGTTATCGATGTTGCACCTACTTCTATGGCTCCCCTGAGCGGTGGCGGTTGGTCGAGTAACTTTACCTTGGGGCCTGAGGAGCGTGCTAAATCCACGCCCAATACGGGCATGTATATGAGTGATGAGCATTTCATCAACTCCCTAGGGCTGAAATTAGTAGAAGGACGTAACTTCTATCCCCAGGAGATGACTACCGAGTTGCTAGAAGACGGTGGCAAGATGATCGTCACTAAAGCCTTTGCCGATAAGGTATGGCCGAATGAAACTGCGCTCGGCAAAAGCGTATATATGGGCACGCAGCACTTTGTGGTGATTGGGGTGCTGGAGCGCTTACAAACGGCGTGGGTGGATAACAAAAACCTGGAGTTTAGCTCAGTATTGTCGGTGAATTACCCCGCTGACTATAAACGCTATTTAGTGAGAGCTAAGTCGAGTGATATGGCTCGCCTAAAAGACGTTATCCCCAAACTGCTACATAAGGAATATCCGAGCCGCGTGGTCGAAGGCTTTACAACTATGCCCGAGCGTCGTATCGAGGCCTACCGTGACCATGAGTTAATGGCAACTGTGTTGACCATGATGGTGGTATTGTTGTTGCTAATCACCTCTCTTGGGGTGACGGGCATGGTGATGTTCAATATCCAGCGCCGCACTAAGCAAATCGGCACTCGCCGCGCGTTAGGGGCGAAAAAGCGCGATATTATCAGCTACTTCCTGGTGGAGAACTATTTGCTCTGTTTGCTTGGCGGTAGCATTGGTGTGCTGTTAGCCATTCAGTTAGGCCAGCAATTGATGAGCCTCTATAGCCTGCCGATGCTGGAGTTAGTCTATCCATTGGCGACTGTGGTGGGATTGTTTGCGGTGACAACCCTTGCAGTGTATTTACCGGCACGCAAGGCCGCTAAGATTTCTCCGGCGACAGCTACACGCAGTGTTTAAATAAGATGAAGGGCATTAAGTGCGATAACAGTAGGATGCTATTGCACTTTTTGTTACTTTAAGGGTTAATAGTTTTACTCAGGACGCACATGCCTACATGGACACTATTCTGATTGTCGACGATAACCATGCCATCTGCCAGGCCCTAGGCTTAATGCTGGAGATCAATGGTTATCAGGTGTTGACTTCTCATACGCCCGAAGATGCCCTTAGTTTGATTGCAACCCAAGATATTGATTTGGTTATCCAAGATATGAACTTCACCCGTGATACCACCTCGGGGGAAGAGGGACGACAGCTGTTTTATGCGTTGCGTGAACGTCAGCCTGATCTGCCGATCATCCTGATGACGGCTTGGACTCAGCTCGAAACCGCTGTCGAATTAGTTAAAGCGGGCGCAGCCGATTATATGGGTAAACCGTGGGATGATGCTAAGCTACTCAACAGTATCACTAATTTAATCACGTTATATAAACTTGCCCGTGCGAATCAACAGCTAGAACGGGTCAACTCCCAGCGTCAGGTGGCGATCGATGATGCGGATCTTTGCGGAATTGTGTTTGGCAGTGGCGCCATGCAACGTTGTATCGACTTAGCCTTGCAACTGGCGCGCTCCGATGTGTCTGTGTTGATCACAGGCCCCAATGGTGCGGGTAAAGACAAGCTTGCCGATATTATCCACGCCAATTCTCCCTTAAAAAACAAACCTTTTATCAAGGTTAATGTGGGCGCATTGCCAATGGAGTTGCTCGAAGCCGAACTCTTTGGTGCCGAAGCTGGCGCTTTTACCGGCGCTAATAAGGCCCGTATTGGTCGCTTTGAAGCGGCCGATGGCGGCACCCTGTTTTTGGACGAAATTGGCAATTTACCGCTCTCGGGCCAAGTGAAATTGCTACGGGTATTACAAACGGGGGAGTTTGAACGTTTAGGCAGCCACAAAACCCTAAAGGTGAAGGTGAGGGTGATCAGTGCGACCAACGCCGACCTGGCCCAAGATATTGCCGAGGGGCGTTTCCGTGAGGACTTATTCTATCGCTTGAATGTGATTGAGTTGGCCTTACCGCCACTGAATCAACGCGTTGATGATATCTTGCCCTTAGTGAAGCATTTTGTTGGCGAGGGCTTTAGCCTGAGTAAACCGGCGCAGCAAGCCCTGTTACAGCACCGCTGGCCGGGTAATGTGCGAGAGTTGGAAAATGCCTGTAAACGTGCGGCGCTGTTGGCCCAAAGCCGAGTGTTAACCGAAGCTGACTTTGGTTTAGCGCCAGCACATGGGAGCCAATCTAGTGCAATAAGTACTATGACGTTTGGACGAACTATGCCCGCAGTGGCACCGATTGAACCGCAGATAAAAGGTTCGCATCATGAGGTGCCTGCTCAACTGGATTCGAGCGACACTATGGATGTTAGCCGTGAACAGATTGAAACTGCCCTAAGGCAACACAAGGGGGTGATTGCGCGAGTGGCCAAATCCTTGGGCTTGAGTCGGCAAGCCTTGTATCGCCGAATGGATAAGTTCGGTCTAGAAAAATAGCCATAGCATGATAAACATTGAGTATTAGGCGGAAGTTTAGGTGCAACTGCGAACAAAATTAATCATTTATTCAACCATTTGTTGCGCCTTTGGTGTGCTCTTGACCTTAGGTGCTGTGAGCTATCGTCCGTCTATTTCACCCGTTGAAATGCCTGCGCCCATCAAGCTCCCCGATATTAATATACCGCCCCTCGATGTAGATAAACTTCAAGAGACTGTTGAAGCAGCGATTAAAAATAACGAGAAATTACAACAAACTATGCCATTACAGGAGCGTTTAAGGGCCGAGCAGATTAAGCATGAATTGCAAAAGCTGGAGCAGCTTAAGCAAGAACAACTGCAAATTAAGCTCTATAAACTCGAGCAGCTTAAAGACGGACTCTTTAGTCCTTCAATCCATCCTGAAGTGCCACCCATAGCGCCCCCCGCGGAACCTATCTCGCTTCCTAAATTGAAGTTAGAACACGAGCTTGAGTCCACGCCGCCAATCACTGAATGGCTATTCATATTACTGCTTGCCTGCGGAAGCTGTGCGCTCGGGGTTGCTTGGTTTACTCGGCATTTAGCCCTTAGTCTCAATGCCTTGGAGGTTGGATTACTCAACTTTAACGACAATGACTTTAGCGTGAGCATTCCGGCAAATGGTGAGGGACAACTCAAGGCTTTAGCTGAGTTATTTAATGATTCGGCCGCCAAGTTGCGCCAAGAGCGACAATATATTTATCAGCGAGAATTGCTGCTGGATAAGGTGATTCAAAGCTCACCAAATGTGATGTTACTGTTTAACGACCACCAAAAACTCATGTATGCCAACGATGCGGCGCGGCATCTTTTTCATATTAAAGGCAAGATGGAAGGCTTAAGCCTCGATAAGCTGTTGCAAGACTTACCCGAAGCCCTTACCTTAGCCCTCAAGCAGGAAAAGAGCGGCCTGTTTACCATGGGCGAAGATGATACCGAGACTTGGTATCTGAGCCGTGGCCAGTTTTTACTGAATAACCAACAGCATAATTTAATCTTACTCAAACAGATGACTCGCGAGCTCAATCGTCAGGAAGTGGCGGTATGGAAGAAAGTGATCCGCATTATCAGCCATGAGCTGAATAATTCCGTTGCGCCTATTGCCTCCATGGTGAACTCTGGGCGTTTACTGACCAAGGATCTCGATAATCCAAAATTAAAGCTGATTTTCGATACTATTGAGAGTCGCACTAATCACTTGAGCCAGTTTATTTTCAATTATGCCCGCTTTGCTAAACTGCCTTTACCGCAGCGGCGTCAAGTCGCATGGCAGCAGCTTATCGAGCATTTAACCCAACATTATCCCTTTACCTTAGCCAATGAGTTCCCCCTTGAAATGGGCTATTTCGACCAAGGGCAAATGGAGCAAGTTCTGCTGAATTTACTGAAAAATGCCCATGAATCCGGCTCCAATGCCGATCAAGTCACGCTCTCCATTCGCTACCAAACGCTGGTCGATGGCGCTGGCTTTAGTATCAAGATAGAAGACCGTGGTAGCGGTATGTCCGAGGAAGTATTAGAGCAAGCCCTATTGCCCTTTTACTCAACCAAACAATCGGGTACCGGCTTGGGCCTACCCCTTTGCCGTGAAATTATCGAAGCCCATGATGGCAGCATTAGCATGCATAATCGCACCGATGGCGGCCTGTCAGTTCAACTCTGGTTACCTCAATAAGCTGTGTTTGATTCTGTATCAAGAGGTTTCATTCCTCCGCCGAATGTATTACCCAAATGGGCTATTTTGCGGTTTTTACCTTAGCTTTTCGGGCTAATTTCCCCCTCCCTCTGATGACGAAGGATCCGCTGTCCTGTTACCCTGCGTAAGCGAAAATGATGATTGAGGACTAAGCGATTTGGTCCTTAGTTAGACTCTGGACATCGCGGATGGGGCTTCATCAACAGGGAGAGGAAAGTGAGATCGTTAATAAAGCGGTTGTTTGTCTGCATCTTGTGCTCCTTGCTGTTTGTCAGTTCCCCCAGTGTTTTGGCCGACGATGACATTGAAATTAGTGGATTAGTAATAGATAGAACCTTAACTCGTTTTGGTAAGGATTTTGGCTTTTACTATTCAAGTTATTGGCGCGAATTGCCCTTTACCCAAGGCTTTAATGTGACTTTATATGAGACTGTGTTTCCGCAGGCGGGCACGGTTTTAACTTTAGAGGTCAACGGCACTCGCATCTATACCACGCACTTTGGCCGCCGCGCCAATCCGATTAAGGAAAGCGCAGAGCAGGCCATATTGCTGACCATTGATTACTTGGCTCAGGTTCGAGCTAATGCCATTACGGGTGATTTTTCAGGAACATCGGACGATTATTAGGGTAATAATAATGAGTTACAGGACGTTACTTTCTCTTGCCGTGCTCTGCATGACATGCACAAGCCAAGCAACCGAATTAATCTATACCCCCGTGAATCCCAGCTTTGGCGGTAGTCCGCTCAATGGCTCCTTTCTGCTAAATAAAGCGCAGGCACAAAACGATAATAAAGCCAGCTCGACCGAGAAGGACTTTGTTACCCGCTTTAAGGAATCCTTAGAACGTAACATCATTAACTCCATCACCCGCGGTGTGGCAGATGGGGAGATCACCGATGGGGTGTACGATACTGGTGATTTTCGTATCGAAGTAGCTTCCACTGGCACTGGGGTGATGCTGACCATCACTAACCTCGAAACCGGCGAAGTGACAGTGATTGAAATGCCCACCTTTGGAGGCGGAAACTAATGGCACGTTTCATTCTGATCGCTTCTATGCTGCTGAGCATGTCCGCCTGTAGCCTAATCCCTAAGCCTGACTTAAATATCACGCCCGCACAGGTTAATCCTGTGAGTGAGGTGATGAAGGCGCTACAGAGTCAACCTGGGCCTAAGTTTCCCATTCCAGTTGCGGTCTATTCCTTTCGCGATCAAACAGGCCAATATAAGCCTCAGGCAAATGTGAGTTCCTTCTCCACAGCGGTCACGCAGGGGGCAACCTCTATGCTAATGCAAACCTTGCTCGACTCGAAATGGTTTACGCCCGTTGAGCGTGAAGGCCTGCAAAACCTATTAACTGAGCGCAAGATCAGCAACAAACAAAACAGCACTAAGGGCGATGATATCCCTGTGTTATCGACGGCGAGATTGCTGTTAGAAGGCGGAATTATCAGTTACGAGACCAACACCAGCACCGGCGGCACAGGGGTGGAATACTATGGTATCGGCGCCTCGGAAATGTACCGTGAGGATCTCGTCACTATTTATCTGCGCGCAGTCGATGTGCACACGGGTAAGGTGATGATGTCGGTTTCCACCAGTAAAAGGGTGTTATCTCAGGAGATGCGCGCGGGCTTATTCCGCTATACCAGTTTAAACCGTCTGGCCGAAGCGGAAGTCGGTTTTACCACGAACGAACCCGTGCAATTTTGCGTGTTGCAGGCCATCGAATTAGCGGTTTCCGAGTTGATTGATAAGGGCATTAAGCAAGGTTATTGGAATCAGGCACAAGTGGCGCAGCCTGCTGAAAGGCAGCCGGAGTTGAGCCAAGGTTAATCATTGCGATAATAAAAACCGAGCCTGCGACATGTCTGGCTCGGTTTTTTTATGGTTAATCGGCCTGTAACGCCTTCCAAAACAGGGCGAAGCTGGCATCGCGATATTTTTTATCTTTACCAAATTCAGGGTTATCAATAAAAAAACGCGTGGCGGCCAAGTATTGTCCGTGACAGTTTTCAAGCATTAAATCAATGGGATAGTGTGCAATCAATCCCATCAATTGCCCCTGTTTTATCAATTGCGCGATAAAACCTAGGATGCTGTTCATCGCCTGCTCTCGAACATGGGCTGCAATTTGCGGTGACATAGAATACTGCTGAAAAAACAATTGCTTGACTGGGTTTTGTATCGACCAATCGATCGCACTCTGCCAGAGCGTTTCGGCATTGTGCTTAAGATCTTGCCCTTCACCAACCTTTGATAACAAGGTATTGGCAAATTCTTGTTTGATGGTGAGAAATAGGTTTTCCATCAGTGCTTCCTTGGTCGGAAAATGATGGAAGAGGGTACCTGTGGCAACGCCCGCCTGCTTAGCAATGGATGCGGTCGAGGTGCCATGAAACCCTTGGTCGACAAATAATATCAAGGCAGTGTCCAGTATGGCCTGGCGTTTATCTGTCATAGGTTTGGTGGCTGAATTTGGTGGTAACAAGCTTGGCATAACAACTCCTCAAGCGGCCTTATTAGCGTAAAAACAATTTCATCAACATACGTTGGATAAAAGTGCCATAGGGAGGATGGACAAACTTCCCCGTGTTGAAGCGACCCCGGCTGAGCACAGTTTTGGCGTGGCTAAAGGTGAGGAATCCTTCTTTGCCGTGGTAATGCCCCATGCCCGATGGGCCAATACCCCCAAAGGGAGCATCATCGGCCGCCACATGGAACACTGTTTCATTGATACACACACCACCTGAATGGGTTTGCTTGAGGATTTTTTGTTGGCTCGCTTCATCAAAGCTCATCACATACAGGGCTAAGGGGCGGGCGCGAAGGTTAACGTAGCTAATGGCTTCATCTAAACTGTCGTAACCAATTACTGGCAACAATGGACCAAAGATTTCCTCTTGCATCAATAGCATATCTTCATTGGTGTCAGTAATTAGCTGAGTGGCGAGTTTACGATTCTGGCTATCTATCGCGTCATTCGAGGCGGAAATCACTTTACCCCCTTTGGCTTTCGCATCCTCGAGCACGGTCATTAAGCGTTCGAACTGGCGGGCATTAATAATACTGCCATAGTCTTTGTTGTGAGTAATATCACCGTACATGGCTTGGAATTTTGTCTGGTAGGCTTGGATAAACTCTGCCACTTTAGCCTTAGGACAAAGCACATAGTCAGGTGCTACACAGATTTGTCCAGCATTCAAACACTTACCATAAATCATTCGTTCTACTGCTATCTCAAGTGGCATATCGGGGGCGATAATCACTGGCGATTTACCGCCCAGTTCGAGAGTCACTGGCGTGAGGTTATTGGCGGCGGCGCGCATCACATGGCGACCGACAGTGGTTGAACCGGTGAACAGCAGATGATCGAAGGGTAGGGCTGAAAACTGTGCAGCCACATCGGCTTCGCCCTCGACTACGGCAACATGGGACTCTTCGAATACCTCAGCAAGTAGTTGTTTGATGACGCTATTGGTCGCTGGGGTGAATTCCGAGAGTTTGAGCATGGCATGGTTACCCGCCGCAATAGCTGTGACTAAGGGGCCGATAGAGAGCATAACGGGGAAGTTCCAAGGCACGATAATGCCAATGACGCCTAATGGTTGATAATGCACTTTCACTTGGGCGGGGGCGAGTAAGATGCCCGCATGGCGAGGGCTTGGTTTGAGCCATTTCTTTAGGTTTTTCAAGCTGTAATTGATGTTATTGACCACGGGCATAATGTCGGAGATCAGGCTGTCGTCGACCGATCTATGGCCATAGTCCTGTGACAGCGCTTCGACGAGTGGCTGTTGGAATTTGAGCAAGGCGGCCTTAAGGCGCGTTAAGCGTTCCTTACGGATAGCGTAATCGGGATTCGGGGCTGCCAAGTAACTTGCACGTTGGCGCTGGAGTAACTCGGTGAGTGGCGAGATTTTTGCTGGGTCTGTTGCCATATTCATAGTGATCCCTCGAGTGCAAGTCTTATAGAAATAACGCGGTTTGTTATTTAAAAAATAAACCGACTGATTAGTCGGTTTATCCTAGCGAACAGTGTGAGCATTCGCAAGCGTTCTGGTGTATTTATGAGCAAGATCACGGCCTGTTGCGGGGTTAGCTTCTACACTGAAACAGTAGTTTGTTAAACAAGGAGTGAGTATGACATTGTTAAAGCATGGAATTTCTGTAGGCATTGAGCGTTATGGTGACGATGATTTTTTTGTTGCCTTTAAAGCGGTTGGAACCCTAACCCATCAAGATTACGAGGTGATGGTGCCTGTGCTCGATGCCGCATTAGCTGGGGTAAAAGATCCCGATATTTATGCCTTAGTCGATGTGACTGAGCTCGATGGTTGGGAACTTCAAGCCGCTTGGGACGATCTAAAACTAGGGGTTAAGCATGTTCGCCACTTTGAGCGAATTGCCATAGTTGGTAAAACGACTCTACAGGAAGTGATGGCAAAGTTGGCAAACTGGTTCACTCCGGCCGAGGTTAAGTTTTTTGTCGATAAACTGGATGCCATTACTTGGCTCAAAGATGAGCTTAACGATGACTAGCCATTAAGGAGAACAGATTATGCGTTCAGGTCAAATACTCTGGCCCACAGATTTTTCGGAAACTGCGGCTCATGCGTTACGTTATGCTATTGAAATGGCAAATCTATACCATGTAGGGCTAAAGATTTTACACGTTGTTGAGCAACCCATTGGTGACGAAAACTACATGATCCTAGCGATCACGCCAGAGGAACTCGCTAAGAGTATGGAAGAAGCCGCCGCAACTAAAATGCAGGCTTTGCTCGAGGGACTCAAGACTGAATTACCTATCACCACCCTTATTCGCCGTGGCGATCCTGTTGATCAGATTCTAGAAGAGGCAAATGGTAAGGATGTGGGTATGGTGGTGATTGCCAGCCATGGCAGGACGGGTATCTCGCACTTTTTACACACCAATGTCGCCGAAGCCGTCGCCAATGGCGCAGCCTGTCCTGTACTCGTTGTGAAATAGCGTTTAAAGCACTGACAAGAGGGCGCTAAGGCGCCCTTTGTTTTTGATTGCTAAAGCATAATTAATTTTACGTCCTAGCTGCTTGTGCTGATTTACTGCTATAAAATACAGATTGTAAGCGATGCTATTTGCCCCAAATATCGGGCGCAACAACCTAAGTGATGGATAAGATTATGCGTACTCAAGAAGTGTTATGCCCTACGGACTTTTCGGCAACTGCCGCCCACGCTCTTAAATATGCGGTTGAAATGGCAAATCTTTATCAGGTGGATATCCGCTTACTGCATGTCGTTAGCCCGGCGCGAAGTGCTCACTTTTATGGTGTGGCTGTGGAGACGCCTGCGACATTAGAGCAACAACTCGCCAAATTTGTTGAAGAGAAAATGCAAAGTCTACAGCAGGAGATGCAGCATGGATTAAAATCAGGCCTTAGCATCAAACCTGTCATTCGCCATGGTGATGCCAGTGAAGAAATTCTTGCCGAAGCCGCCGATGTGGGCATGGTGGTTCTCGCCAGTCATGGTAGCAATAGCTTGATGGACTTTTTAAAACCCCATGTGAGTCAAGATGTGGTGCGACTCGCTAAGTGTCCGGTACTAGTCGTTAAGTAGGATCAGAGCGGATCATGCTTTAGAATTGAATGATCCAGCAGAGTATTAGCAGCCTCAGCCTCATTATCTAGGGACACTAAACGTCGATATTTTTCCTGTAGCGCGTTGAGTGTTCCATCTTCGGTGATTTGCTTCAGTCCCAGATTAAAGTCGTCACGAATTTGTTCATTTAAGAAGGCAAATTTATATTCCGTGGGTGGGAAAATACGATTGCAAATAGCCACTTGTTTGATTTCTGCCTCGGTCAATTTCCCCTCGATAAATGCCTGCTTGAGATAGTATTTAAAAATATTCTTATCCATCACGACCACATCGGCCCTGTGCTTCATCAGCATATAAACCTGTTGTATCTGTCTTGCCTGTTCCTGATAACTGGGATTGGTCTTCGTCATTTGGGTAAATTCTTCCCCAAGCAATATCGAAGCGCGTTGGAAGGCAACCACCTTCTTACCGTCTAAGTCTTTAACACTATTGATAGTGAAATCTTTGTCATCGAGGCTAATGGCGCAGTTTTGGTAGCGGATGGCGACATCTGAGTAAAAGACTTTATCAACCATGCCGTCTTTAATGTTGATAATGCCATCGAGTTTGCCTTCTTTGAGCTCATGGAAGGTACGGGCCAAGGGCAGATAGTGAATACTGGCATTGTGACCTTTGACGGCTAATGCTTGATATAGCAATTCAAGCTCTAAACCGCTGTTGGACTCTTGGATGACATAGGGCGGAATGGAAAGGCTTACCCCAATTTTAAGTTCTGCCGCCTGCATTATTTGGGGATGAAATAGGGCGACTAACCCCATCAATCGATAACGAAGCCGAGACATTCTGGCGGAGCCTGAAGCAACATTAGTGTGTTTTATCACTCATCAATACCTCGTTGTGAGTTACCAACTTGTATTGGCCGCTCCATGACCTACAGCAATAAGTGTAGTTTGCTAATTTATATTCTTAGTTATTTTATTTAGCAAAAGCGCAATCAGGCTTTTAGAAAGAGGATCCTGGTTTGCTTAAAAAGACGATTTCTTCTGCGGTGGATTCTCTACCTAATATTTTGTTTCTATGAGGGTAACGGCCAAATCTGTCGATAATCTCCTTGTGTCTTAATTCAAATTCTAAATTGGCGATGGCCGCTTCTCGATTGAACAATTTCACCGCAACTTGATGAATAATCGGCGACTCGCTATGCATGTAGGGCATAAATAAAAAGGGCACTTGTTTTGGCTTGAGTGCTAGGTCAACCTGCTGAGCCACGGCTTCTTGGGCAAGAACGAGGGCAATGGTATCGGCCTCAAAGGCGGCAGGCGTGTCGCGATAAATATTTCGGGAGAATTGATCCAATACTATGATTTCGGCTAACCGTCCTTGAGGCGTGACGCGCCAATCGGCAAGCTCTCCTCGCTTGGCCTGTTTTAGCAAGCCCTCAAATCGGGATTGGATAAGGGCATCAAATTCAGGATCTTTGAGCCACCAAGATTTAGGTGAGATCTCCTCAAACCAGAAATACAGGACTTGTTCTGCAGTAATAATGTGGCTCATTGGGTGCTCCTCATCGATTGATTCCCCTTTTACAAATAACAGTGATAGAGGGATAAACACAAGCCAATGATGCAAATTTGTCCAATAGTGGCTGGTGTAACGCTACGATTCCAGCTCCATAATTTGCGCGGAGGCTATTTCTTATTCACTGAATATCAAGTAGTTTTATATTCTCTTGCTCAATATTTGGATCCTTTCGCTATGCCCCTAGAAGCAGCTGTCAGTCAATCGATGTCGAAACAACATAAGGCATTTTTGCGTAAGCTATATTTAGCGCATTTAATGGATGATGAGCGTCATAATCTTTTGTCGCTCAACAAGTTAACTGGGATGCCCAGGCGCACGCTGCAGGATTCTATCGCCGCATTTGAAGATATTGGAATTAGAGTCGAGTTTGTGCAGGACGGCAGTCGTAACAATGCGGGTTACTATCGGATCGTTACCTGGGGACCAATCAGCAGCGCCTGGGTTGATACCCATGTCGATGAAATTGCCGCAATCATAGGTGTGACTCCCTCGGGTGAAGCGCTGGCGTGAAAGAGCGCGGATTTTGGTTCGACACTGAGCCACAGTTAAATCAGCGAGCCGTTTTACATTCCTTGGAGCATGATATCACCGCAGATGTTGCTATTATCGGTGCGGGGTATTCGGGGCTTTGGACGGCCAATTATCTAAAGCAATACCAGCCAAATCTGTCTGTGGTTATCCTTGAAGCCGAACGTATAGGCCAAGGTGCATCCGGCCGAAATGGCGGCTGGTTGATGGGCAGTTTCAGTGGTGATGTGGCCTATCTTAATCGGCTCCAAGGCGAGCAGCGTCTTACCGCTAAAACCCTTATTCAAGAAACCATTTCTGAAGTTGCTACAGTTTGCGCCAAGCATCATATCGACTGTGATTTACACCATGGCGGTAACTTGCGGGTGGCGGCGCGTTATCCCGAACAATTAGCCAATATTCAAGCCGAATTAGCGCTGTGGCGCGCACAAGGTTTTGGCGAAGCAGATATTCGTTGGCTGGATAAAACCGAGCTCGATAAGCAAGTGTCTATGGCCGAGGGTCAAGCGGCACTTTTTACCCCCCACTGCGCGCGAATACATCCTGCGAAGTTAGTCTGTGGCCTAGCAGATTTAGTAAAAAACTTAGGGGTAAAGATCTACGAACATACCCCCGTAAATCGCATAGTGCACCTTGGCGATGCACAAACCCAATTACAGACACCGCAGGGGCTGGTTCGTGCAGCAATTGTCGTGCCTGCCGTAGAGGGTTTTCAGCGTCAGCTTAGTGAGCTCGGGCGATTTACCTTACCTGTTCAGAGTTTACTTATCGCCACCGAACCGTTAACTGAGACGCAGTGGGATACGATTGGCTTGGCAAATCGGGCGACCTTTAGTGATGCCAGCCGCATAGTGACCTACGGCCAGCGTAGCCCAGATAATCGGTTGATATTTGGTGCCCGCGGTGGCTATGGGTTTGGGGCAAAAGTACGTACCGAATTTCGGTTTAATCCCAAACTCTTCAATGTGAAATGTCCAGCAAATCAAAGCTCGCCTCGGCGTGCTTTCGAGGGGGAATTTGGCTTTCGCTATCAATTATTATTGGCGTTATTTCCGCAGCTTAAGGATGTCCAAATTACCCATGGTTGGGGCGGTACCTTAGCCTTCGCGAGGCGCTTTGCTCCCCATGCCATCTTTGATAAAAGTCTAGGTTTAGGGCTGATTGGCGGTTATGGTGGGGAAGGTGTGGGGGTGGCTAATCTGTTTGCCCGCACGCTGGTGGATCTGATGCTAGAGCGTGATACGCCGCTTGTGAATATGCCCTGGGCGTTTAATGCCCCTATTCAACAGGTATTAACACCTTGGGAGCGTGAGCCTTTGCCGTGGCTCGCTTACCATGGCATAAACAAGGTTTTTGCATGGGAAGATAGGCTCTACAGCAAGCCTAGGTGTGCTGCTTGGCAAAAAGGCTTAGCTAAGTTGCTTGCGAATAGATTAGAAGGCTTAATAAGTTAATCAATTAGTAAATCAGTCAGTTAATCTGGCAATTACCGATTCATTTTTATTCATAAACGATAAGTGCTTTGATGATCCGAATATGCCGACCGAACAGTTTTTTCTACAGGGCCGCTTTAAGCTTGAGACCATTCCCCATGAAATGCGAATGTCCCATTGGATGTATGCACCTAGATTAACCGACATGCAAAGCGGGCAAGTGTTACTCGATCTCATCGGGCAATGTTGGGATTGTCAGTCTGCAATTGAAAGGGATAACGCGCTTTGCCTAACACTCAATGGCTACCCCGACAGAGCCAACTGGCTTGAGTTGGTCTTTTCGCCTGTGACGGAGTTGGTAAAGCTAAGCGGTGGCAATATCGGCGCTAAGGTGCTGACTGCGCAGGAATGTACGCCGCAGGAGCTGGCAAGTCGCCTCGATGCGTTACTTAACTCATTTCTAAGTTAAAGAAACACATAAGCCCCAAAGCCAAGCCAACTGAGGACTAACAGGGCTATGGCAGCCCAAGCAATAGGAGTGAATTGAGTCTGTGGCAGCGAAAAATCTTCGCCCTCATCCATTTCATCGGTAGCATTCGCTTGTTGGTTTCTCGCTTTTAGCTGTTGTTTTCTCAGTTTATCGCGTTCACGGGCCTTGGCTTTTTGTCGCTTTTTGTATTCGGCAATGCCCTTTTCAATTCCCTGCGCGATAAGCTTAGTCTGTTCTTTGGTTTGCCCCGGTTTTTGTGTGGCCTTGGCAATGCTCAAGGCATCTTGCTGTATTTCTGTTGAGATTGGCTGTTTCATATTTTCACTATTACGAAGATTTGTACTTATTATACCTAGGATGCTGGCAAATTTTGCGTTAAGGTCCAGAGTTTTCTTATGATTTACATCAGTTGTCATCTAATGCGTCATCATTTTATGGGAAGGAATCGCGGTGAACTCATCTAATCATAAATCTTCGCAAACGGTATTACCGCGTACTCCCGTTGAGTCACTGGTTTCAACCCCCTCCAAGGTGCAAGACAGAGCCGTGCTCCCCTGGATTTGGCAATTTTTAAAGCCCTATCGCCTGCGGGTGGTGGCGGCGATTGTATTTCTATTAATTGGCTCCTTGGCCTGGCTATCCCTCGGGCAAGGGGTGCGGCTGATGGTGGACGAAGGTTTTATTAAGGACAACGCCCAGCGCCTCAATGAAATTATTCTGTTGGTGCTGCTGATCACCGCCGTGAGTGGCACTGCGGTGTTTTGCCGTTTTTATCTGATGACTTGGCTCGGCGAGCGGGTCAGCGCCGATATAAGGCTGACGGTTTACAATCAACTGCTGAAGTTGTCCCCGGCCTTCTATGCCAAGGTGCGTACAGGTGAGGTGATTTCTCGCTTTACCGCCGACTCTACTCTGCTGCAAACCGTGGTCGGCTCGAGTCTCTCGATGGCGCTGCGTTCCGGTGTGACAGTGATCGGCGGGCTGGCGATGATGGGGATCACTAGCGTGAAGATGACGCTGCTCGTGCTACTGGCCGTGCCTTTGGTACTAGGGCCCGTGGGTTTCTTTGGTCGAAAAGTGCGAACTTTAGCGCGGGAGAGTCAAGATAGGGTGGCGGATTTGGGGGCCTATGTGGATGAAACCTTACATGAAATCCACACTGTGCAAGCCTATGGCCATGAGGATAAGGACCGCAGCTTGTTCAATGGCCGTGTCGAAGATGTGATGACCGCTGCAAGCGGCCGCATTCGTTACCGCGCCATGTTGATTTCATCTGTGATGTTTTTAAGTATTTCCGCGATAGCATCGGTGACTTGGGTTGGCGCCCATGATGTGATGTCGGGTAAGATGACGGGCGGCGAACTCTC
>NZ_JBKEDJ010000076.1:0-27881 GCF_047975355.1 Shewanella sp. | reverse complement strand
GTATCCAAGTGCTGATGTTTTCCACCTTAGCCCTTGGGTTTTCGAGTGCGCCATAACCTGCGGCAAGGGAAATCTGCCAGTCTCCGGCGGAAACTGTTTCAATTTCTTTAGCTTGCAGCGTGGCGCAACAACTCAGTAGTAGTGCGAGCAGTAAGAATCGTTTTCTAACGTTAACTGTCACTTCTTAGATGATCCCCAATGTTGTTCAAATACATTGCTAAACCGCATTAAGACGAGCCTCAGCCTATCATTTTGTTCACAAGAATTAAGCATAATTATTCATTGCGCTACAAAATGCTACATCTTTGTCTGTAAAAAGCTGTGTAGCAAATTTGTTTTATTGTTGTTAATTATTTGTACAAAATGCTACATGGAAGTGTTGCTATTTTCTCTAGCTAGAGTGCTTAGATGGTATGCCGCTAGGCAGCTTGTCCGTGATAAACGGCTTGCGATAACAATAATGGAGATAGCAAAGTGAAGCTTAAAATTCTAACTTGTACTATTGCTGCCGCCCTTTATGGTGCTGGTGCTATGCAGGCTGCTGCTAGCATAGGCGATGTACATCAACTTAAAGGTTTGCAGTTAACACCAGAACAAATTGCAAAGTTAAATGCTCCCCAAGCCGAGATCGATGATTCGGCACAAGGGATTGGGCTCAACCTTCAAATTACCCCTCAAGCTAACAAATTCGAATATGAGGAAGGTTTGACGGGAGAGCAGATCTACATCGTTCGCTTAAACCAAAAGCCGCTGGCACAAGCCAGTACGGAACTGTTTGCTAGCGCCAATGCCAGTAAAACTGTTGCGAAATCGTCAAGCCAAAAACTCTTTATCGCGGGTCAACCTACCAATAGTGCGGTAAAGAACTATCGTAGCCGCTTACTCGATAGCCAAAGGCAAGTGATTGCCGACATTCAATCGACAGTCGGAGCGCGCCAAGTACGTCAACAATTTACCAATGCGGTCAACGGTTTCTCAATGGCGATGACACAGGAAGAGGCGCAACGCGTGTCTCAATTGGCAAATGTGTCCTCGGTACGTCGTTCTAAAACCTATGAATTATTATCGGATGCGGGCCCTGAGCTTATCCAAGCCGATAAGATTTGGTCGGGCGAAGCGACGCCAGATGCGGTGGCCTATAAGGGTGAAGGCATTATCGTCGGTATTATTGATACCGGGATTAACTCAGATCACCGCTCATTTGCAGCCACCGGTGACGATGGCTACAAGCACAGCAACCCATGGGGTGCTGGTAACTACATAGGTGACTGTACCAAGAGCGGTTTTGAGACAATGTGTAACGACAAGTTAATTGGCGTTCGCTCATATCCTGTCATAACCGATTACTTTACTAACGGTTCATACGGCGCAACTCGCCCAGCCGTGGGGGAAGACTATCAAGGTCATGGTTCACATGTTGCTTCAACTGCAGCGGGTAACGTGCTGTTGGATGTGGATTATATTAGCCCTGATGGTGGCAAAGCGGTTTCTGATGGCTCGGTTATCAAAGAGAAGCTATTCCCACGCATGAGCGGCGTGGCTCCCCACGCGAACATAGTGGCTTACCAAGTGTGTCATCCCGATAATGCGCTGAATGCTGGCTGTCCGGGTGAGGCCTTGATTGCAGGTATTGAAGATGCGATCAACGATGGAGTCGATGTCATCAACTTCTCTATTGGTGGTCAAGATTCAAACCCTTGGGTGGATGATGTTGAATTAGCTTTCTTATCGGCTCGCGAAGCGGGAATTTCTGTCGCGGCAGCTGCGGGCAACTCTGGTCAACCTGTGGGTTATAAAGAATATTTTGGCCGAATTGACCATGCATCACCTTGGTTAATGAACGTGGCAGCCAGTACCCATGCTCGCGAAGTTGAAATCACGACTAAGCTGACAGACCCAATGGGTGGCAATGAAGTTCCAAAATGGAGCGAAATAGAGGGTGGTGCGATTAATAGCACATCAGTCACGGGTATGGTGGTAAATGCTAAAACTTTTGGTGATGAATACTGTGCTAAACCCTTCCCTGCAGGCACCTTCGAACTAAAAGATGGCAACGGTAACCCAACCGACGTAATTGTGGTTTGTAAGCGTAACAGCTTAAGCGATACCAACGGTATTGCGCGCTCTGCTAAGGCTGACAACATCAAAGCGGGCGGCGCTGACGGCATGATAATGTATAACTATGCTAATGGCGATGCGCTGGTGCCTACGGCTTCTTATTCAGTCCCAAGTATTCATATTACTAAGGAAGAGTGGGATGGTCGTTACGATAACGGCATGGCGGGTTATGGTCTGAGCGATTGGTTGGCTAAGGGTAGCAATCACATGCTGACGATTTCCGATACTGCAATCGAACGTACTATCGACCCAGAGCGCGCCGACTGGTTAGCGGCATTCTCATCTCGTGGCCCAAGCCCATCAACGCCAGAGGCATTGATTCCTGCGGTTGCAGCACCTGGTGTCAGTATTTATGCGGCTTTTGCAGATGAACATCCATTTAGCGATTCACCAGCATCGGGTGATTTTGCTTTTTTAAATGGTACTTCAATGGCATCGCCACATGTGGCGGGTTCTATGGCCTTGTTACGTCAAGCGCAACCAAGTTGGAGCGCTACTGAGATCCAATCGGCATTGGCGATGACGGCTGAAAATAAAGTGCGTTACTACCGCTTGGATGACAAGAATGGTGATGTGGCTTTAGCGTCAACCTATCGAGCGGGTACTGGTCGTATCAACGTGGCCAATGCAGTCAATGCTGGCTTTGTGATGGATGAAACCGTTGAGCGCTTTAAAGCTGCGGATCCACACAATGGGGGCGCAGTCCATAAGCTCAACATTCCACAATTAGTGAACTTCGAATGTAAGCCTAAGTGTCAATGGATCCGTACGATTAAGGCGACCAAAGATGGTACTTGGAGCGTGACCAACAGTGATGTGATTAACTGGAGCGTCGATTCACGTTCACAGTTAGTGCAAAACGGTGTGTCAATTAAGGTATCGCCAAGCGAGTTTACCTTAGCGGCGGGTGAGACTGTGGATATTGTGGTCGAAGCATCGATCATGGATACCCAAGACTGGTTCAGTAACGCTGAAGTTGAACTGCATTCAAACCTGATCTTCACCGAAGCAAACGGCAAAGCATCAGAAGCGCACTGGCCCGTAGTCTTTAAATACGACAAAAACGGCATGCCAGCACGCTTAAGCGCAGTGGCTCACCGTAATGATGCCAACGCCGTCATCAAAGGTATTGATTTACCTGAGGGTGATAACATCTATGGCCGTATCTTTAACCCAGTGAAAGCTGATGTGAAAACCGTTGTACTGCCAAAGGATAACGATGGTAATTTCCCTTGGGCGAGCAATACCGATTTAACGATCCCGATGGATCAGCGTATCGACGAAGCGACCCATGTGGAGCTGATTGACGTACCTGCCAATGCACGCCGTTTAATCGTTGAATCCTTTGGTACGACTCAGTCTGATCTTATCGAAGGTTTAGACAAAGGTAACCTTATCGTTTACGTCGGCAAGGATTACAACGGTAATGGCAAGGCCGATCCTTTTGAAGAATTGCTCTGTGTGTCTAACCACATCCAATACAACAACTTCTGTAATATTAACCAACCAGAAGAAGGTCAGTATTGGGCGTTGTTCTACAACCCAAGAAAGGGCACCGCAGCAAACAACTATTACAATGCAATGGAAGAAACCTTCCAATATGCGTCGACTATCGTCACCGATGAAGTCGCGAGCAATATGAGCGTTGAAGTGCCTGCGAGTAATGGTCGCGATCCTGTTGATATCAAAGTTAACTGGGATATGCCAGAGATGAAAGAAGGTGACGTGTACTACTCGTTACTGGATTTTGGTACCTCAGAGGTTAACGCCGGCAATATTGGTAAAGTCGCCTTTAAACTAGAGCGCGGCATAGATGATGTTCATTTAGACGCAACCCAAACTGCGGCGGTAGCGGGCGATCAAATTCCATTCACCTTCGAGGTACAACCAAACGATACTGGCGTTGACCGTGCATTTAACATTGTCGCGACCATTCCGTCAGGATTGAGCCTACGAGCAGAAGATGTGCTCACCTCTTCTAGCGCTATCGTCAAGGATGTGAAACTGGAAGATGGTAAGCTCACTATCAGTGGTGTTCAACCCGATACCAGCGATCTTGAGCCACGTTACAACGTCACTACCAACATTGATGACGCTATGTGCCGTACGCCAAACTTTGGTAATAAGAAGCCGGGCGGTTATGTGAACTTAGAAGAGTTTGCTATCTACCCAATCTTTAGTGGTTTTGCGCCAGTTGAATATGGCTCTAACGGCAAGGCAATAAGTGGTAAGGATAATAACATCCTGTATCGCAATGGTATTACCTTACCAATTAGCACTGTATTTGGCGGAGCTTACGACAGTTTCCACCTGTATAACAACCAAGACAAAATCAATATCTGGAAGCAGAACGCCTTGGACATTCGTGGCCACGGTATCGTGTCCCTGTTCCAAGGACAACCGTTCTTCTACCCGTTCCATGATATTTTCCCATACAACAGCTTCCCATACGCAGCTATCGGTATGTTGTGGCGTGGTTTCGGTCTGGGGGCGGGAGCGACTCAAGATATTCTCAGTGCGCCATTGATTAATACTTCTGCTGAACGTGCGGGTATCTCTATCGCGAGTACACAAACTGGTTGGGGTATTTTGGAATACGATAATGCACGTTCTTATAAGCCATTAGGATACGATGCAAACCGTGTTTATCAGTGGGAAGAGAAAGACGATAGATTCGATTTTGAGCTGATCTTCAACGTGAACACCCGCTTCGGCGACGGTGAATACGAAATGATGATGGCCTACGACAATATCAACTTTGGTTCTCAAGATGGTCGTGGTTCTATTGGTCTACAAGGTTTCCAAGGTGGTCTCTATTCCTATGGTCCACTGCAGAAATACCTAGGTGAGCAATATGCTTTTGATAATCTAAAGGACAAGCTCAGCAATGGTTTAGTGGTTTGTTATGACTACGTTGGCCCTGAGTCGTCACAGTTTGAAGTGACAGCATGGACGACGGTGAAAAACAATGCCGCGGGCCAAGTGTTGACAGTTGATGCCGTTAGTCAAGTTGAAGGTATGGCCGATATCAGCATGAGCCACAGTGTGGCAGTACCATCTAACATCAGCATAGGTGCGATCGCCGACCAAACAATTGCGGAAAACACCAGCTTAGAAGGCGTGAAAGTGGTTTATGCCGATGAGCAAAACAGTGTAAATAAAATCACCGTAACAGGTGAGCACATCAGCGCTGTGGTGAATGGCAATACTTCAGGTTCAAGCATCACTATTACACCAGAAGCTAACTTCCACGGCGACGTAGAAGTCACTGTGACTGTAAGTGATGTGGAAAACCCAGCAGATGCAGCGAGTACCAGCTTTATGCTGACCGTTGAATCCGATGGCGTTGAACCGACGGCACCTGTAACACCAACCACACCTGAAGCGCCTGCGCAAGAAAGCAGCAGCGGTGGTGCATTAGGTGGCTTATCTATGCTACTGGCTCTAGGGGCGTTGATCAGGAGAAGAAAAACTCACTAATCATGGGTTTGACTTCCTAGTCAATTGATATTTATCCTGAATTTAGGATGCCGGCAAATGGATTTTGCCGGCTTTTTTTACCGCTTAGTCCCAAATCCCAGTATTATTGTTCAATCCATACCTCCTGTAATTTGTTGCATTTCTGTTTCTTCCCTCCGGTTGTCAGCCATATAGATTCAGTTACTTAATTGTTTTTGATACAAAAAATAACAATTAAATCAATGTTTCAAAATTTAACACAGTTTAATTGTCTGATTTTATCTTTGTGGGTAATTTTTTGTATTGATATTTGCTGTTTTTTAGATGAATGCTCTGCTTTTGTGTTGTTTTTTGCCATTATTTTTCTATTTGGTTTTATTTTTGAGTACAAAATGTTACGTCAAAGTGCTGAGTCTTTTAATTGATAGATGTTTAGATTAGGGCGCCACCTGGCAGTTAGGTCGTGTGATAAATGACCAACTACAACAATAACGGAGAAGCAAAGTGAAGCTGAAGTTACTAACTTATACTGTTGCTGCCGCCCTTTATGGTGCAGGTACTATGCAGGCTGCTGCAAGTATCGGCGATGTACATAAGAACCAAGTACAAAAAATTAAAGGTTTGCAGTTAACCCCAGAACAGATCAATGAATATACCGCCGAGCAACTTAAAGCTTCTGAGGGAACTCAGGGTGTTGGTCTCAATATTCAAATTAATCCTCAGGCAAGCAAGTTTCAATACGAGGAAGGTTTGACTGGCGAACAGGTCTATATTGTCCGTTTAAACCAAAAGCCATTGGCCCAAGTCAGTGCAGAGCTTTTAGGCACCAGCAACGCTTCAGTGCGTTCGGCTAACTCTTCTAAATTGTATGTTGCTGGTCAACCTGCAAACCGCGCCGTTCAAAACTATCGCACTCAATTGTTAAACAGCCAAAAGCAAGTGCTGGCTGATATTCAGTCGAATGTTGGTGCACGCCAAGCTCGTCAACAGTTCACTAACGCGGTGAACGGTTTCTCTATCGCAATGACCCAGGACGAAGCACAACGTGTAGCGCAACTGCCTAATGTTGCCTCGGTTCGGCTGTCTAAAACCTATGAATTACAATCTGATGCGGGTCCTCAGCTGATCCAAGCTGATAAAATTTGGACCGGTGAATCCACTCCTGATTCAGTGCCTTACAAAGGTGAAGGCATTATCATGGGTATCTTAGATACCGGTGTAAACACGGATCACCCTTCATTTGCAGCTGAGGGTGACGATGGTTATAAACACATTAATCCTTGGGGCTCGGGTACCTTTGTCGGTGACTGTGCCAAGGCTGGTTTTGAAACCCTGTGTAACGATAAGTTAATTGGCGTGCGCTCATACCCTGTGATCACCGATAGCTTTGCTAATGGTTCTTTCGGTGTGGTGCGCCCAGCAGTGGGTGAAGACTACCAAGGTCACGGCTCACACACAGCTTCAACCGCAGCGGGTAACGTATTATTAAACGTTGATTACTCTGCTCCA
This sequence comes from Shewanella sp., assembly GCF_047975355.1. Lineage (GTDB taxonomy): Bacteria > Pseudomonadota > Gammaproteobacteria > Enterobacterales > Shewanellaceae > Shewanella. The sequence goes on along the minus strand of NZ_JBKEDJ010000076.1, from coordinate 20,795 downwards.
ACAGCTGCGAGTAAGGCTTCAGATGGCGATGTTATCAAGCAAGGTCTATTCCCGCGTTTGAGCGGTGTTGCGCCACACGCCAACATTATCTCCTATCAAGTGTGTTTACCGGATAACGATCACGGCTCAGGTTGCCCTGGCGAAGCGCTGGTTGCGGGTATTGAAGACGCGATTAAAGATGGCGTTGATGTTATCAACTTCTCAATCGGTGGTCAGGAATCTAACCCTTGGGCAGATGATGTGCAGTTAGCCTTCTTGGCTGCCCGTGAAGCTGGTGTTTCTGTTGCTGTTGCAGCGGGTAACTCTGGCCAATATGGCGGTAACGCCGAGTTTTTTGGTCGCATTGACCACTCTTCACCCTGGTTATTAAGTGCTGCCGCAACGACCCATGACCGTGTGATTGATATCACCACTAAGCTAGTTAACCCTGCTGGTGGATTAACAACTCCTTCGTGGAGTGAAATCACTGGTGGCGTGATTAACAAAGAATCGGTCACCGGTCGTGTGGTAATGGCGAGAAGCCACAACGATGAATACTGTGCAAACCCATTCCCAGCGGGTACTTTTGACTTGACCGATGCCGATGGCAATCCTGTTGATGTGATTGTAGCCTGTCGTCGTAACAGTACAGCTAGCACAACCGGTATTGCTCGAAGCGTTAAAGCTGACAACGTTAAGGCTGGCGGCGCAGATGGTATGATTCTGTACAACTACGCAGCTGGTGAAGCGATTGTTCCTGCGGTTTCTTACTCTGTGCCATCAATCCATATCACTCAAGAAAACTGGGGTACATCTAGCGGAAACGGTCTATATGGCTGGTTGAACAAAGGCACGGGGCATACGCTGACGATCACTGCCACTGAAATTGAGCGTCGTCTTGAACCAACTGAAGCGGATTGGTTAGCCCCATTCTCATCACGTGGTCCTAGTACTTCGACTCGTGAAGCGCTTATCCCTGCGGTAGCTGCGCCGGGTGTGGATATTTACGCAGCTTTTGCTGATGAACATCCATTCAGTGCTGCATCGGCATCTGGTGATTTCACCCTTATGAGTGGTACCTCAATGGCATCGCCACACGTTGCGGGTTCTATGGCGCTGCTGCGTCAAGCACAACCAACCTGGACTGCGACCGAAGTACAATCTGCGCTGGCGATGACGGCGGAAAATAAAGTTCAATACCGTCGTCTGAACGAGGCAACTGGCAATGTTGAACTGGCTTCAACCTACCGCGCGGGTACTGGTCGTATTAACGTGTCGAATGCAGTGAACGCTGGCTTTGTAATGGATGAAACCATTGATAACTTCAAAGCGGCCGATCCAGCAAACGGTGGTGTGTTGCATAAGCTAAACATTCCACAGTTAGTTAACTTTGAATGTAAACCTAAGTGTCAATGGATCCGCACCATTAAAGGCACTAAAGACGGTACTTGGAGTGTGAAGAACAGTGATGTGATCAACTGGAACATGGATTCTAAGAATCAATTTGTTCAAAACGGTGTGAGCATTAAAGTCTCTCCGAGTGAGTTTACCTTGGCAGCTGGCGAGACAAAGGACATTGTGATTGAAGCATCAATCATGGATACCCAAGACTTGTTCAGTAACTCTGAAGTAGAACTGCACACTAATCTGATCTTCACTGACACCAGCGGTAATGGTTCAGAAGCCCATTGGCCAATCGTATTTAAGTACGACAAAAACGGCATGCCTGCAAATTTGCAAGCAACTGCACACCGTAATGAGTCCAGTGTAGTGTTCCAAGGGATTAATTTACCTGAAGGTGAGAGTATCCACGGTCGCGTCTTTGAGCCAGTGAAAGCCAATGTGAAAACCGTGACTATTCCAAAGGATGATGATCAATATTATCCATGGGCTAGCACAGGTGCAGGCGGTATTGCCCCTGAATTACGTATTGACGAAGCGGCCCATATTGAGATGATCAATGTGCCAGCCGGTTCTCGTCGTCTTGTAGTTGAGAAATTGGGTAAAACTGAATCTTCACTAGCCGGTAGCTTAGAAATTGGTAGTGTGAGCATTTACGTTGGTAAGGATTATAACGGTAACGGTCAACCAGATCCGTTTGAAGAACTGTTATGTATTTCTAACGACGGTCTGTATAACAACTTCTGTAACATCAATGACCCAGAAGAAGGTACTTATTGGGCAATTTTCTATAACCCAAGAAAAGGTAATTCTTCAAACAACTATAACAGTGGTTTAGAAGAAACTTTCAAATTGGCTACCACGATTGTAAGCGACCAAGTTGCTAGCAATATGGGCATTGAAGTACCAGCAAGCAATGGTACTGACCCTGTAGATATCAGCGTAAACTGGGACATCCCTGAGATGACCGAGGGGGATATCTATTACTCACTAGTGGACTTTGGCACCTCTGCGGTTAACGCAGGTAATATAGGTAAAGTGTCATTAAAACTGGTTCGTGGTGTTAATGATGTTCATTTAGATGTACCTAAAACCAAGGCATTAGTGGGTCAGTATGTACCATTCACCTTTGAGGTTCAGCCTAATGATACTGGTGCAGACCGTGCATTTAGTATCGTAGCTAATATCCCAGAAGGCTTAAGCCTGAAAGCGGAAGATGTATTCAGTTCTTCAAAAGCTATCGTAAAAGATATCAAGGTTGAAGGTAAAAAGCTGACCATTAGTGGTGTGCAACCGAATACGCTGGGTGACTACGCGCATTACAATATCACCACAAACGAAACCGATCCTATGTGTCGCACTCCAAACTTTGGTAACGAAAACCCAGGTGGTTACGTTAACTTAGAAGAGTTCGGTATTTACCCAACAATGAGTGGTTTCGAGCCGACAGTACTAGGTGCTAATGGCAAGGTGACAACTGGTAACACTAACTCAATCCGTTATCAAACTGGCGTGCAGATCCCTATTAGCACTCTGTTTGGTGGCGAATATACGGGTTTCCACCTTTACAACAACGCCGAAGCCCTGAACCAGTGGAACGAAAACGTTGTCCAAATTTTGGGTACCGGTATTGTTACTCTGTATAAAAACCAGAAGTTCTTCTACCCATGGCATGACATCTTCCCATACCTGAATTCACCATTCTCCAGTATTGGTATGTTGTGGCGTGGATTTGACTACCGCGGTAGCATTCAAGAGCTGATGAGTGTGCCATTAGTGCTGACCAGCAATGAAATCGCCGGTATCACTGTGGGTAGTACCTCTGACGGTTGGGGTATCATCGAGTACGATAACGCTCGCTCTTACAAGCAGTTGGCCAACAATCCTACGACCAATGCGAAGCAGTGGGAGGAACGTGATGACCGATTCGACTTTGAGCTGCTGTTCAACGTAAACACCCGCTTCGGTGATGGTGAATACGAGATGATGATGGCCTATGACAATATTGACTTTGGTACTCAGGATGGCCGTGGCTCTATCGGTATCCAAGGCTTCAAAGGTCTCTTATCAAACTTGGGTCCTGATCTAGGTTATAAAGGCGAGCAGTTCGCTTGGAACAATCTGAAAGAGAAGATCCACAATGGTTTAGTGGTTTGTTACGACTACGTTGGTCCTGAATCATCTCAATTTGAAGTGACGGCTTGGACTAAGGTGGCTAACAATGCGCCTGGCAAAGTACTAACTGTTGATGCCGTCAGTTCGGTTGATGGCATGGCGGATATCAGCATGTCACACAGCGTTACTGTCCCAAGCAATATCACAGTGTCTCGTATCGCTAACCAAACGATCGCAGAAAACACGAGTTTAGAAGGCCTAAAAGTGTTTTACGCCGATGAGCAAACCAGTGTTAACACCATCCGCGTGACCGGTGAACACATCACTGCAATGGTTAACGGCAATACTTCGGGTTCAACTATCACTATCACACCAGAAGCTAACTTCCACGGTGAAGTAGAAGTCACAGTCACTGTGAGTGATGTGGAAAACCCAACAGATGCAGCGAGCACCAGCTTTATGCTGACCGTTGAATCCGATGGTGTTGAGCCAACTACGCCGCCTGTAACGCCTGAACCAGAGCCTGACACCAATAAAGATAGTGGTGGTGCTTTAGGTGGTTTATCTATGTTACTCGCACTGGGGGCATTGATCAGAAGAAGAAAAACTCACTAATGATGGGTTTAAACTCCTAGTCAATTGATATTTATCCTGAATTTAGGATGCCGGCAAATGGATTTTGCCGGCTTTTTTGTTTATGGAATTCGCTATACCTCGAAGAATTTGCATTTCACTTTCATTAAATTGTCTTTTTAGTGGCATAATCTTGTTCATTTTATGCATCGAAAGGCAAAGCTTATGCTGCAGATATTCTTACGTTTTTTTACCCTTGGATTGATGAGTTTTGGAGGGCCTGCGGCGCATATTGGCTATTTTCGCCAAACCTTTGTGAATGAACTCGGCTGGCTCGATGATAAACGCTATGCCAGTTTGGTTGCCTTAAGCCAATTTATGCCGGGACCGGGCTCGAGCCAGGTTGGTTTTGCCATTGGTTACCATCGCGGTGGGCTTTTAGGCGCCATCGCGGCCTTTGCCGGATTTACCTTACCTTCCTTTGTGTTGATGTATCTGCTGGCGGTGACAACCGCGGCGTGGCTGGGCAATGAATATATGCAGGGCATAATCCATGGCTTAAAACTGCTGGCGGTGGTCGTGGTGGCTGACGCTGTTTTGGCGATGTTTAAGCAGTTTTGCCAACGTCAAACGGCCCGTTTAGTAATGCTTGGCAGTGCCGCGGCCATACTGATTTTTCCGTTTTTGTGGACCCAAATTGCGCTGTTAATTCTTGCGGCTCTTTTAGGATTATCATTCCTGAGTGCGAGCGAGAGCGAATCTGAAAAACCTGAACCTATTCAACTAAATTACCTGAGCTTAGGGATATTTATTGCCTTATTTGTGGCGAGTTTTTTTACCTTAAATCTAGGCGTTGAAGCGGGGATCTTTGGCGAGTTTTATCGTGTAGGCAGCCTAGTCTTTGGTGGCGGCCATGTGGTGCTGCCGCTGCTTGAAACCGCTGTGGGTGATTCGATGAGCGGCGATCGTTTTCTCACCGGATATGCCTTTGCTCAAGCCGTGCCTGGGCCTATGTTTACCTTTGCCACCTTTCTTGGCGCCGAGATGATGCTAGAAAATCCTTTTGTCGGTGCGGCTATCGCCACCATCGCCATTTTCTTACCGGGATTTTTATTGATGTTGGTGGGCTTAAAAAGTTGGCATGCGATTGCCGCAAGACCCAAGATTGCCGGCATGCTCTCGGGCGTGAATGCCTGTGTGGTGGGATTACTGGCGGCGGCGCTGTACCAACCCGTGTTTAGCCAAGGAGTATTATCCGCGGTGGATATGGCTGTTGTACTGCTTGGTTTTGGGGCATTAAAACTCTTCAAACCACAGATGTTACTGCTGGTCCTTGGTTTTAGTCTATGTGGTATCGGATTGATATTACTTGCTTAAACTAAGTAATCGACATGCTAGCTGGCGCAAACTAATACAATATTTGTTAAGTTAAACCCAAAGATGTTGCACCGTTTTGGCTATACTCCAAGCATATATAAAAAATATAAGCTCGATCACCCTGGAGTAAGCAAGCATGTCGAATTTAAGCCTGCGTAATAAATTACTGCTGTTATCTTTGTTCCCCCTCATTTTGACCCTATTTGTGCTCATGACCGTCTCCTACTATGTCGAACAGGAATCCCTCGCGGATGAAGTGGTGACCTTTAGGACTAAACTAGTGGGTGAGCGTAAACAACAAATCAAAGAAGCTACCGAAATTGCCGCCGGAATCGTGCAATACCAACTGTCTCTCAAGGAAAATGGCAATGTGAATCAAGCCCTGCGTGATATTCGTTTTGGCAGCGCAGGCTACTTCTTTATGTATGACTCACAAGGTAAAAATATTTTCCACGCCCTGATGCCCAACTTAGAGGGACAAAACAAAATCGATATGACCGACCCCCGTGGCACTAAGATCATTGTCGGTTTGTTGGATGCGGCTAAACGCGGTGACGGTAACTTTTCGTACTATTATCAAAAGCCTAATACCAACGAGCAAATTGAGAAGATTAGCTATGTGAAGATGGTTCCTGGCACCGACTGGATGTTAGGTACCGGGGCTTATATCGATGATATCGAAGCCGTAGTCGAGGATTACCGCCAAACCGTGACCGAGCAGATGGCCGATAAGTCTTTCATGATCTTATTAATAGCCTTAGTACTAACAGGCATTACGGCCTTTATCATCATGATTGCTGCCCACCGCATGGTCGTACCTATTAAGAATATGGCCGATAACCTCAATGATATTGCCAAGGGGGAGGGAGATTTAACCAAACGCTTAAGTGTTAAGGGCGAAGATGAAATTGCCCAATTAGGTCAAGCCTTTAACTTGTTCGTCGATAAGCTGCAAACCATTATCGGTGATGTGGCGAACGCAACGGCAAAAGTAAAATCCGCCGCGAACGCGATTCACGACCAAACCAAATTGATGTCTCGGCAGCTACTTAGCCACAACAATGAAACAGACCAAGTGGTGACGGCCATTACTGAGATGTCGTCTACCGCGAGTGAAGTGGCGCAAAATACCACGCAAGTGGCCGAAGCGACCCACGCGGCAACGGGGGATGTGGCCAATGCTCAGCGCTGTGTCGATGTATCACTCGAAGAAATTGCCGGACTGATGGCGCAAATCAATAATGCCGCAGGCAGCATTAAATCCTTAAGCGAGCAATCGCAAAAGATTAACAGCGTGTTATCAGTTATTGGTGGTATTGCCGAGCAAACCAACTTACTGGCGTTAAACGCGGCGATTGAGGCGGCTCGCGCGGGTGAGCAGGGACGAGGCTTTGCGGTAGTGGCCGATGAAGTGCGAAATCTCGCCAGTCGGACTCAAGCAAGTACCTTAGAAATCAACGAAATGCTATCGGAACTCCATAAGCTGGTGGCCTTAGCGGTAAAAACCATGGATGAGAGCCAGCAGAGCTGCGTGCGTTCGGTGGATTCTTCCCGTGCCATTTCAGAGAGCTTAGGCTCTGTCACTTCCGCGGTAACGGCGATTAATGATATGAGTACCCAAATCGCAACGGCGGCGACCGAGCAAAGCTCAGTGACCGAAGAAATCAACCGTAACGTTTATGCCATCCAAGAAATCGTTAACGAGCTGCTGCATTCCAGCGAAGATGCGGCTAAGGTGAGCCAAACCGTGTCTCAGGAAGGGATTAACCTAGGTAAATTGGTGGGGCAGTTTAAGATTTAACTCGGCTAATTAAGCAACTTAATTAAGTTAGCGAATAAAAACGGGAGACAGTGTCTCCCGTTTTTTATGTTCATCTTTGGGCTTAATTTTATGCTTGCTATGAAGCCCTAGGCTGGTTCACTCACCTTTGCGGTTACCTTTTCAGCCCTAACCGCACAGACTTTATATTCGGGAATATAAGCCACAGGATCTAAGGCATTGATCGTGAGTTTATTGGCCGCTGCTTCCACAAAATGGAACGGCAGGAACAGCACCCCCGCTTGGGCGCGTTTAGTCACAAAGGCGTCGATTTCAATCTCGCCGCGGCGGGTGGTTAGGCGAAGTCTATCGCCGTTATCTATCCCCAGTTGCTCCGCATCATAGACAGAAATCATCACCTTAGGTGCGCCGAGTAAATCCAGCCCAGGTGTTTTACGGGTGAGTGTGCCCGTGTGGAATTGCTCCAAAAGGCGACCCGTTGAGAGCGTCAGTGGATACTCTTTGCAGGGCATCTCGGCGGGGAGACGATAACTGACCGGAGTAAATAAGCCTAAACCTCGGGTGAATTGATTCTGATGCATAATGGGAGTTCCCGGATGGGTTTCATCCGGACAAGGCCATTGGATCCCTTGAGAAATCTCACCCTTTGCGTTGGCAGTTAATCTTTCCCAGCGAATGCCGCGATATTGGGGGGTTAACTCATTGATCTCGCGCCAGATAGCTTCCTCATTGGCATAATTCCAGTTAGCCCCCATGGCGTTAGCAACCGCTTGTACTATCTGCCAATCGGGCAATGCCTCGCCCGGAGAGGCAAGTGCCTGCTCGAGTCGCTGCACCCGACGTTCGGTATTGGTAAAGTGACCGCGTTTTTCTACGAATGCGGCAGCGGGTAAAACCACATGGGCAAGCTCAGCGGTCTCAGTTAAAAAGATGTCCTGCACAACCAGAAACTCGATTTGCTTCAAGGCATTAAGCACATGAGCCTGATCGGGGTCGCTCAGCACTGGGTTTTCGCCCATCACATATAAGGCTTTGATTTTGCCCTTGGCGATGTCGTGCATCATATGGGTTGCGCTAACACCAATCTCCCCCGATAACGGGGTTTGCCAATGGTTTTCAAAACGCATTCTGGCATGAATATCCGTGACCTTTTGATAGCCTGTGAAGTAGTTGGGCAGCGCACCCATATCGCAGGCGCCTTGGACATTACTCTGGCCGCGCAGAGGGTTGATGCCTGCGCCAGACACACCGATATTGCCGCAAAGTAGCTGCAAATTAGAGATAGCGGTGACATTATCGTGCCCAGTCGTATGCTGAGTGATACCCATGGCGTAGTAAACTGCGGTCTTTTGAGCCGTGCCTATGGTACGGGCGAGGCGGGCGATATCTTCGGCCTTAACACCTGTGATAAGCGCTGCGTTTTCGAGGGAGTAATCCTCCTTGGCTAATTCCGCATAGAGAGCCTCTACGCCTTCGGTGCGTTCGGCAATATAGTCTTTATCCTGCCAATCATTACGGATAATTTCCGCCATGATGGCGTTGAGAAGCATGACGTCAGTGCCCGGCTTATGGGCGACATAAAGCTCCGCTTTTTCGGCAATGCCAACGCGCTTCGGATCGGCGACTAGTAAGCGCGCGCCGTGCAGCATCACCGCCTGCTGGATTTTTGAGGCGATAATCGGATGAGCGCAGGTGGTATCCGACCCTAAGATAAAGATGACGTCCGAGTCCTTGATGCTCGGAATATCATTGGTCATGGCGCCGCTACCAATACTCTGCTGCAAGCCCGTTACCGTCGATGAATGGCAGAGACGGGCGCAGTGATCGATATTGTTGGTGCCAAGAACACTGCGAACAAACTTTTGCAGCACAAAGTTATCTTCGTTGGTGGCTTTTGCTGAGGCGAGACTGGCTAGGGCATTGCTGCCATCTTTTTGTTTTATTTCGGTTAAACGCTTCGCCACATAGGCGATGGCTTCGGGCCAGCTACTCGGTTGTAGCTCGCCATTTTTACGGATCAGTGGCGTAGTGAGGCGTTTGTCGCTATGAATAAAATCGAAGCCAAAACGTCCCTTAACACACAACATGCCTTGGTTAACGACCGAGTCCTTATTGCCTTCGATATGACGAATGCGATTGGCGTTGGGGTCGATTTTAAGGTCTAGACGACAGCCCACGCCGCAGTAAGTACAAATCGTCGAGGCGGTTTTTAACTCTGTGCTATCGCCTTGGCGTTTATCCCGCGCATCGACCAGTGCACCTGTGGGGCAAACCTGGACACAGTTACCACATTGTACGCAGTTGCTATCGGCCATGCTGGCACTAAAGCCGACTCTTGGCGCGCGGCGCGCCATATGTTGACTGATTTCCTGTGGCAGCGCCTGATAGGAGTCTTGGGTAAATTGGATGGCGCAGTGGCCACTCTGCTGCTGACACACATCGACGCACTTACCGCAGCTAATACAGCGATTAGCATCGAATTGTATAAAGGGCGAACTCTTATCTACGCTAAAATGCTGTGCATTTTCAGGGGCTAAGTTTTTGGTCTCGACACCGTAATCCGTGGCGTAATCCCTAAGCTTGCAGTCGGTATTGGCTTGACAGGCACACTCGAGACAGCGCGCCGCCTCTTGCATGGCGGCATCTGCGGGAAAACCTAACTCGACTTCACTGTAATTCAGCAACCGTTGCAGCGCCGTGAGTTCGGGCATCTTCAAGCGGGGCTGGCGTGGAATATGGGGATAAAGTGCCGAACCTGCAACAGACTGGGTTTGGGTTGATTGAGTTTCTGCTTGCTTGTGGGAACTCGGGATGGTTTTTACCGAGTTAAATTCATGGGCATGCAAATCGCAGCTAAGGCCAATTTTTAGCATCTTATGAATAGCGATTGCCGCTTTACGGCCATCGCCAATCGCGGCTACGGCAGTCGCTGGGCCGCGGCGGGCATCGCCCATCACAAACAGTTTTTCTACACCCGATGACATGGTTTGCTCGCAGCCTATCAGGGTGTTCCAACGGCTCAGCGCCAGTTTGCCCTGACTGAGTTGCCCCATAGGATCTTGCATAAAACTCAGATCCGGCGCTTGCGAGACTGCGGCGATAACGGTATCGAAGGCCTCGGTAAAGGTTTCCCCCGTGTCTACGGGCGCGCGTCTGCCCGAGGTATCGGCTTCGCCGAGCGCCATTTTGCTGAAGGTGACAGATTCTACCTGTCCATTGGCATCACTATGATTTTCAATGGGATTGGTTAAGAAATGAAACTTAACCCCTTCGACTTCGGCCTCGTGCACTTCGTAGGCTTCGGCGGGCATTTCGGCGCGGGTACGGCGGTAGATTAAGGTGACATCGCAGCCTTCACGCACCGCTGTGCGAGCACAATCGATGGCGGTATTACCGCCGCCGATTACTGCGACTTTTTTACCTAGGGTTAATTGTTTATCGAGGCAATGATCCTTAAGAAAATCTACCCCAAGGTAGCAGCCTGCCAGCTCCGAGCCTTTGTAGTTCATCGGCACCGCCTTTTGGGCGCCGATGGCGAGGCACACAGCGTCGAAATCGTCGACCAGCTGGGGTAAGTGGATTTCATGGCCGAGGCGAGTCTGGGTATGAATGGTTAAACCATTACGGCATAGCAGCTCGATTTCTTTATCGAGAATCGCCTTAGGTAAACGATATTCGGGAATACCGTAGCGCAGCCAGCCGCCAGCCTTGGGCATGGCTTCAAAGATTTCTACATTATGCCCTTGATTCGAAAGATAATAACCCGCACTTAAGCCCGCAGGGCCTGCGCCTATAATGGCAATTTTCTTACCCGTGTCAGCGAGGCGTGGCGGTTGATAGCTATTGCCGTGCTCATCATCGGCCAGATCTAAATCGGCGGCGTGGCGCTTAAGTTGGCGAATGGCAATGGGGTCATCGACGAGGCCGCGACGACATTCAGTTTCGCAAAACGCGGGGCATACCCGACCTATCGAAAGTGGCAGTGGTAGTGTGTCTTTAATGACTTTAATCGCTTGGGTATGGTCGCCTTGGGCAATATGGTAGAGGTAACTTTGCACATCGACACCCGCGGGGCAGGCCTGCTGGCAGGGCGCTTCGCAATCGGCAAAGTGATCGCTCAAAATCGTGTTCAGTGCGGCCTGGCGCTGTTTTGTTAAAAACGCCGATTGGGTGATGACCTTCATGCCAGTTTCGGCTGGGGTTTGGCAGGCTTTAACGCAGCGCAGGCTCGCATCGGTATTCTCGATTTGCACTAGGCAGAGATTGCAGTCCTGTTTATCGGCATGGGGGCTAGTGCCCAATTGCTGTGTGGCGTCTGTTGGATCGCACAGGCTAGGAATGGCAATGCCAGCCATACGGGCTGCCCGTAATAGGTTATCGTTCGGCTCGGCCGTGACTATCTGATTATCGATTCGAAGTTCTATCATCCCAAGGCCTTTTATATTTGTAGGGTGCTTGCTGCATCGCAGGCTTAAGGTGGGGTTGAGTATAACTAGAGCGCTTTAGAAGACGCTTATGGTCGAGGGAAGTTTGACGCTAAATTGCCGTCGCCATCACAAACCTATGTCAGACTGTGCGCTGGTGAGGGTTTGCTGGTGGATTGCTGTGATTATCTTAGTGTTTTTGGGATGTTCTTTCTGTATCTATCTTAATCCTATACAGTTTTTAGTAATTATCACTATTTAGTAAACTCAATTTTTAACTGAATTGGGGCGTCAAACTGGCAATTTCATGTAAGATCACAGTCTTAACTCGGCTTTGTCTGTTAATCTGCGGGTTCTAACGGTGCTTTTTATGCTGATAAAATCGCAGTGAAACGCCATCGCGCCCTAGGTTTACAAGCGCTGTTAGGTTAAAATGCGCGGTTGCAATTACCGTTAAGCGCCGCCGTCTTTGATGAAAAATCCATTGAAACGGCAACAATAAAGCGAAGTTGAAAATTCATGTTTGAAATTAATCCAGTAAAATTCAAAATTAAGGAGCTTGCCGAGCGTACGCAGCTTCTTAGGGGGTATCTTTGACTACGATGCTAAGCATGAGCGTCTAGAAGAAGTCAGCCGTGAACTTGAAAGTTCTGAGGTGTGGAACGAGCCAGAACGTGCTCAAGCCCTAGGTAAAGAGCGCGCTAGCCTCGAAGCTGTCGTAAAAACTATCGATGATATGGACTCAGGTCTAGAAGACGTTGAAGGTCTGCTAGAACTTGCCATCGAAGAAGAAGACGAAGACACCTTCAATGAAACCACCAAAGAGCTGGATTATTTAGAGAGCCGTTTGGCCGAACTCGAATTCCGCCGTATGTTCTCTGGTCCACAGGATGCCTCAAACTGTTACTTAGACATTCAGTCGGGCAGTGGTGGTACCGAGGCGCAAGATTGGGCCAACATGGTACTGCGCATGTATCTGCGTTGGGGCGAAGCCCACGGATTCAGCCCTGAGCTGATGGAAGTCACCGATGGTGACGTCGCCGGCATTAAGGGCGCGACCATTAAATTCACCGGTGAGTATGCCTTCGGTTGGTTACGTACCGAGACGGGCGTGCACCGTTTAGTGCGTAAATCGCCATTCGACTCATCGGGCCGTCGCCATACGTCTTTCTGCTCGGTATTCGTTTACCCAGAGATTGATGACGATATCACCATCGATATCAATCCTGCTGACTTACGTATCGACGTATACCGCGCCTCGGGTGCGGGTGGTCAGCACGTTAACCGAACCGAATCTGCGGTACGTATTACCCACTTACCGACCAACACGGTAGTGCAGTGTCAGAACGACCGTTCACAGCACAAGAACAAAGATTCGGCGATGAAGCAGTTAAAAGCCAAACTGTTCGAATTAGAAATGCATAAGCAAAATGCGGAAAAGCAAGCCGCCGAAGATGCTAAATCTGACATCGGTTGGGGCAGCCAGATCCGTTCTTATGTATTGGATGATTCCCGTATTAAAGACTTACGCACTAGCGTGGAGACGCGCAATACCCAAGCGGTACTCGATGGCGATCTGGACAAGTTTATCGAAGCCAGTTTGAAATCAGGGCTGTAATTAATTCAAAGGTATAGACGAGAAATAAGATGACTGAACAAGTACAAGATGAAAACAAACTGATTGCCGAGCGTCGTGCCAAGCTAGAAAGCATTCGCCCGAACTGCAGCGCTAATGCTCACCCTAATACTTTCCGTCGCACCCACAAAGCGGCTGAGTTGCAGGAAAAATACGGTCAAAACACTAAGGAAGAACTCGAAGCCTTAGGTTTTAAAACCAGCATCGCTGGCCGTATCATGGCAAAACGTGGCCCATTCCTGGTGATCCAAGACGTGTCTGGTCGTATCCAAGCTTACGCTGAAAAGGGCGTTCAAGCTGATCTGAAAGACCGTTACCAAGGTCTGGATATCGGAGACATCATCGGCGTAACTGGTCAGTTGCACTTGTCTGGTAAAGGCGATCTGTACGTCAACATGGAAGAGTACCAACTGCTGACCAAAGCACTGCGTCCTCTGCCTGAAAAATTCCACGGCTTAACCGACCAAGAAACCCGTTATCGCCAACGTTATGTGGACTTAATCGTTAACGAAGAATCTCGTCAAGCCTTCGTCATGCGTTCAAAAGTGGTTGCTGCTATCCGTAACTTCATGATCAAAAAAGAGTTCATGGAAGTTGAAACCCCAATGATGCACGTGATCCCAGGCGGTGCTTCAGCGCGTCCATTTATCACTCACCACAATGCGCTGGACATGCCAATGTACCTGCGTATCGCGCCAGAGTTATACCTCAAGCGTTTAGTGGTCGGTGGTTTTGAGCGCGTATTCGAAATCAACCGTAACTTCCGTAACGAAGGTCTGTCGCCACGCCACAACCCAGAATTCACTATGATGGAATTCTATATGGCCTACGCTGACTACAAAGATCTGATGGACTTAACCGAAGAGCTATTAAGCTCTATCGCGATTGAGCTATTAGGCAGCGCGCAAATGCCATACGGCGAGCACACTGTTGATTTCGGTGGCCCATACGCTCGTCTGAGCATGTTAGAAGCGATTCAGAAGTACAATCCTGACAACGCGACTATCCAAGCCATGACCTACGAGCAAGTGAAAGATCTTGAATTCATGCGTGAACTGGCTATCAGCCTAGGCATCAAGATCGAGAAGTTCTGGACCTGTGGTCAGCTGCTCGAAGAAATCTTCGGTGAAACCGCTGAATGGCAATTAATGCAACCGACTTTCATCACTGGCTACCCAGCGGACATTTCGCCACTGGCACGTCGTAACGATGACAATCACTTCATCACCGACCGTTTTGAATTCTTCATCGGTGGCCGTGAAGTGGCTAACGGTTTCAGCGAGTTAAACGATGCTGAAGACCAAGACAGCCGCTTTAAAGCACAGGTTGACGCGAAAGACGCGGGTGACGATGAAGCCATGTTCTACGATGCAGACTACATTACTGCACTGGAACACGGTTTACCACCAACCGCGGGTCAAGGTATCGGTATCGATCGTTTAGTGATGCTATTCACTAACACTCACACTATCCGTGACGTGATCCTGTTCCCAGCTATGCGCCCACAGGCCTAAGCCTTATTGGGGTTGTTGATTCAACACTAAGAGCATTGCGTGAATAATAAAAAACCAGCCAATTGGCTGGTTTTTTTATGGCTGTTAAATTTTTTCGTGCTGTATTTTGAATTATTTCGCTGTAAAAAAATAGGTTTTATAGATTTAGTTGCTGTAAGTTATAATGAAGGCGGCCCTTACTGCTTAGTTTCTCACTTCTACTAATGTTTTACGCTGTTATCTAGTGTTATTGTTTTAATGTAAAAAGTGCTGATATCACTGATAAAAGTCGATGGGGATTCTATTCCTTTTTCCACAGACCTCTTATACTTAGCTTCAACCTTGTGCGTAGCACATTCGACTTATTTAACGACTCAGTGAAATCTACATGAAGATCCCTTCTCTGCTTGGTAGTTTTATCTTGGTATGCAGCAGTTTAACTGTTGCCGCGACAGCGCATTCTGCCGATTCGGCTTCTGTCACTACAAAAAGCACCGCCACGGCGAAAAAAGCCCCAGCAAAACAGCAGGAAGTGGCTGCCAATAGTGCGCTGGTGGTTGATCTTAAAACCAACGAAATTCTCTATTCCAGTAATCCCGATGCCGTAAGGCCGATTGCCTCTGTGACTAAGCTGATGACCGCCATGGTGACCTTGGACGCTAAGTTGCCCATGGATGAAAAGCTTGCCATCAATATCAACGACACCAAGGAAATGCGTGGCGTCTACTCTCGGGTACGTATTGGCAGCGAAATTAGCCGTAGAGATATGTTATTGCTGACATTAATGTCATCTGAAAACCGTGCGGCGGCAAGTCTCGCCCACCATTATCCTGGTGGTCATAAAGCTTTTATTAAGGCGATGAATGCTAAGGCAAAAGCCCTAGGCATGAAAAATACTCGCTATGTGGAGCCTACTGGGCTGTCAGAGAAAAACGTTTCGAGTGCCCGCGATCTGGTGGTGTTGCTCAAGGCCAGTGAAGGTTATCCGATGTTAGGTCAGTTAAGCTCGACCGAAAAGAAAACCGTCACCTTTGGCAAGCCTAAGTACAGCCTCGACTTTAGAAACACTAACCGTTTGGTTTACAAAGATAACTGGAATATTCACCTCACTAAAACTGGCTTTACCAATGAGGCAGGCCATTGTTTAGTGATGCGTACCGAAATGGCTAAACGCCAAGTGGCCTTTGTGGTGCTCGATGCCTATGGTAAATACACCCATATGGCCGATGCCAACCGTTTACGTAACTGGTTAGAAACGGGCAAAGTGACTCCGATCCCTGCCGAAGCTAAGCAGTATAAAAAGCAGCGCAGCCAGCAGCAGTTTGCCAAAGTCAGTGAGACCTAAGCAGACATTAATTGCTTATCCATCGAATAAAAAGGCCAGAATCGTTCTGGCCTTTTTATTGTCATTTGTCTAGCACTTTTGTTGTAGAGGATTGATTGGCTTCACTAAAATTCAAGCAATCATCCCGCTAAGGGTGCGTTGTGTGGCGATACGCCGTATCATTGGCGGGATTTTCTCTCAAGGATGATATGCGTGTGGCGTTAATCTTAAAAAAACTCCAGTTGATCTATGTGCCCTTTATACTGCTCTGCCTGCTATTTGTCTCAGGTTACAGCTTGCTCCATTGGTTGTTGATTATCGAGTTCCAACTGCTGAGCATTGACGAATCGATTATCAATTTCTGGCTGCCGCTGATATTGCCTTGGCCCTTACTGTTTTTCTATTTAAGGCCGAGGCTCAAATTATTCCGCTTTACCAAGAGCAATAGCCGTTTTATCTATTTTGTGATTGCCGTGCTTTTGCTCGCCGTACCCACTATCGTGGCGCAGGAATACCTTAATAGCGCAACGGGCAAGTTGACTCAACTCGAGTCCATCAATGCACTATTGCACCAGCCGCAGACCAAATATTACCAATTACATCAGTTTTATATCGATAAAAAACACATAGGGGTGCAGCGTAATATTGAGCCTATAGGTAAGGGCAACAGTGAGCTGCGAATGAGCCTCTATATTGCGATGCCGATTTTCGCTAAACCTAACGAGAGTTGGCGGGTCGGTGCTAAGGCCTTGGCATGGTATGGCAAAGTTTATGAGAAAACGATCAGTAATAGACTCGAACAGTTGGAGAAAGAAGCGCTATTTCAAGAGTTTATTCATCATAGCCAGCAAGAGTTTAATGCCTTAAATCCGGATGACTTTATCTATCTTGACCGTATCGGCCCGTCAAGCCGCTACACTCAACTACTCACTGCAGCCCAAAAAAGCTCAGTCTACTTTGATGGTTATCAGACCGTCTTGATGCCAGTGAGTCAATCCTTCGAGGCGCGTAATGGCCATAAACTGGCGTGGATTATCGCTTGGTTAAGCTTTGGGGCCATTCTGTGGTTGTTGATGAGTCTGATGTTAAAACTGGATGAGACGCAGGCGTCTAAGGCTTTGGCGGTGCAGCTAAGCCTAGAAAAACCTAAGGTGGAGCTGTATGGCTTTTTAGCCGAGTTTAGGCTTCGGCAGGGCTTTGTTATCACGCCTATCTTGCTCTATATCAACAGCTTGATATTTGTATTGATGGCCTTTGCGAGCCAACACTTTATCGCTTTTCCAAACAGCGTGTTACTCGATTGGGGGGCAAACCTTCGCCAGTTGGTGCTTGAGCAGCAAGTCTGGCGTTTACTCAGTAATGTATTTTTGCATGGCGGCCTGATGCATTTGGTTTTTAACTTGTATGGGCTGTTTTTTGCGGGGATGTTTTTGGAGCCGCTGCTGGGTAAATGGCGTTTACTCTGGATCTATTTATGTTGTGGTTTAATGGCGAGCATGGCCAGCATAGGCTGGTATGAGGCGACAATCAGCATCGGGGCTTCGGGGGCCATCATGGGGTTATTTGGCGTGTTGATCATCTGGATATGGTTGGGCTTATTGCCCTTGGCAGACAATATGCCACTCGCCCTGAATCTGACCCTATTCGTCTCTGCCAGTCTTGTGATGGGGCTCTTTGGCGGCGTGGACAATGCCGCGCACCTTGGCGGTTTAGGCTGTGGATTATTGCTTGGGAGCCTGCTACGGCCAACGCGAAAGGCGACCATACAACATAAATAACAGTCTAACGTGATTGCTGAAGCTGACTGTAAACAGGCAGCTTCGGCAATCCTCAAACATTGAGGTTTGAATCGAAATAGTAGGGTAAGCTATTAGAAATGCTCGGTATTAATCAACTTACCGAGCTGATCGTAGTGGTTCCAATCTCCCGCTTGGCGGTCGGCGATATAGCTGCCTTCACTGCGTTTTTCGCCACTGGGCCAAAATTGCAGCCATAAGCCTTCCCTGCGATCCTTAAGATAAGTGCCTTGTTCGGCGAGTTTGCCATTGGTGTGGTAATAGCTGGCATCGCCTTCCTTCTGACCCTTCAACCAAGTCTCAGTCAGTTTAGGTTTGCCATTTTGATGGTATTCCCTGCGCTCGCCGTCGAGCTCGCCTTTAGTGTATTGGGCTTCGAGTTTGAGCTGACCATTGCTGTAATACTCTTTGCTGCTGCCATGTTGTTGGTTATCTAAAAACTCGCTGCTGGCAGCTAAAATGCCATCCGCATACCAGCTTTCCCACAGTCCTGTTTGCTGACCTTTATCCATAGTGCCGCTAAGTTTGAGCTGGCCATTGTTAGGATAATATTCGGCATAGATGCCTGTTTTATCATTGTTATCATAGGTTTCTAAGCGATAAACCACTTGCTTAAAGCTGTAGTGCTCGCTGGTGCCATGGCGTTTATTGTCCTTCCAATGGGTTTTCTGGCTGATATTGCCCTCGGGGATCGCACCGTAGGTTGGGTCTTTGGCTTCGTAGCGGTAATCAATCCAGAGACCGGTTTTTTGATTATCCTCATATTGGCCAGTGACGCGGCGGCGACCTTGATAATATTCTGCGTAGTCGCCATTGAGTTTGCCATTAACAAAGCTCTGTTCTTTTTGTTTTTGGCCCTGCTGATATTGGATCCACAGTCCTTCTTTTAAGCCTGCTTTATATTCACCTTCCTCGTTGAGATCGCCATTGTAGTACCAGCGACTAAAGTGGCCATCGAGGGGATAGCTACTGCTGTTATCAGGTTTTGTGCGGGCGTAGTGGGTGAGTTCTCTGGGCTTGTCATTGTCGTAAAAGGATTCGTATTTACCGACCCACGCGCCTTCGATGCGCTCACCTCGTTCATTCACCGAGCCATCTTCATAGTAGGATTCGGAGCGGCCAGTGAGTTTGCCATCGACATACACATCTAAGCTGCGTAGCTGGCCATTTGTGTGGTAACGACGGAACTCTCCATCCCTTTGACCTAGCTTCCACACCTCTGCGGTTTGCAGTTTTCCGCCGTTATAGCGCTCAAATAATCCATCCTTTAAGCCCATGTTGTAGCTGCTTTTTTCGATAAGATTACCGTCCGCATCATAGCGCTCAGAGGGGCCATGTAAAGGGTATTGACCATTATCGGCCAGTTGCGTGTCTTGATAGGTTCGCAGCTCTTTAAGTTGGCCGTTGGAATGGAAATACTTTTGCGTGCCGGCTAGCATATCCTGCTTGTAGTTCAAATCGCTGGTCAGTACGCCCTCAAGGTTAAAGTACTGCTGACGCCCCTCTAGCACATCGTTGAGGTATTGCTCCTCCACTTGAAGTTTGCCCAGTTCATTGAATTGCTGACACTTACCATGGCGCAGTCCGGCCTGATAGTGGCACAGGCTCGCCAGTTCGCCACTGGGATAAAAGGTGCGTTCTTCCCCCTCGAGTTTATCGAGATTAAATTGGCTGGCACTGGCCTTAGTGCCATCGTCGAAAAAGGTTTCCCATAGACCTTGGCGGCGGCCGTCGGCATCGAAGCGGCCATTAACGACGACTTGGCCCTCGGCATTTTGCTCGAGATAGGGGCCAGAGAGTTGGTTATTGGCGTAGGTTTGGCTTTGGGAGAGGGTGCCATTCTCATAAAAGCTTTCCCATTTACCGTGGCGAAGGTTATCGAGGTAGCTTTCTTGCGCCTGTAATTTGCCACTCGGGAAGAATCGTTTTACTTGGGACTTTTGGCCATTTTTATAGAGGGTGCTTTGGGTAACATTGCCCGTGGCGTTAAATTCCTTCCATTCGCCAACGGGGACTCCCTTGGCAAATTGCTGCTCCTCGGTCATGGCGCCATCTAAGTCGAACAGTCGCCAGGTGCCATCTTGGTAACCGAGTTGATAGTTACCTTCGACAATTCTGCTGTTATTACTATGAAAAACCTGCCATTTCCCATTCGGTATCCCCTGCGAAAATTGCCCTAAGGTATAACCTTGGTTATCGCGAACGATGGCGATATCGCCATTTAAGGGCATGCCCGTGGCGAGATTGTAATAGCTGGGAATACCGTCCTGCTGGCGAATTTCGACCATCATGGAGGAGAGGTTTTGCGCCGCCTGTGTATGGACGCCGACTAGGCTGCTCCCGGCAATGGCAAGGCTAATAAAGCGAAATGGCGAGTTGTACATGCTGATCCCTTGCTGTGGATCTTAGGGCCGCGCAATGGGCGGCCAGTATAAGAATCCTAACGTTTACACTATGTTGATGCAGTGCACTTTGTCCGAGTGCTCGGCGAGTTAGTTTACGCGATTGGCGTTAAGCTAAACAGCTTAACGTCACCTGCTTTCGTTAATAAAAAGGAAACACGCTATCTTCAACGGGTAAGACGGGCGGCGGTGTTTCCTGATTTAAAAACTGGCCGTGATTGTAATGATTAATCACCTGTATCGAGCCATTATTCTCAAACTGGTATTGCTTACCATGCAAGTTACCTTGGTCGTCATAGTTAGCAATTTCAAGCACATAATCCTCGACTGTACGCAGTTCCCAGTGGCCGACTTGCTTACCCTTGTCGAAGCGACCATGCCAAGAGCGTCTTTCAGGATTCGGCCTTGGGCGATATTGGAATTCGTTATCGGTGAATATCCAATCGCCTTGGCGCAGTTCATTAAGGTATTCGCCTTTTTCATACACTTGGCCAT
>NZ_JBKEDJ010000106.1:0-17400 GCF_047975355.1 Shewanella sp. | reverse complement strand
TATTTAGTATGCAAGGTGCAAAATAATGAAAACAGTAGCCTTAAAAGTACAAATTGGGTTAGCAGCTGCGATATTTATGATAGTCAGCGTGCTATTTGGGGTGTCCTATTGGTTGGCGAGCGATAGCTTGGCCAGCAATGAAATGGCCTTTGAAGACAATACCGTTGCTAATCTTCAAGTCACCATGGCACAGCCGATTTTTACCTACGACTACGAGCAGATCCGTGCCGTGTTGTCTGTCATGTTAAAGTCTGAGCAAATCTATCAAATCACAGTTGTGGATCATCGGGGTAAGTTGCTTGCCGAAGACAAACAAGCCGAGACCGTTGCCGCAAGCGACCTACAAACAAGAGAGTTACAGTTCAGTGACCAAGGTAATCCTACCGGACGCTTAACCATTGCCTTCTCTACTTTGCCGGTTAAGGCGCAATTATCCGAGTTACTGCTGGGGTACTTTTTACAGGCGCTGCTGATTTTAGCGGGCAGTCTGTTAGTCATTTTCATCATTCTCAAACGCTTAGTAATTAGTCCTCTGGATAAGGTTGTCGCCGCGTTAGAAGAAATCGCCAATGGTGATGGTGATTTAAGCCACAGATTACCCGTGGAGAGCGAAGATGAAATCGGTAAACTTGCTAATGCTTTCAATGGTTTCGTCGAGCAAATTCATGGCACTATTACCAGAGTGCATGAAACCTCGGGCCAGCTATTGGGCGATGCTAAGGCGCTGGGCACGCTGTCGCAAAGCAACAATCAAAGGGTGCAAGCTCAGCTTAAAGAAACCGAAGCCGCGGTCACGGCCGTGACTCAATTGAGCGCCAGTGCCAACGAAGTGGCCATCAATGCTAAACGCACCGCCGATGCGGCAACTCAAGCCGATAGAGCGGTCGATGATGGCCAGCGTCAATTTGACTCGGGCTTAGCCATTACCCGCCAATTGGCGGGGGAATTAGCGCGCTCAGCCCAATCGGTATCGCAGCTACAACAGGAAACCCAACGCATCGATGAAGTTGTGGTGGTGATCAGCAGCATTGCCGAACAGACTAATCTACTCGCCCTTAATGCCGCCATTGAAGCCGCCAGAGCGGGTGAGCAAGGGCGTGGTTTTGCCGTTGTTGCCGATGAAGTGCGCTCTTTAGCGAGCCGCACCCAACAGGCGACGGGAGAAATCCAAAAAATGATCCAACAGGTGCAGAGCCGAGTTGCCGAAACCGTGAATGTGATGCAATCGAGCCAGACCCTCTCCAATCAAGGGGTCAACCGTTCGGAAGAAATTAAGCTAGTGCTGTCTAAAGTGACTGATTTAGTTTCCAATATCAGTAATATGAATATCGAAGTTTCCCATGCGGCGCAGGAGCAGACCTGTGTCACCGAAGCGATTTCTCGTACATTAAATGATCTTGCCAATGTCTCAGGTTCAGCCTCCCTCGATAGTGAGCACTTAGCACAATCGAGTGAGCGACTGTTTCACCAAGGGGAAAGACTGCGGACGTTAGTAACTTCCTTCAGATTGTAGCCATTTCTGAAGCTAGAAAAGGAATATCATGAATAAAACGATTGCCGCCACCGCGATTTTAATGGCTCTGGGCTTGACGGCCTGTAGCGACGCGCCTAAAACCGAGGCAGTGCCTAGCTCAAGCTCTGTTGAGCAAGCTAAGTCCAGCCAATTAACCCAAGCGCAATTGCAGCAGTTTGGGGATACCTTGGGCGTGAGTTATCGCGTGCTCACCAACAGGCCTGACGATAGCTGTGACAAATCTGCCGCCGAAGGTCGTTGTTTTGTTGCTGAAATCGATTTTGTCCCAGAGGTTGAGCTTAAGAGCCGAAATTGGGCGATTTATTTTAGCCAGATGCGCCCAGTTCAAGCCGTTGAAAGCAAAGAGTTTAGTATTACGCATATCAAGGGTGATCTGTATCGCATCGCGCCCACCGAGGCATTTAGCGGTTTTAGCAAGGGCGAGAAAAAGACCTTAAAATTCCGCGGTGAGTTGTGGCAGCTCTCTGAAACCGATGCCATGCCAAACTATTACATAGTTGCTGGCGAATTATCGCCAGTGGTGATCGCCAGCACGCAAGTGCAGCAAGATCCTGAAACGGGGATGGAAGTGCGCCCCTATGTTGAGGCGTACACCGATATGGTGAAGCAGTATCGCCGTACCGATGCGGATAAATTAGCGCCTGCCACACCTGCGCAGCTATTTAGCAATAATCAACAGGTCAGTGAAGATGCCAGCTTAGCGGTCAATACCATTATTCCTACGCCGCAAAAAGTCGCTATCCACAGCCAAGATAAAGCCGTGTCACTGACCGCTGGTATTAAACTGGATTTTGGCTCGGTCACCAACGCATCTGCCGCGCAACAGGGTTTGGATCCTAAACACTTGGCGGCTGCACTTTCCCGTTTAGCGCGCTTGGGCGTTAACGCATCTGAACAAGGTTTAGCGGTAAAGCTGAATTGGCGCCAAGGCGCTGAGGGCAGCTATCTGCTGGATATCAAAGCGGATGCGATAGAGATTGCCGCAGCCGATGCTGCGGGGTTTTCCTATGCGTTATCGTCACTTGCCAGTTTGATTGATGTGCAGGATCTGCGCGTAAATGCCATGACGATTGAGGACAGCCCAAGGTATCCCTTCCGTGGCATGCATATCGATGTGGCCCGTAACTTCCACAGCAAGGCGTTGATCTTTGACCTGCTGGATCAAATGGCGGCGTACAAGCTCAATAAATTGCATTTACATATGGCCGACGATGAAGGTTGGCGCCTAGAGATCGATGGCCTGCCTGAACTGACTGACATCGGCAGTAAGCGCTGTCACGATCTCGAGGAAAACACCTGTTTGTTACCGCAGCTTGGCAGCGGGCCTTTTGCGGATGTACCCGTTAACGGTTTCTATAGCAAACAAGACTATATCGACATCGTTAAATATGCCGATGCGCGCCAGATTCAAGTGATCCCTTCGATGGATATGCCAGGCCATAGCCGCGCAGCGATTAAAGCGATGGAGGCACGTTACCGTCGATTACAGGCTGATGGTGTAGAGCTTCAAAACACGGGCAAAGTGCAGGTTGTCCCTGTGCAGGAAACGGCAAATCAAGCTAACACAGCGATAAAAGCTTTAGATGCGGGTGCTCGTCATTTGCAAGCTGAAGGGAAAACCACTGCAGCTGAGCAATATTTGTTATCCGATGCAAACGACAAAACGGTTTATTCTTCGGTGCAGTATTACAACGATAACACTCTGAACGTCTGTATGGAGTCGACCTATCAGTTTGTCGATAAAGTCGTTGATGAAATTGCAAAATTACACCAAGCAGCGGGCCAGCCATTAACCCGCTACCATATCGGTGCCGACGAAACGGCAGGGGCGTGGAAACAATCACCCGCCTGTTTGGAGTTTGTGGCTAATAACGATAAAGGCGTTAAGTCGATAGATGACTTAGGCGCTTATTTTATCGAACGAATTTCGACTATGTTAGCGGCAAAAGGCATTGAAGCGGCTGGTTGGAGCGATGGTATGAGTCATGTTCGCCCAAGCAATATGCCTGCAAAAGTCCAATCCAATATTTGGGATGTGATTGCCTACAAAGGCTATGAGCATGCCAATCAGCAAGTCAACAACGGTTGGGATGTGGTGCTGTCAAACCCTGAGGTGCTGTACTTCGACTTCCCTTACGAAGCCGATCCCAAAGAGCATGGCTATTATTGGGCAAGCCGTGCGACCAACGCACACAAAGTGTTTAGCTTTATGCCGGACAACTTAGTGGCAAACGCGGAGCAGTGGACCGACATTCAAAATCTGCCTTTTGAGGCTGACGATAGGGCCAGAACCGATGAGAAGGGCAAACAATCTGGCCCAAGGGAACAAGGTAAAGCCTTTGCCGGATTACAGGGCCAGCTCTGGAGTGAAACCATCCGCAGCGATAACACTGTGGAATATATGATTTTCCCGCGTTTACTGATGCTGGCGGAGCGTGCTTGGCATCAAGCCGCGTGGGAAGTGCCATATCAATATCAAGGCGCTTTGTATAATCAAACGACGGGTCATTTCACCGAAGCTATGCGTGAGGCTCAGGCACAATCTTGGCAGCAAATGGCTAACACTTTAGGGCATAAGGAGTTTATCAAGCTTGATAAAGCGGGTATCGATTACCGAGTGCCGACCGTCGGCGCCGAGATCCGCGACGGTAAACTGTTTGCCAACGTGGCTTATCCAGGACTCAAGATTGAATGGCGACAAGCTAGTGGGCAGTGGCAATCCTATCAAGCTGGACTGGCGGTAACAGGCCCCGTTGAGATCCGCGCGATCGCGGCCGATGGGAAACGTAAAGGTCGCAGCTTAGTCGTTAATTAATGAAGTAGTTATATCTGGCTGTATTTTAAATTAAAAGTACAGCCTTTTTCTTTTTCACTTTCAGCCATTTCTTCCGTCTGACATTTGATTAGAAATTGCTTCAAAAAGTAAATGACAACGCTGTCATTTTTGCTGTAACATTGAGTTAACTAAAGTTGAGTGTCGTATTAACGGCATAAGTATAAGCAACGGTAGCGCTGCATTAAGAGATGAAGAGGGGTGTCATGGGGTTAGTCCAGACAAAAGATCAACAACTGTTTATCGGTGTTGATGGGGGCGGCAGTAAGTGCCGAGCCACTATCTATACTGCGGACGGTACCGTTTTAGGGACAGGTGTTGCTGGGCGCGCTAATCCGCTGCATGGTCTTGCACAAACATTTACATCTATTGAAGCATCGACTCGCCAAGCTCTGCTGGATGCGGGCATGAAGGAAACCGATAGCCATTTACTCGTCGCGGGCTTAGGGCTGGCGGGAGTCAATGTGCCGCGTCTGTATCATGATGTGATCAGCTGGCAACATCCGTTTGCCGCCATGTATGTCACTACGGATCTTCATACCGCTTGTATCGGTGCACACCGTGGCGCGGATGGTGCGGTGATCATTACGGGTACAGGTTCTTGCGGATATGCCCATGTAGGTGATGATAGCTTAAGTATTGGCGGGCACGGTTTTGCGCTGGGCGATAAGGGCAGTGGGGCTTGGTTGGGCTTAAAAGCTGCCGAGCATGTGTTACTCGCCCTCGATGGCTTTGCCGCGCCGACAGCTTTAACCAAAATGCTGTTAAACCATTTTGGGGTAAAAGATGCCCTCGGCATCGTCGAGCATCTCGCCGGAAAGTCTTCTAGTTGCTATGCGGAATTGGCCAGAAGCGTACTTGATTGCGCAAACGCGGGGGATGAAGTCGCTCGCGGGATCGTGCAGGAAGGGGCCGATTACATCAGTGAAATGGCACGCAAGCTGTTTAGTCTCAATCCGGTGCGTTTCTCGATGATCGGTGGCCTTGCCGAACCGCTACAGGTATGGCTTGGCAGCGATGTGGTGGCCAAGATTTCTGAAACCTTAGCACCGCCAGAATTGGGTGCGATGTACTTCGCTCAGCAGCAATTTAACTCAGTCAACATTAATGAATAAGCCGTTTTAGCCCACCAGTGCTAAAGCAATACCCGTATTGATTTGTAAGGTAAATAACATGACAAACACTATTATGGAGCAAGAAGCTCGCACCGCGCCGCAGAAGATTGCGGGTCAGTTAGCCGCTAACGCCGATTTAATGCAGCAGTTAGGTGAAAAACTGCGTGCTTTCGATCCCCGTTTTGTGATGATTGTGGGCCGTGGTTCATCGGACCATGCGGGTGTATTTGCTAAGTATCTTTTCGAAATCGAAGCGGGTGTCCCCACTTTTGCTGCCGCGCCATCTGTGGCCAGCGTTTACGGTAAAACCTTGAAGCTAGAAGGCGGATTAGTGATTGTGATTTCGCAATCTGGCCGCAGCCCTGATATTTTAGCCCAGGCACGTATGGCGAAAAACGCCGGCGCGTTTTGTGTGGCGTTAGTAAACGATGAAACCGCGCCAATCAAGGATATCGTCGATGTGGTAGTGCCACTACGTGCAGGCGAAGAGAAAGCCGTTGCCGCAACTAAGAGCTACCTTGCAACCCTGTCGGCGATTTTACAATTAGCCTCGGTGTGGACGCAGAGCGAATCCCTCGCCGCCGCAGTTAACTCCTTACCTCAAGCACTGCAAACTGCGGTTGATGCGGAGCCACAATTGACTCCAGCATCGGTTGAAAACGTGAAAAACTTAGTCGTATTAGGCCGTGGTTTAGGTTATGCCGTGTCTAAGGAAATCGCACTTAAGTTAAAAGAAGTGTGTTCTATCCACGCAGAAGCCTTTAGTAGTGCTGAGTTCCTCCATGGTCCTGTAACCTTAGTGGAGAAAAAACTCACGATTGTTGATGTCTGCATCGGCGATGAGTCGTACGCTAGCCATATCGAACAGATTGAAAATGTGAGCCAACGTGGCGCCGATTTAGTGCATTTAAATCAAACATCGACGGATATTCACCCACGTGTTGCGCCGTTAGCCCTGCTACAACGTTTTTATATCGACGTGGCCGCAGTCGCGATTGCCCGTGGTATTGACCCAGACCAACCCGCTGGGCTGAAAAAAGTCACTCAAACGCTGTAATGGATGGCCGTTGTGCCGCGTTAATTTGAAAAGAGGTTTGGGATGAAATTCACCTTAATTGCCGAGCAACTGTTTGATGGTGAAGCCTTCCATCGGGATGTGCCTGTCACCATTGAAGATGGGCTGATAGCCAGCTTAGACACCACATCGGGTGCTAAGGAAATTCGCTACCCAGGCACCCTAGTGCCAGGTTTTATCGATGTGCAAGTTAACGGTGGTGGCGGCGCGTTATTTAATTGCAGCCCAACGGTTGCTTGCATTGAAACCATAGGTAAGGCGCATGCTCGCTTTGGTACTACAGGCTTTTTACCCACGCTTATCACCGATGATGTGCAGGTGATGGCCAAGGCTGCCGATGCGGTTGCCAGTGCGGTCGCGCAAAAGAGCGCTGGCGTATTAGGCGTACATTTTGAAGGCCCGCATCTTTCGGTACCTAAAAAAGGCGTTCATCCACAAGGTTTTATCCGTGAGATCACCGAGGCTGAATTGGCGATTTTTTGTCGTCAAGATTTAGGTATTCGAGTGGTGACCTTAGCGCCTGAAAATGTCTCCCCCGAGGTGATCCGCCTGTTGGTCGAGTCTGGCGTTAAAGTGTGTTTAGGCCACTCTAATGCGGACTACGATACCGTTGTCGCAGCATTAGCGGCGGGGGCGACAGGCTTCACTCACCTCTACAATGCTATGTCACCCTTAGGTTCCCGTGAGCCTGGCGTGGTGGGCGCGGCGATTGAGAGCGAAACCGCTTGGTGTGGTTTGATTGTCGATGGCCACCATGTGCATCCAGCGGCCGCAAGAGTCGCCCTGCGCGCTAAACCCCGTGGCAAAGTGATGTTGGTAACTGATGCCATGCCGCCAGTGGGCATGGATGATGAAACCAGTTTTGAGCTGTTTGGTACTCAGGTGCTGCGTGTCGGCGATAGATTAAATGCGGTGACGGGTGAACTGGCGGGCTGCGTGTTAGACATGGCGACCGCGGTTGAGAACAGTGTGAAGATGCTCGGTTTACCGCTTGGTGAGGCCCTGCGGATGGCGTCATTGTATCCAGCCGAGTTCCTTGGCATTGCCGAGAGCGTTGGTCGGTTAGCCGTAGGGCAACGTGCTGATTTAGTGCTACTGGATAAAAACTATAAAGTGCTGGCCAACTATATTGCTGGAAATGCGGTTTATGTTCGTCCTTAGTGTGCGTTGAGTCAGTAAAGCGTTAACCTTGGCCCTTGTCGTATTTTGATGACAGGGGCTAAGTTTTTTTATTGTACAGTCTGCATTTTGCTCAAGAGTTATAAAATAATTCAAATAACAATAATAAAGGATAATTGTATGAGTACGACTGCGTCGGAACAGGCGGCCAATGTGAGTGTCAATACTCAGGTCGCTACCGCTAAAAAGAGTCAGTCAAAACCGCGGTTGATGTCACTCGATGCCCTGCGTGGCTTTGACATGTTTTGGATTTTAGGTGGCGAAGCCCTATTTGGTGCTCTGTTGATTTTAACCGGCTGGGCGGGGTGGCAATGGGCTGATACCCAAATGCACCATAGCGAGTGGAATGGTTTTCGCTTTTATGATTTGATTTTTCCGCTGTTTATTTTCCTCTCCGGTGTCGCCCTTGGATTATCGCCAAAACGTTTAGATAAACTGCCTATGCATGAGCGTATGCCTGTGTATCGTCATGGGATTAAGCGGCTGTTTCTACTGTTGTTGCTTGGCATTCTTTATAACCATGGTTGGGGAACAGGGGCGCCTGCCGATCCTGAAAAAGTCCGTTATGCCAGCGTATTAGGTCGAATTGCCTTTGCATGGTTTTTTGCCGCCTTGCTGGTGTGGCATACCAGTTTACGGACCCAAGTGCTGGTGGCCTTGGGCATCTTAGTGGCCTACGGCGCGATGCAACTCTGGTTGCCGTTTCCAGGTGGACAGGCTGGTGTGTTATCACCGACTGAGTCAATCAATGCTTATGTTGACAGCTTGTTGCTACCGGGTGTGAGCTATCAAGGACGAACGCCCGATCCTGAAGGCGTGTTATCGACACTACCTGCCGTGGCCAATGCCTTAGCGGGTGTGTTTGTTGGTCACTTTATTGTGAAATCCCATCCTAAAGGGGAGTTGGCTAAGGTAGGCCTCTTGAGTGTGGCTGGTGGCATTTGTTTAGCCTTAGGTTGGTTATTGGACGGTGTCATTCCCGTCAATAAAGAACTCTGGACTAGCTCTTTTGTGTTAGTTACTACAGGTTGGAGCATGCTGCTGTTAGCGCTGTTTTATGCTTTAGTAGATGTGCTGAAATGGCAAAAACTCGCCTTTATCTTTGTGGTGATTGGCACTAACGCCATCATTATTTATCTGGCCTCCAGCCTAGTGGATTGGAAGTATATCGCCCAGAGTGTGTTCGGTGGCGTTATCGCGGCATTGCCGGAAAATGCTCAGCCCTTAGGAGCCGTGATTGGTTTGCTCACCGTTCAATGGTTAGTGCTGTACTGGATGTATCGTCACAATATTTTTGTGCGGATTTAAAATTCATATCTGACTCGCTTTTAAAGCCACAGGGTGACCTCTGTGGCTTTTTTTATTTCTCTTACACATAGGCTGTATCGCATCTTTGGTTGTAAATCAGCGGTTAACTGAGAGTTTATGGCTCATTCTGGGCAAACAAGGCCATTTTGCGGGCTAAATTGCAAATGACAGCGTTGTCTTTTTGTGTTGTTTGTTTTAACATCACTGAAACAATGGTGCGTTCGGATGATAACATTAGCCATTGCAGATGAGTTGCGATACGGATGTGCGGAATACTCAGCGGTTTTTAGTCCCGCCATCACCTTAAAAAATTAATTACTATAAGAAGCAGGTTTATGGAAATGACACTCGATAAAAGCCAGCAGAAAAGCAGTTTTCTCCCCATGGCGATAGTGGCAGCACTCTTTTTCATCCTCGGATTCGCAACCTGGTTGAATGGATCTTTGATGCCCTATTTAAAACAAATTTTGCAACTCAATCCCTTCCAAGCCTCATTAATCCTGTTCTCTTTCTACATTGCAGTGACTTTTACCGCGCTGCCTTCGGCGTGGGTTATCCGTAAAGTCGGTTATAAAAATGGTATGGCACTGGGGATGGGCATCATGATGCTCGCAGGCCTATTATTTATTCCTGCGGCTAAGACCCAAATATTTGGTCTGTTTTTATGTGCGCAATTAGTGATGGGCACAGGCCAAACCCTGCTACAAACGGCGGTCAATCCCTACGTGGTTCGTCTTGGGCCTGAAGAGTCTGCCGCGGCCCGCGTCAGCGTAATGGGCATTTTGAATAAAGGTGCGGGGGTGATTGCACCGTTAGTTTTCTCCGCATTGATCTTAGATAGCTTTAAAGACCGCATTGGCACTACGTTAACCCAAGTGCAAATTGATGAAATGGCAAACAGCTTGGTTTTCCCTTACCTCGGTATGGCGATTTTTATTGGGGTGTTGGCGCTTGCTGTTAAAAAATCTCCACTGCCAGAACTCTCTAATGAAGATGAAGTGGCCGAGCACACAGATAAAGGCCAAATCAAGGCTGCCTTGTCCCATCCTAACCTCGCATTTGGCGTTATCGCGCTATTTGTATACGTTGCCGTTGAAGTGATTGCTGGCGATACTATCGGTACCTTCGCTTTATCACTCGGGGTTGAGCATTACGGCGTGATGACCTCCTACACTATGGTGTGTATGGTTCTGGGTTATACCTTAGGTATTATTTTGATCCCTCGCTTTATCTCTCAGCCAACGGCACTGATGATTTCGGCGATTCTTGGCCTATTACTGACCCTAGCCATCCTATTTGGGGATAATAATTCCTACGCGATTGCCAATGCGCTGTTAGTGCCTTTCGGCGGTGTGGCCTGGCCAGATACCTTACTTTTCAGTGCTTTCTTAGGGTTAGCCAATGCGATTGTTTGGCCTGCGGTGTGGCCTCTGGCGCTGTCGGGGTTAGGTAAGCTCACCAGCACAGGTTCGGCATTACTCATCATGGGGATTGCGGGTGGTGCTTTTGGTCCACTGTTTTGGGGACTCACGAGTTCGGCCACCGATATGGGGCAGCAGGGCGGTTATATGGTGATGTTACCTTGCTACCTGTTTATTCTCTTCTATGCCGTGAAAGGCCATAAGATGCGTCACTGGTAATCGGTTACCAAGCGATGTAAAAAAGCCCTCAACAGAGGGCTTTTTAGTATTTGCAGGGCGTGAATTAGAAGGCGTAACTGACGCTTGCTAATACGGTATCGTCGTTTTTCCACACACCGTCGGAGACTTTCTGATCGCCGCTCAAGTCGGTGCCAAGCCAAGCGAGTGACAGGCCAAATCCCATAAATTCGGTGGATACGCCGACGGAATAATCCGAGTAGCTATCAAAGCCTTCACCATCGTCTAAGGCATCGCCTACGTTGTAGCCGTAATGCAGATCGAGGCTCCAGTTTTCAATAAACTCATAGGAGTAATTGATTTCGCCGTAGTGGTAATCTAAATCGCTACCACCGTAATCATTGGTGTACCAATAGGCCACGCGAAAGCCGCTAAACTCGACGCCAGCTGTGACTTCGAAATAGCCGAGATCACTCTCGCCCGAGTAGTTATAGCGGTTGAGTGTCACGTCGTAGCTGACGTTATCATTGATGTCACCGCCGTAGGCAACATAAAAGTCGTACTCGATATCTGGACCGTTGTAACCTGGCTCGTCAAAGTCGACATTACTGGCCCAGGCGCCGACCGAAAATCCTGACTCAAAACTCCAATCGACACCGCCTTGAACAGCAGGATCGCCCGCAGTTTGCGAGATGCCACGGAAGCGATAATCGTTGGTTACGCCAATTTCCCCCGACACTTCTGCGGCGGCAATGCCGGAGAATAAACTGGTCGTTAGCGCGAGCCCAACAACTTGTGCCAGCCGCTTTTTATTTAGGTTGTTATTCACGGTATTTCTCCCATTTTCTTGGTTGACACGGATGTACTAAGTTCTTTTAGCTTTTAAAACAGGCTAGTACATTCGTTGCTTTGCCAAACAACAACTCAGGAAACCCCGTAGCTGTGACCTCATGGCGAGTTAAGCTAAATCGCTTTAGCTTGGTTAAACGAGGTAAAAAGCACCCCCTATGAAACTCACTTTTGTTCGAAGATGACATAAACCTTGCGACAAGGCTCAACGACTTGCCACACCCCTTGAAAACCCGCAGGAATAATAAATCGGTCGCCGACACTGAAGGTTTGTGACTGTCCCTCAAGATCTGTGATGACGCTGGTCCCTTCGAGGATCTCGCAATACTCGTATTCAGTGTAGTTGATTTTCCAAGCGCCTGATTCGCTTTGCCAAATTCCACTATGGAATTGATTACAGGGGCTAGAATAATGATTCTGTAATTGCTGGGTGGGGTTACCAGAGATGCGCTTTTCAGGGGCAACTTTGTAACTTTCCACCGGCGACTGTGCGCTGGCAAAGCGAATGATTGACGTGATGCTCATGGTCATATTGGCTCCCACCGAGGTTATTTCATGGTGGGCATAACAAACTCAGCCTGAGTCTGTTTGCCTACGGGCCAGCGCGCCGTGATGGCTTTACGTTTGGTATAAAAACGTACCCCGTCAGGGCCATGCATATGCAGGGGACCAAAGAGCGAACGTTTCCAGCCACCAAAGGAGTGGAAGGCCATAGGCACAGGGATGGGCACGTTAACGCCCACCATACCCACCTGCACATGGTGGCAAAAATGTCTGGCGGCCTCACCGCTTTGGGTAAAGATGGCGGTGCCATTGCCAAATTCATGTTGATTGATAAGTGCCAGTGCGCTGGCATAGTCTTTAACCCGCACAATCGACAGCACTGGGCCGAAGATTTCTTCGCGGTAAATACGCATCTCAGGGGTGACGTTATCGAATAAACAGGCCCCTAAGAAGTAGCCCTGCTGATGGTCAGCAACGCTTAACTGGCGACCGTCCACCACTAAGGTCGCGCCTTCTTTAACGCCGGCGTCGACAAATTCCGTGACTTTGGCGAGGTGTTGGCGGGAGATCAACGGCCCCATTTCCATCTCAGGGATGAGGCCATTGCCGACTTTTAACTGTTGAATTTGCGGTAATAATTTATCGACTAGCTTATCGCCTACATCGCCTACGGCCAAGACCACTGAAATGGCCATGCAACGCTCGCCCGCACTGCCATAGGCGGCGCCCATGAGTGCGCTTACTGCTTGATCTAAATCCGCATCCGGCATCAGCAGCATATGGTTTTTTGCGCCGCCGAGGGCTTGCACCCGTTTACCGTGTTTAGATGCGGTGCTGTAAATGTATTCCGCAATCGGGGTGGAGCCTACAAAGCTGACGGCTTGAATAT
The DNA here is from genome assembly GCF_047975355.1 of Shewanella sp. GTDB lineage: Bacteria > Pseudomonadota > Gammaproteobacteria > Enterobacterales > Shewanellaceae > Shewanella. The sequence continues at coordinate 4,516 of NZ_JBKEDJ010000106.1, read as the reverse complement.
CTTCATGGCTGAGCAGGGTATCGACGGCCTCTTTATCACCATTGACCACGTTAAATACCCCAGCCGGGAGACCAGCTTGGGTGAGTAATTCCGCAATACGCATTACCGCGCTTGGGTCTTTTTCCGAAGGTTTCATAATAAAGGTGTTACCGCAGGCAATCGCGATTGGGAACATCCACATGGGAACCATCACGGGGAAGTTAAAGGGCGCTATGCCTGCGACAACACCTAAAGCTTGATTGACTGACCAAGCGTCGACACCACCGCCGACCTGCTCCGTATGCTCCCCTTTGAGCAAGTGTGGGATACCACAGGCAAATTCGACGACTTCGAGGCCGCGGATGAGTTCTCCCCGCGCATCATCGAGCACTTTGCCGTGCTCTAAGGTAATCAGTCGCGCCAGCTCATCCATATGTTGCTCGACCAGCGCTTTAAACTTAAATAACACACGAGCACGATTGAGGGGCGTTACCTGTGACCAAGTGTCGAAGGCCGATTTGGCGATAGCAATGGCGGCGGAGACTTCGTCGCGACTCGCGAGGGAGACCTGACCTCGGCATTCTCCCGTCGCGGGTTCGAAAATCTCTTGGCTTCTTGTACTGGCGGCGGTGTGCTCGCCATTCACATAATGAGTCATTGTCAGCATAGGTAACCTTTCAATTGCCCCCAATTTGGGCGTTAGATAAAAAATTGTGCATCACCCTACGGCGCGAATCGCATCGCTTAGGCTGTTAACTATTTGGTCTATTTGGTGTTTCTCTACGATTAATGGTGGGGATATGGCAATAATGTCGCCCGTCGCCCGCACGAGTGTGCCTTGATGGAAACAATGCTCGAACACGCTGTAACCGCGTTTGCCTACGCCTTGGCTATTCGGCGCGAGTTGGAAACCTGCTACCAATCCAGTGTTACGAATATCAATCACATTCGGTAAACCCTTGAGACTATGAACGGCATCCTCGAAATAACGCTCAAGTTCGAAGCTGCGTTCAAATAGCTGTTCGTTTTCATAGATGGACAGCGTAGCGAGCGCCGCGGCCGCCGCTACTGGATGCCCTGAGTAGGTATAACCGTGGAAAAACTCGATGAGTTCGGTGGGGCCTTGCATACAGGTATCGTGAATAAAATCCTGCACAAACACGGCGCCCATAGGGATCGCGCCATTATTGATAGCTTTAGCCGTAGTGATTATGTCGGGGATAACGCCCCAGCGCTGACTGGCAAAGGCGGCACCAACGCGGCCAAAGGCGGTAATCACCTCATCAAAAATCAACAGGATGCCGTGTCTTTGGGTGATTTCCCGTAGGCGTTTTAAGTAACCTTGTGGCGGTAAAATCACCCCCGCCGAACCCGACATAGGTTCAACTATGACGGCGGCAATATTCTCGGCGCCGTGGAGTGTGACGAGTTGTTCTAGTACTTCGGCTTTTTCGGCACCAAGGCTAGGCAAGCCACGGCTAAAGGCTGAATTTTGAATATCTAAGGTGTGTGGTAGGTGATCCACGCCTTGCAGCAGTTGGCCGCTAAAGGCTTTACGGTTATTGCTCAAGCCTCCCACTGAAATGCCGCCAAATCCTACGCCATGGTAGCCCAGCTCTCGGCCAATAAAACGGGTGCGCGACGCTTGGCCATTGGCTCTGTGGTAACAGAGTGCCATTTTAAGCGCGGTATCGACGGACTCTGATCCCGAGTTGGTAAAGAAGACCTTATTGAGTCCTTCAGGGCTTAGCTCAGTTAACCGCTCGGCGAGTTCGAAGGCGAGGGGATGACCCATTTGGAAGGACGGTGCGTAATCCATCTCGCGAATTTGCTTGCTAACGGCTTCGCTGATCTCACGGCGTCCATGGCCGGCGTTACAACACCACAAGCCAGCCGTTGAGTCTAATACCTTATTGCCATTGATATCCGTGTAATACATGCCTTCTGCTTGGGCGAGCAGGCGAGGGCTGGCTTTAAACTGGCGGTTGGCGGTAAAGGGCATCCAATAATGTTCGAGGGAAGGATGCTCATGCGTTGCGTTGTAGGGTGAATCGGCCATAGTGTTTACCTTGTCCTTTTCCTTGTTAAATGAGGTCAGGTCTTCGTTAAGGGTGGCTAATATTTGCTATGCTATGTTAGAAATAATGAACATGGAAGAGGTGTGTGCAGTTATTTGTGGCAAAAATGCTATTTTTGTAAAAAATATTGAATATTAATGATTGAACAGCGTAATCTAAGCAGCAGTTAACGACTTAGGTCATCTTTGGCATTTGGCCGTCGAGATAGCCCTCATCCAAATAAAGCTAAAATAAACAAATACAAACGATTAAGAGGTCATCATGAGTACACCTAAAAAACGGAGTGATTGGGAAAGCCTCGCTGCTAGCCTAGCAATCAATGGCAAGGCTTATATCAATGGCGAATACCGCGATGCGGCTGCGGGCAGTACCTTTTACTGTGTCAGCCCAATCGACGGACGCGTATTAGCCAAGGTGGCCAGTTGCGATCTGATGGACGCCAACATCGCCGTCGCTAATGCCCGTGAGGTGTTTGAATCTGGCGTGTGGTCAAAGACTGCCCCCGTTAAACGTAAGCAAGTGATGATCCGTTTTGCCGAGTTATTGGAAGAAAACGCCAATGAACTCGCCCTGTTAGAAACATTGGACATGGGTAAGCCTATCCGTTTTTCAAAGGCGGTGGATATTGCCGGGGCCGCCCGTGCTATCCGTTGGTCGGGTGAAGCTGTTGATAAACTCTACGACGAGCTGGCACCTACTGCACATAATGAAATCGGCATGATCACCCGCGAACCTGTGGGTGTGGTGGCGGCGATTGTGCCTTGGAACTTCCCGTTATTGATGGCCTGTTGGAAGCTGGGGCCAGCATTAGCGACGGGTAACAGCGTTATCCTTAAACCCTCTGAGAAATCCCCCTTAACGGCCATTCGTATCGCCGAGCTTGCCGTACAGGCTGGGATCCCTAAGGGCGTGCTAAACGTACTGCCGGGTTATGGGCATACGGTCGGTAAGGCACTGGCGCTGCATATGGATGTCGATACTTTAGTCTTTACTGGTTCAACAAAAATCGCTAAGCAATTAATGATTTATGCGGGCGAATCGAATATGAAGCGGGTGTGGCTCGAGGCTGGCGGTAAGAGCCCGAACATAGTATTTAACGATGCGCCCGATCTCAAAGCCGCAGCTGTTGCAGCGGCAGAGGCCATTGCCTTTAACCAAGGCGAAGTCTGTACCGCTGGCTCGCGTTTGCTGGTGGAGTCTGGGGTTAAAGACCAATTGATTTCACTGATCGCCGAAGAACTCGCCTCGTGGCAGCCCGGGCATCCGCTGGATCCCGCTACTGTTAGCGGCGCAGTGGTCGATAAGCAGCAATTAGATACCATCTTAAGCTATATCAAGGCGGGGCAAGATGAGGGCGCGAACTTAGTGCATGGTGGACAACAAGTGCTGGCCGGAACGGGCGGCGTGTATGTGCAGCCCACTATCTTTAGCCAAGTGCACAACAAGATGAAAATCGCCAGTGAGGAAATCTTTGGCCCAGTGTTATCTGTCATTGAATTCAATGGCATGGAAGAGGCTATTGCAATCGCCAATGATACCATTTACGGCTTAGCGGCTGGGGTGTGGACGGCGGATATCAGTAAGGCGCACAAAACCGCGAAGGCGCTGCGTTCGGGAATGGTGTGGATTAATCATTATGATGGCGGCGATATGACGGCGCCTTTCGGTGGTTATAAACAATCGGGCAATGGCCGCGATAAATCTATGCACTCCTTCGATAAATACACTGAAATTAAGGCGACTTGGATAGCCCTCTAAGTCGTTTTACTCCCTCTCAAGCCTCTTTACGCCTAAGCGAAAGGGGCTTTATTTTTTCTGGTTAACCCTCTAATTAAATGGATGAAGTGGCGCAAGGATGCCTCTTGGGGATTTTTGCTGTACATTGCTCGGATGATGAACTCATTTGCTAAGGGATGTTCTGTGAGTCTCAAATACTTATCTTTGACTTTAATGCTGCTAGCCACCTTGGTCTTGTCGGGGTGTTCTTCTACCCATTCGGGAAACTGGCAGGGGTTTACTGAGTCTGGCCAAGCCTCTTTCTACGGTGATAAACATCAAAATAAGAAAACCGCCAGCGGTGAGCGTTATAAACATAAATTAAAATCGGCCGCACATAATGAAATTCCTTTTGGTTCAGTAGTTAAAGTCACAAACCTTAAAAACGGTAAAACGGTTGTGGTTAAGGTTATTGACAGGGGGCCTTTCGTGCGGGGCCGAATTATAGATTTGTCCAAATCCGCATTTAGCAGCATAGGCAATACCTCGGCGGGTTTACTGGATGTCAAAATTGAAGTGATTAAGGCCGCGAGTCAGTAATCGACTCTCAATGAGCTTGCCATGTGTGCTTTAGCAAAACAGTATCGGTTCGAATGGTTTGAATAGTGCTTGGGTTTTAGCATGTGCAGCAATACGCAGGCTGATAAGTCATTATCCCAGTTGGAAATCAGAATAACGACAGC
>NZ_JBKEDJ010000044.1:0-68747 GCF_047975355.1 Shewanella sp. | reverse complement strand
CTCCATCACCGACTTGATCCCATTATCTCTCGCTGCGGTACTCGAATACATTTGGCTGGTGCCAATGATCTGATGGTTCGCGGCTTTTAGGTTGAAGTACGGCTTATCGTTTTTCGCCACTTCTTTGGCATATCGGGCTTCGATAGGGGAGTTGGTTTGAACGGATTCGATCCCATTCATGGCACCAGTCTTACCCGTGTAGAGTTCGCTGGTGAGGATGACTTCTCCGTTACCAGCCTTAAGCACAAACTTAAATTGATCGTTACTGCTTTTGCTTAATTCATACCATCCTGACATGAGGTTGCTCCTTCTTCTTTAAGGCATTGCATAGCGCAAGCAAGGAAACCATTTCCTGCTCGTGCCTCAGTCTAGTCGACTTTATCTGGTTTGATATGTGCCGATGCCACATTTTGAGTGTTTTGAGGGTTAGTCTGTCGAAATACTGACATTAAAAACGTCCATTTCCTGCCAGTAACACAAGAAGTTTTGCTCCCAAATTGGGTAAAGCTCTGCTGCCGTTTCAATAAACATGGATTAAACCGATCAAGCTAGATTGTTGTCTCCTGTTAAAACTGTCCTGCCAGAGGGGGGACGTAGAGCAACGTCAGCTACAGAATGGCTGGTAACAGTGACTTGCTAACCGCTTCGATTTTGAATTGTTCGGGGTAAGGTTTATGGCTCATGAACACCTCTTTTTTAGCTAGTTTATCTAACTTAAAGGTGTCTAGGAAATCTATGGGGACTCAAGTTGCCCATTTTTAGGGGACTGTCAGCTTAGATTTGAGCTAAATTCTTTTCAGCCCTAACTGTTTTCCCTTCAAGTAACATGGCAATGGTGTTAGGTGTTCTTCTGGACTTATTTATCAACGACTCAACACCGCCACTTGGCTTTGTTTCCGAAATCGAATTAAGGCACCAAAAGCCAGCTATTCATTTAAATATCACACGATATAGGCTTTGTTTCCTAAATCGACTCAGCGAACACAGCCCCTCATAATTGTTCAAATATCAAACTACATAGTGAGTTTCAGGCATACCTAGCCCTGTGAGCTTGTTTAACGCCCTTATCATCGCGTAAGTTTCTCCTACCTGACCGTTATAATTTCGCAAGCTTAATCTGCCACCTACACCTAATAGTTGCTTCACCCTGTACATGGCAGTTTCTGAGATTGACCGACGCTGATATCCATAGCGCTTCTTCCACTGTTTATTTGAACCATGAAGTTGTTGCCAACTGACTGCTAAGTGATGTGGATGTCCTTTTCCCTGTATGCAGCTCCCTCAGAAAGGGATAAGGCTAAATGCCCGTTTACAACGAATAACTTGGTGACACTCACATGTATCGTGGGCATCATCACCTGAAATATGGATTTTACGCTGGGTTTGTTTAAGTAAGTTGTGCGACACTTCAGCGTCAGCATCAGCATCAGTGGATAAACTTAGCTCAGCCGGGATAATCTCGTGCGTATGTACATCCACGGCGATAGGCCGTTTGCGCCAAACGCGAAACTTGCCGTCAGTACCATGCTTTTTAACTTGCCATCCCCTCTCGTCATAGACCTTAAGTTCTGTGGCATCAATTGCTAAGTGCGCAGTGGTTTCACATGTTTTGGCTTTAAAAGAGGAGATGTCTACCGTCTTCGCGCATTGACTGATGCAAGTATGATGCGGCAAGTCAGTGGTACCGGAGCCAGCTGAAATACTGAATTAATAATGCCTTGTAACGCTCGCAGTGGCATGGCGAAAGTGCGCTTAACCATGAGACAGATCACTCAACAATCGTGGCGACCTTGTTTGCCTTGTTCTGCTGTAGCTTTCCAGCTGGCGATGGCCTTCTCATCAATCCAGAAGAAAAGTGAAGCGCGGTTTATCAAGGTTTGGTTGTATTGTTTCCAGTTAGTCGCTTGGTAGAGGGGTTAAGGCACGGTTGTTTAGTAAGTTTATAAATGATGCAAGTCTGATCATCGGCTTCAAAATTAGCTCAACCGATTTTGGAAACAAAGCCCATCTAGAGCTGTAATCAATAATGACATTAAGGAAAAATGTGTTATCTGTTTGATGTTAGGCACTCAAACAGATAACTTATATCTTTCTGAAGGGTATTTTTAGTGGAATGCAGATAAGGGACTAGCTCAGACGGAACTGGGAAATAGCCGTTTGTAAGTGGTTACCTAATGCGACGAGCTTTTCGGTTGCTAGCGCCGTTTCTGCAGACGATGCCGCAGTTTGGGTTGAAATTTCATTCACCTGCGAAATACTGCGATTAATTTCTTCTGCCACAGTGCTTTGCTCTTCAGATGCAGCAGCAATTTGATGGCTCATCATCTGTATTGAAGAAGCCGATTTTCTAATTTCCTCAAACAAGGTCCCCACTTCGGTTGCTGTGGTCACATTGGTATTGGCAACCACTAAACTATGTTCCATCATTTGTAAGGAATTTTGCGCCCCAGCTTGCAATTGCTGGATCATATTTTCAATTTCATCCGTTGAATCTTGTGTGCGCTTAGCCAGACTTCGGACTTCATCTGCAACAACCGCAAAACCTCGACCACTTTCACCAGCTCGTGCCGCCTCAATTGCAGCGTTTAAGGCCAATAGATTCGTTTGCTCTGCGACGGATTTTATAACGTCCATCACTCTGCTTATACCATTGGTTTGTTCTGCGAGTTCTTGCATGGCTTGAGCTGTTTTTTCAATATCAGCGTTAAGTTCTTCTATTGTAGTGAGTGTCATTGTCATCTTGTTATAGCCGTCGTTAGTGAGCTGTTCTGCTCCTCCTGTTGCTTCTGCGGTTTGTTCAGCATGATATGCAACTTCATGGACAGTAGCTGCCATTTGATTCATGGCTGTCGCCACTTGTTCGGTTTCAAGCTGTTGTTGTGTCATGGCAATTCGATTCTGTTCCGACACAGCTGATAGTTGTGATGCGCCTGAAGAAATATCTGTAATACCTACACTGACATTATCGATTAATTCGCGAAGTGAGCTTGTCATTGACCCCATAGCATTCTGTAATGTGCCTATTTCGTCCGAGCGAGTCGTACTCATAGGTTGGGTTAAGTCACCGCTTGCGATACGCTTTGCAGCTTGCACCGTTGCACGTAAAGGTCTGGCGATAGCATTGGTGATAAATAAGGGGGCGGCAATACCAATGACCATGACTATGGATGTGACTAACAACAGGATTGATCTTGCTTGCTTGCCACTATCTAACTTTTGTTGAAGTAGCTCATCTTCAATCGTATCAATTGTGGCACGAAGGTGGCCTGCTATTGCGACATATTCTTGTACTACTGCATCTAGAGCATTTTGGGTTTTCATGTAAGTTTTTATCTGTCCTTCAATACCTTGAAGTGCGGTCAGTGATTCAGAATTTATGATATCGGATTGATTTAGCTGGATAAGTTTAGTTTGTAACTCTGAATAGGTTTGTTCTGTTAAAATTCCTGCTTGGATGATTCTGTTCAGTTGGCGTTGGATCCTCTCAACTTCAAGACTGATTCGGGTCATCTCTGCAATGTTCTGCCAATCATGTGCATCTAACGCGGTGCTTTTTAAACTGGTGATTTGTGCTGTATTTTGTTTTAGGAATTGCTCTGCTTGTTCAAATGCGGCTTTTGATGTTTGGGTCTCAGCCTGAACCAATGGCACTATTCTATTAAATGTTTCTTTATAGACATTTATATAGCTTATTGCCTGCTTATACTGAGCCGCTTCTTCTGCGCTCGAGTTTTGGCTTTGTGCAAACAGAATTGTTTCTGTCATTGCGTCGATCATAGTAGCCAGCTTTAAGCCATAGCTTTCATCATGGGTGCGCAGATAGTCTTCTCTGGTAGCCTTTGCATCTGAGATGATTTTATTGAGTTTTTGAATAGTTGAGAGTTTATCTCCATGCGCGATAATATCGTCCAGTTTTGTCCAACCTGTTAAGGTTATTGATAAACTAAGAATTAACATGAAGCCAAAGCTCAGCATAAGTTTGATTGATATAGGGAGGTTTTCTAGGATTGTTTTCATTTTTACTTCCCGGCACAGACTGCCATTTAGTGATAATACTTTCAACACAAACGAACAAAAACTATATCGATTCAATAAAATGTTTATTTAGTAGCTCAAAGTAGTAACTCAAGGCTTGAGGTTTAATACAGCCTTATCGGGGGTGTTGGTGAACTGTCTGGTTTAGTCTTTAAATAATCAATTGTGTGATTTTAAAGGTGGTGATTATATTTGTTAGATTAGTTTATTTTTATTGCGTGCTTAAGGGCGTTAATGCTTTTTCTATTATTCTGAATGCCTAATTATAGTGGATTTTTGTCAAGGTTATACCGTAAGTGTGATCTCGGTCTACCTCTTATGTGATTGGACTTTTATATGTAGAAATTTTGTAACCTTGCCATGGCTACAATATTTAAATAGGTAAATACTAACACAAAATTTGTGATCGCTGTCACAATGTTGATTGTTTGAGCTAAAAAATATCATACGGTTAATTGGTTTTTTGATTTTTAATTATATTAACTATATCAATGGAATAGTGTGTGATCTATTTTTATTCATATGTAGATGAATAGGCATTTAAGAAAATTATGAAATGTTAAATGCCATGTTTCATGTATGTGTACTAGGCTAAATTTACGAGCAGTTAGATATTATTATTCTAATCATTATTTTTGTATTGTTCTTCTCGCGAGGAATGATACAAAGTGATTCTAATAGTGTAGTGTTTTATATTGAATACTCCGGAATAACCAAATTATATACTATGTCTTTTCATTTATTCATAAAAAAATTTAGAAAAGATAACGATATGAGTCAGGAGAGTTTTGCTCAATTTCTATCAAAGAAAATTGAAGGTAGACAGTTTATTGATACTGGAACCGTGAGTCGTTGGGAACGTAGGATTAACACTCCAAGTTTTCATAATCAAATATATATTCTGAGAAAGTTGAGATTAAATGTTTGCATCGCTTCGTTGTTATCTGAACCTGAAGATGAATATGGTCATGAACAGGCCATTAAATTGTTGCAAAATCGTTTTAACCGATTTTCTGGATTAGCCGATAAACCATATAGGATCACTTTTCCGCGATTTAAATACACTGAATCAAATGATGTGAACAGTTTTTTAAATGACAAAATTCTAAGGGAATTTAACAATAGTGTATTAGGTGTTGAATTTTTAAACTCCAATTTTTTGCATGTTTTACTGTTAGAGGTTGATCATGTTAGAATTATCAAGTTTTATCGCGATGGGCAGATAGTGGGTCATACTGCTTATGCGACGATATATACTGAAAAGCTAGTTAAATTTTTAGCACAATATTGTAAGTCGAGTATACATTCACATTTATGCTCTGATATTGATGGAAAGATACTTCTTAACTTTAGTTCCTATGCAAGTGATTTTTCGCTCTATCTTTTTTATGTCTATCACATGATAAAAGACATTGAGTTAGATCCTAAAATTGATTGGTATGTCGGTCATTCTTTTATTAATGATGATTGGCAAATTCAGAAAAAATTAGGAGCTAAGCTTATGGCCTGTGGGAAGTCTGCCGAGCAGGGAGGGGTAAAAATTGGTAAAAGTTACACTGATTCCGTCATGTTCTCGACATCGGCTTCAACATTGTTGTCTTCTTCTCTGAGTGCGCTTAAAGAAGAGGATATATTTCAATATGCAGATATTGTTAAACTTACTCAATAATCATGAGTTGCTATTATTGAGTAAGTTTATATGTGTTAACCAAGTTAATTCAATCCTGTGCTAGGCTCATTTTTAGCATATGCGTCTAGCATAGGGTCAGTTGTTATTTGTGCGCGACCGTTAGTCTTACTTTGATACAACAATGAATCTACTCGTTTATGAGCGTTCTCAAAGGTTTCTGTTTTTGGATCCCAAATACTTAATCCACCTGATAAAGATATCGCTTGCTGGTTAAAGCTCAGTATTCGTTTCTTTATAGACTCAAAGAATGCTTTAACATCCATTTCCGGATAAATTTTGAACAATAATAGAAATTCCTCTCCACCAACTCTAAGAATGGTATCATTCTCTTGAGAAAAGTTTTTCCTGAAAAATTCAGCAGTATGCACTAATAATGTATCGCCGAAATCGTGACCATAGGTGTCATTAAACTTCTTGAAGAAATCAAGATCGACTAGCACCATTAGGATTTTTATATTGGAGTTTTGATGCTCTTTTATAAATGATTTTAGTGCAGTTCGATTATGTAATCCGGTTAATGCATCTTTTGTATGGTTATTCTTATAATATTTTATAACATCAAATATTTTTTTGTCATTTACTGCTAGCCTAGAATGAGTTACTTTACGGTAATGTTCCGTATCAATCAGGCGATAATGCTCACAAAAGTCATCCCCCTTTAACTTTATAAATCGAGTCGTGTCATCATAGTTTTCCATCTCAATCCCAAATAAATCATAATATGTCATCTTTAGATTAAATATATTTTTATTCTCAGAGCAGTAGGCCAACATTGTTTTCATGTTGTTTGCTTCAATGATAATAAATCCCCTATTAATTAATAGATTTTTAAACTCTATCTTGGCTTTAATGTAGAAGATATTGATAATCTGTAGCTTCCAAAAAGAAAGCGTTATCATGGATGAAATGATAAAAATAAGTAAGAAATTTTTTGCATTAAAAACTAGGGTTATTTCTTTTATATTACTGATGTAGTCTTTTAAATCCATTAGTTCGTGTGGTTGATAATTGATAGTGAAAGGGTCTATAAAAGAGTTTTTCAACTGCAAGTGGGGTAGAAAGATATTTTCTATAAAGATGAGTCGATTGACTCCAAACTTTACAAGAGATTGATCGAGAGTGTTAATGCTAAATGTACTATAGAGATTTTTATCTTTATAATTAAGTGGAAAACTGTTACTTGTTAAAAGGTAGTGGCTTTGAGAATTGGTGCTATCTGCCTCTACGAAACTGACATAAAGATGCTGCATAAGCCCTATGCTACGAATATTTTGTAGCGCAAGTAAGTAGCTACAGGCTTTTACCGTTAAGGTGGTTTTGGAATCTTTAATATAGTTGATCAGGCTGTTGCCTCGAAAGCGAACATCATCGTAAAACAGAGAGCAGCCACTGACGGCATTTTTATCTGGGGTTAAATTCATATCATCGCTAAAGAATATTGAATCTAATAATTCAATGGTCAGCATACGATTACTGAGTTGTTGATATGACTCTTTAATCTTATATTGATTGTATATGTAAAATCCGCTTGTGGTCACAATAGCAATAAATATGGATATTATGAATGGTAATATATACTTGACTATAGCTATCTTTTTCATAATTTAGTTAGTGCATAGTTGATAATTTAAATGTGTTTTATTATTTCAGGCTTATGGAGGTAATAACCCTGATAGAATATTTTGCTTGGTACAATTTTATTTCCTGTGAAGTAAATAATTTCTTCTTTTGTTTCTATGTTTTCAATGATTATTTCTTTGTTTTTTATAGCCTTTGTGCTATTTAAATGTTCTTTTACAGCATTTATGTTTGATTTTTGAGGTTTGATAATTTTGATAATATCAAAAATTCCTAATGGAAAAGGTTGTTCTTCATTATTCATGTTATAATCATCTAAAGCGAGTAAGATTCCTGCTTCTTTTAAGCGTTGTAACCCCTCGGTTAGTCTATCGCAGCAGCCACAGTTCATGCGTTCAGTGATTTCAATGACTAGTTTGCATTGAAATGTTTCTAGTAATTTTTTTAGTTCAATAAATTTGGCTAGGCTCCACTGATCGCAGAGTGTTTGATGTTCTATATTAATAAAAACCCTGCTTAAATTGGCTTCTACAGCTCTGTTTTTGGTTGCATTGATTAAGTTGTCTATATAGAGAGGGTGAGAAAAAAATAGTTTGTAACTTTTAAGTACCTCATCAGCAGATTTTTGTCCCATGTTAAATAATATTTCTTCCGCAACCACTTGTTGTTTTTGATTGAATATTTTTTGTGACTTAAAGCTAGTGCAGTTGCTATTAATATTAAATAATTGCCATTCTTCAATGATATAACAGCTCTTCATTAGTCTTGGGGTACCTAAAATGAAAATAATTCAGTGGTATTGATATTTTAAATTATATGAATAATGGAAGGTCAAAATTATACGAGTTATGCAGATGAATATTTTTCATTGTTGGTGTTATTTTTCAATGTGTTAACCTTCATGTTTGTAATTGTCGGTCATAGTGGCTAAGTTTCGAGCCCTATAGGGATAAATCTTCTTTAAGAGTAATTTAGCGAAAAAAAACCTTAGCAAACATAGCAAGGTGGATTTTTGTTTGCAGAGGAATGCCTATAATTTCCTGACGCATATCTTGTTTTTAGATGTGCTTGTTTTGTATAAAACCAACTTTATGGTTAACGTATTGATTATTAGCTATTTTAAAGGGGCTGGCAGTGTTCTCTTTGTTAATTAAAAAATTCCGAGATAGTCACAATTTAAGTCAAGAGGATTTAGCTCAAATCTTGATTAGCTTTAATGGTCGGGATTCGATTGACGTCACCACGATAAGTCGCTGGGAGAGAGGAGTTAACACGCCTTCAGTTGCTAATCAGCTGTATACGTTACGTAAATTAGGTATAGATTTTACGCTATCTACTATAGCTTCGAATTACCCACCCCATAGGCTTATAAACCTTCTAAAACCACGATTTAGCCGTTTCTCTGCTTTTTCGGACAAACCCTATCGCAAGTTAGACCCAAGTTTTACCTATACAGAAAGTAACAACTTAGAAAACTTTTTAATGGATGATGAACTAGTGAAGTTCAGTGAAACCATGTTTTCTATTGAGGGTGAAGCCGAGGCTTTCTGGCACAGCCTATCTAAAACTACCTTTGATGATGTGCGGGTTTTCCGATTTTATAAGGGGAGTAATCTTGCGGGTCATCTAGCCTATGCAATTATGAATACTTTAGATATCATAACCTTACTTGAAGAGTTGTATAAAACTGAGTTCAGCTCGGATTTTATGCCTGAAGTGGATGGTAAAACGCTCATTTGTTTTAGCGGCTATGCGAGTGATTTAGCTATCTATATGTTTTTCACTAAGGTAGTCGTTCGTCAGTTAGCTAATAATCATCGAATCGATTGGTTGATTAGTCACTCCTTCATTAACGAGGATTGGCAAATTCATAAAAAGTTGGGCGCTAAGCTGATTTATCGTGGTGACAGCATAGAGAATGGTGGCGTTAAAGTGGGTAAGGAAAGGTTTAAGTTTGTGGTATTTAACTCATCTGTCCCTACATTGTTAGCGTCACCTTTAGGTGTGTTATGTGAACAGGATTTAGAGAAAAAATACTGCGAGAAAATTGAGCTTTCCCAAGAGTAGATAAATCTGCAGACTATATTCAACAAGTTCAACAAGTTCAACAAGTTCAACAAGTTCAAAAAGATCAACAAGTTCAACAAGTTCAACAAGTTCAGCAAGCCTTTGGTCTTGATTGTCAGCTCAGTGCGACTCGGCAATATCCATTTGCGTCATAGTCACGCCTTTAATTTGAGCATAAATCGCTTTTCCCGGTGCGAGATGTAACTCATCACATGCCCAAGGGGTGATGTTGGCCCACAGTTCATCTTTACCTAGGGCAATTTTAAGCTGAATTTGCTCGCCATTATCGCTGGGATAGAGCTCTTTTATTTTGCCTCTTAGCAAGTTACGAATGCTTGAATCTTTAGGTTCCTCTGTGCAAATCGAGACATGATTCGCTTGGATCCTCACTTTTAACTGTTTGTGGGTTTGTGGGTTTGTGGTAACTGGCCACTGACCCAGAGCTGATTGCCATCATCCATCACGAGTCTTGTCATCGGATAATCTGGATGCCTGTCGGTAATTCTGGCGTTAAGCAGTGAACTCAGTTCCTGCAGCGGCACCCAAGGGCGCATTTGTTCGCTATTCCACACTTCCGCTAATGGTCCTTGAGCGATCATTTTCCCTTGATGCAATACCAGCATATGGTCGGCGAGTTGCAGGATTTCATCCAAGCTGTGGCTCACGTAGACAATCGGCAGCTTCAATTCCTGCGCTAGGGTTTGTAGGTAAGGCAGCAATTCCCGTTTTCGGGGTAAATCGAGGGAAGCTAATGGCTCATCCATCAACAGTATTTGCGGCGAGGTGAGTAGGGCACGGCCAATGGCAACCCTTTGTTTTTCGCCGCCAGAGAGCGTGCTGGGATAACGGTTTAAGAGCTTTTCTATGCCCAGTAACGAGACCACTTTATCGAGCAATTCAGGTGCTTTATGGCGCATCCCATAGGTGAGATTACCCTTCACACTGTAATGCGGGAATAACCTCGCTTCTTGAAAAACATATCCAATTCGGCGTTTTTCAGGGGGCAGATTAACGGTTTTATGTTTAAACAACAGCGTATTGCCAAGGCTAATTTCGCCTTTATCCGGCGTGGTTAATCCGCCGAGTAAATTTACTAAGGAGGTTTTGCCCGCTCCCGAGCGGCCAAATACGGCGGTGACACCCTGTAACGGCAATTGGGTGTTCACTGGGCCGAGTTGTTTTTCAACATTGATGTTTAACATACGCTTGCTGTTCTTTTGAGGGCTTTTTTCGTTAGCCATTGGGAGGCGAGTAAGGAGATCAATGCGATCACTATCGAGATGATACATAGACGCATTGCCTGATATTCCGCTCCCGGTGTTTCGATAAAGGAATACATGGCCAGCGGAATGGTTCGAGTTTCGCCGGGAATATTGGAGACAAAGGTGATGGTTGAGCCAAACTCTCCAAGACTACGGGCAAAGGCGATGATCATGCCTGATACTATGCCGGGCGAGGTGAGCGGCAGGGTGATGGTGAGAAATACGCGCCAACGGCTGCTTCCTAAGGTGCGTGCCGCCTCTTCGAGGCGAATATCGACGGTTTCAAAGGATTGGCGTATGGCTCTGACCATCAAAGGAAAAGACACTATGGCTGCTGCAAGTGCCGCTCCGCGCCAGCTAAAGCTAAAACTTACGCCAAACCATTGATAGAGCCATTGTCCGATTACGCCCTGGCGCCCCATGCTGATGAGCAGCAGGTAACCGACCACCACTGGCGGTAATACCAGAGGGAGATGCAAGATGCTGTCGAAAATGGATTTACCGGGAAACTCCACGCGTGCCAGCAACCAAGCGCATAAAATGCCTAAGGGTAAGCTGGCAATCACGGCAACCGCTGAGACTTTGAGGCTGAGTAGCAGTGCGGCGGTTTCGTATTCGCTGAGCAGTAGCCCGTTAAACAGCGAGCCACTCAAGAGAACATCACTCAGCACTATTTCACTCCAAAGCCATATTTTTCAAATACTGCTGTTGCACTTGGGCCTTGAAGGTATTGATTAAAGTCTTTAGCGCTGGCGGTGGATTCCTGCTTCGTTAAGGCGCTGGGATATTCAATCGGGCTATAGCTGGTCGCGGGGAAGGTCGCCACAATTTTAATCTTTTGCGCTACTTTGGCATCGGTCGAGTAAACGATACCGAGCGGTGCTTCACCCTGTTCTACCAATGTTAAGGCGGCGCGCACATTATTTGCTCTCGCCAGTAAGGGCTCGGCGGTCTTCCAAAGATTCAGGTTTTCAAGCGCTTGCTTAGCGTATTGTCCGGCGGGGACATGATTTGGGTCGCCCACCGCTAAACGGCTGCCATTGACCGCGGCCTTAATATCCCAATCGCTGTTTAGGGTGACTTGGTCTACTGGGTTATTCTTCTCGGCAATCAGCACTAAGGTATTTTTAACAGGATGATACGGCTATCGGCATTCACCGCCTTGGCATCGACGAGGTAATCCATCCATTTTTGGTTGGCGGAGATAAACAGATCGGCAGGCGCACCATTGGCAATTTGTTTTGCGAGTGTTGAGGAGGAGGCATAGGAGAAAATCACTTTCGTTTGATGTTCTTTCTCATATTGCTGGCCAATCTCATTCAGCGCATTCGTGAGGGATGCGGCGGCAAAAACCGTCACTTGTTCTTTGTCTGCGGCAAAGCTGACGCTGCAACTGAGGGCTAAGCCAACGACTGAGGTTGTGGTAAAGCGTAAAAAGTGTTTGAGCGAGCTCATGGTGTTCCTCCGTGATAAAAAGTGATCGTTATATGCCAATCTATATATCGATCATTCAAGCCCAGATGTGTAAATTAGTGATCTCTGCTCGATTTATCTGCCAAAACAGCAATGCCTTGGTGGATATTTGCGACTGTGCGTATTGGTATCTCAAGATTGATCGGGGACAATAACATTCACTTAAGTTAAGGCGCGCAGGAACATGGACTTACACGCACTACTGACACTGTCATTGGGGGATAAACCCTTTGCCAATCCTCGGCGGATAGCTTTGCTACGCCAAGTGGCTAATACTGGCTCTATCAGCCAGGGCGCTAAGTTGGCGGGGATCAGCTATAAGGCAGCGTGGGATGCGATAAATGAGATGAATATCACTATGCCCGAGCCCGTCGTCAGCAGCGAAAAGGGGGGGAAGGGCGGTGGTGGTGCCAAACTGACCGAGTTTGGTGAGCGTTTACTTAAGGTGTATTCCATCACCTCGCAGGTGCAGGAAATGGCGCTGTCAGCGTTGCTGGATGATTCGGTCGATATGCACAGTTTGTTGGATGTGATGGCGCATTTCTCCCTTAAAACCAGTGCCCGTAACCAATTAACGGGGCGTATCCACGGCATTGAGTCACTCGGCTTGAATGACAGCCTAAGGGTGACATTGGCGGGGGGCAACAGATCCAAATTTCAGTGACCCATGCCAGTTTTGAGCGTCTGCAGTTAGCCTTGGACCAATCGATTCTATTGTTGTTTAAGGCACCTGCGGTGACGGCTAGTCGTGATGCCTGCCAGAGCATTGGGCAAAACTGCGTCAGTGGGCACTTACTGAGTGTGACTGAACTGGCCGATAAGGCTGAGTTAGCGATAGAGATTGGCGGTAAAGAGATTATCTATTCGGTGATGCCATTGGCCGACATTCAAACGCTCAAAGTTGGTGAGCCTTGTTTTGCCTGTTTTGATGCCACACAAGTGATTGTTGCCAGTATGAATTAAAGCATGCAGCGAGGATACTAGGCATCCCGTGGTAAGCCTTTTTGAATGACCCTAACCAGTCGCTCCGTTTTACGGTTATTGGCTTGTGAGCCGCCCGCACGTTGCCGAGCTAGGGCCCAGTTGATATGTTCTTTCACCATATCATCGACATCCGCTTGGGCTTTACGTTGCTCGAGGGCGGCGATGATTTGCGGCGAACTCGGCGCATTGCCTAGGGCGATGGCGATATTGCGTAGCCAGCGCTGATGACCAATACGGCGAATGGCGCTGCCCTCGGTCTGTTTAAGAAACTCGGTTTCGCTCCACGCAAACAAGGTGAGCAGTTCAGGCTGCTTGAGTTTAGGGCGAATGTGGAAATCACTCTCCTGAGTCAGCGGCGCCTCGCGATTGACCGGGCACACCAACTGACAATCATCACAACCGTAAATGCGATTTCCCATTAAGGGGCGAAACTCCTCGGGAATAGCACCCTGTAACTCGATTGTCAGATAAGAAATACAGCGCCGTGCATCCACGGTATAAGGCTCGACTATGGCGCCTGTCGGGCAGGAGGTGATGCAGGCCACGCAGGTGTTGCAGTCTTCCTGGATCGGAATGTCTACGGGTAAGGGCAGGTTGATCAGCAATTCCCCGAGAAAGAACCAACTGCCGGCATCGTGATTAAGGATAAGTGAGTGCTTACCTGTCCAACCTATGCCGGCTTTTTCGGCGAGTGGGCGTTCTAGCACTGGGGCTGAATCGACAAAAGGCCTAAAGTCGGCGGCATCGAACCCCAAGGCGACAAGCTCGCTACTGATTTGATCGCCCAGCTTTTTTAAGCGGGCACGGATGAGTTTGTGGTAATCCCTGCCGCCTGCGTAACGCGAGATATAGCCCATATTCGGCGAGGCTAAGTTAGTGGCAAACCCCGCCTCTGGCGGCAAATAATCCATCCGAGCTGAAATCACTCTAACTGTGCCAGGGTGCAACTCGTGGGGGCGGGCACGCATCATACCGTGTGTGGCCATGTAACCCATTTCCCCGTGATACCCTTTATCTAACCAAGTCTGTAATTTGACTTCTTCCGCGGTTAAGTCGGTGTCACAAATCCCTATTTGGGCAAATCCGAGCGCCTTTCCCCAATGCTTAATTTGTAAAGCGAGGCAGGATAGGGTGGCGGCATCGGGAATATTGCTAGGAGTGGTGATCGACATGGAAGCGGCTGTGGGCGTAATAAGATGGCGCTATGATAGCAGTTTTATGCTACTAGGGACGAGTGTCGTTCCAAGGGGATTTAGTCAAATCCTTAATTTGCTTTCTTCTGTATATAAATTAGATCTATGATGGATAGTAACTTCCCCCTTAGGTCTTGCCTATGTTGCCTACCCTTTGCAAACACTGCTATCGCTTATTGTTGTGTGTAAGCTTAGGCTATGCAGGGCTTAGCTTAGCGGCAACAGAAGCTGCAACAAAACCCGTTCGCTTAGTGACAGAGGCTTGGCCACCCATGAGCTTTGAGCAAGATGGTGTGCCCACTGGTTTTGGTGTTGAGTTGGTCAATCAATTGCAAACGCGTATCGGGCAGCAGGAAAGAATCGAAGTCTTGCCTTGGGCGCGGGCATATTCGATTGCGAGTTCTGCGCCGAATGTGTTGCTGTTCGCCACTTCCATCAGCGATGAGCGGGAGAGCCATTTCGATTTTATTGGCCCCATTGCCACCAGTAAAATTACCCTCTACGCCAGAGCCGATGATCCCATTAATATCAATCAGTTATCTGAGGTTAGTGCGAAGGGATTGTGGGTGTTTATCGTGAGTCCGTGGGCGCGCAGCTATTACAACAGCAAGGTGTACACTCTTTATTAGTGGCAAGTTTTCCGCAGCAATCGGCTAAGCAGCTGTTGTTTTCACGGGTACGGTTTTGGTGTCAGGCCGATCTGGCGGTCAAGCATATACTTCAAGATGTTGGTGCGAAGGAATCGGATATCAAACCCGTGTATGTCATCTCTGAAATCCATCTTTATCTGGCGTTCTCTAAGGGCACATCTGCTGTCACGGTTCAGCGTTGGCAAGTCGAGTTAGAAAAGTTCAAGGAGTCGGGGGATTTTGCTCGGCTCTATCAAAAATGGTTTGGCGCATTACCGCCGCCTCTAGAGCATCAAATCTTTTGGCATAAAGATAATTAAGCTATCTTTTCGGCAGCTTTAACACAGTTTCTTCCGGCGTTTTTGGCTTGGTAGAGGGCGTTGTCTGCCCGCTTAAGTAAATGCGCAAAGCTTTCATCTTGCGGTTTGGATTCTGGGCTTAAGGTGGCAACCCCTGCACTGACTGTCAGTTTTAACTCTATGGGTAAATTAATGGCGCCATAACGGGTGATTAAGGTTTGTAACTCGTGGGCCAGCTCCCACACTCGGTTAGCATCGGTATTCGGGAGTAAAATTAAAAATTCCTCACCACCTATTCGGCCAATCAGAGCGCGGTCCGCAGTTATTGCTTGGCTGGCTTGCGCTATGGTCAACAGTGCCTGATCACCTATTTCATGGCCGAAATTATCGTTAATTTTTTTAAAATGATCCGCATCGAAAATAATCACAGATAATGCCGTTTGTTGTTTGATCGCCAGCTGAAAATAACGCTCCGCTTGGGCATAAATATATCGACGATTGGGTAATTGGGTCAGATAATCGGTGAGAGCTATGGTTTGTAAATGCCGATTTCTGTGCACTTGTTTATAGGCAAACAGCGATACTATGGCCAAGATGAAACCTGTAAGTAATAGGATAATCAGCTGTAACGATTTATTTTTTTCGAGCAGCGCTAACTCTTGCTCCTTCAATTTTTGGTTATCGAGTAATCGCTTGTTTTCGGACTCGATCCAACTAGTATCAAATTTTACTTTTAACTCAGTCGTTTGATGGGCAAAAGAATTGTCTTCTACCTTTCGAGTCAAGGCGACAAACTGCTGTAAAGTTTGGTAGGCCGATGGCAAATCATTCATCGCTGCATAGATTTCACTCTTGAGTTGCAATAGCTGAACTAAGCCGCGATCATTCTGCATCGCACGAAACGCATTTTCAGCAGCAGCCAGTTCGCCCAAGGCCTCTGGATAACGGCCTTGTTGATAGCGAATTTTCCCAATAAACAGCTTCATAAAGCTGTAAGCAGTGGGCTCTTTATCCGTGATTGCCTGCGCCGCTTCCGTTAAATAGGTTTCGGCTTCATCGAGGCGATTTAATTGAATCAGACTGTAGGCAATATTGGTCGCGTTGATAGCGGCAATGAGAGGGTATTTGTGTTCTTTAAAGTACTGATAGCTGAAGCGAAAATTTTCAATGGCCTGCTCATGTTCACCCAGTTCATCTAACGCGAGACCAATATCCGAAGTCACGTTGGCAACTTGTTCTTGGTTGCCTTTTTGTGAGTAAAACTCTTTGAGTTTATTGTAGTATTTGATCGCACTCTCAGGGTCGCCATAACGCCTAAAGCTGGTGGCGATATCCGCTAAATTGATGTTTGCCCAGCCCGTTAAGTTTAAGGATTCGTACAGTCCTTGTGCGGTGACTAAATCATCTAAGGCCTCTGAAAAATCTCCTATGTAGGAATACAAGGCACCACGAAGACTACGCGCGTCGGCGATGAGCTTTATATTCTCATGCTCGTATGCACTTTTAACGCCTTTACTATAGCCTTCCATTGCACCAGTAATATCACCACTAAGCTGTAAAAACCAAGCATGGCAAAGGGTTAGATCAATGACGAAATGCGGGGAGGAGGTTGGCGGAATCTGTGTCAGTATTTGTTCTGTATGCTTGAGAGAGCGGGATACGTCCGCTTCGGTTTCCGAAGGCTGATTCCAGCATTTGAGCAGATTCAGTTTTTCGATACGTACAATATCATCACTCGAAATGAGTTTTTCCAGTAGGGATATGTTTTGCTCGATAGATTCACGGGTCATGGTCTCGCCACTATCGAATAATGCAAAAATCTGATCGACTTGTGCCTTTTCTTCAGCCATAGCAACTCTTAACGGCCCTATGAGCAGCATAAGACAAATGGCTAAATATCGTAGGCAATATCGCAAGAGAGAGGTTTCCTGTTCACGCTGAAACAGATAGCTAATCATTATCTTAGCATAAACTTTTTACGTACCGTTTACATGCTAAGTTTGCAATTTTTGCATTCATTCCGCTATCAGGGTATAAACGTCGCCTTGGATCTCACCCATTAAGGAAAACCTTGAAAAAATTACTCTGTGCCGTCCTGTTGTTATTCACGGGAGCGAGTTGGGCAAACTCGGATGATATCGAAACCTCGGGCGATGTGGTGCATCTACTCCTGCCTGCGACAGCCTTAGGCGCGACCCTATTCTATGAAGAGGGGAATGAAGGTTCTTGGCAGTTACTTAAGGCAGCGGTATCGAGCCGAGTGATTGTTGAAGGACTTAAATTGGGTGTCAGTAAGGACAGACCTGATGGTAGTGGTGATGATTCTTTCCCCTCTGGACACACCTCGGACAGCTTTATGGCGGCTACTTTTATCCAGCAACGCTATGGTTGGCAATATGGTCTGCCCGCGTATCTTGCCGCGACCTATGTGGGATATACCCGGGTCGAGAGCGATAAGCACTATTTAGAAGATGTCCTCGCAGGCGCTGCCATTGGCGCACTGGCGGGTTGGTATTTTACTGAGCCCTACAAGGGGATCACAGTGACACCTTTAGCCCACAATGGGATCTATGGTTTATATATTAGCGGCCAATTTTAAGTCGCTTAAGTTAAGAGAGTAATTATGGCTGAAGTATCAGTTGAGTATCGTGAAACTTCCGAGCGCATTTCCTACAATGTTGCCAACAAAGTCTTACCTATGGCGAAAATGCCGGAGAGCCTGTTAGCGGCTTACCAAGGTTTATGTGCTGAACTGTTAGAAGACAGAGAAGCTAAATTTACCCAAGCGTGGGAAGCATTACCGGCAAGTGCGCGCAATTTAATGCCACAGGCTGAATTCCACGGTTTTTATATTGCCAATGCTTGGTTGCAACTCAGCCGAGTTGCGCAGGAGATTTCCGAGCAGGCGGATACCGATGAGGCGATTAACGAGAAGGAATACAACGGGATATTTACCCGTTTGGCCGATGAGTCGCTCAAGGAGTGCGTGCGTAAATTAAAGAAAGCGCGTACAGACCGTTCTATGCTCAACAGCTTTAAACAGGTGATGGCGCCTTAATTCATCAATTGATGCAAGATAGCAAAAGCCCGTCAATTGACGGGCTTTTTGTTTGGATGAATATCTGAAATTAGAAAGAAGTACGCTTGTAACGGCGATATTCAGGCTTCCAGAAATTATCTTCGATAGATTGCATCAGCAGCTCATCGCTTGCAGGTAAGGATAAACCCTGCTCAATCGCCACTTTACCGACGGCGAACGCAATATGCTTACTGACAGAGTGAATATCTTCCAGCTTCGGCAATAAAGCACCCGTGCCATTAATGGCTAAAGGTGAGCATTCAGCCAGTGCGCGGCTCGATGCCATCAGCATCTCATCCGATACATGGCGGGCACCCGAGGCGAGTACACCTAAACCGATACCTGGGAAGATAAAGCTGTTGTTACATTGGGCGATTTCATAGGTTTCGCCATCCACCACTACTGGTTCAAACGGGCTACCCGTTGCCACTAAGGCTTGGCCAGACGTCCAGTGCAGAATGTCCTTTGGTGTCGCTTCAACGCGGCTAGTTGGGTTAGACAGCGGGAAGATAATCGGACGTTCACAGTGACTATGCATTGCACGCACTATCTCTTCGGTAAATAGACCTGGTGCGCCCGATACACCAATCAGTACCGTTGGCTTAGCGTTATTGACCACATCGAGCAGTGAAATATTGTCACTGAAGTTGTTCCAGTTGCTGATATCGGCACATTTTTGAGCCAGTTTTTGCTGGAATGGCAACAGGTTAGGCATGTTGTCGAGCAGCAGACCCCAACGGTCAACCATGCAGACTTGGCTGCGTGCTTGCTCGTCGCTGATACCTTCAGACACCATTTGTGCAACTATGGCTTCGGCGATACCGCAGCCTGCGCTACCCGCACCTAAGAAAGCGATACGTTGTTTGTTGAGCTCAGTGCCCGCGGCTTTACAGGCGGCGAGTAATGAGCCTACAGTCACGGCAGCGGTGCCTTGGATGTCGTCGTTAAAGCAGCAGTAGCGCTCCTTATAACGCTCAAGGATTGGCATCGCATTCTTTTGGGCAAAGTCTTCGAATTGGATTAGTGTGTCTGGCCAGCGGACATGCACGGCTTGCATAAAGGCTTCTATAAACTCGGCATATTCTTCGCCGCCAATACGCGGATGGCGCCAACCCATGTACATTGGATCTTCCAACAGCTGTGGATTATCGGTACCTACGTCTAAGGTAATTGGCAGTGTGTATGCGGGGCTGATCCCACCACAGCTAGTGTAGAGCGACAATTTACCAATCGGGATCCCCATGCCGCCAATACCTTGGTCGCCTAAGCCTAAGATGCGCTCACCGTCGGTCACAACGATGATTTTTACTTTTTGGCGAGTCGAGTTATTGAGGATATCGTCGATTCTGTCCTTATTCGGGTAGGAGATGAACAGACCACGGTTACGGCGATAGTTTTTCGAGAAGCGCTCACAGGCCAAACCTACCGTAGGGGTATAGATAATCGGCATCATTTCGCTGATGTGATTTTGCACTAAACGATAAAACAGGGTCTCGTTGGTGTCTTGAATGTTGCGCAGATAGATGTGCTTATCGAGATCATTATTGAAACTTCTAAATTGATCGTAGGCGCGCGACGCCTGTTCTTCAATCGTTTCAATGGCGTAGGGCACTAGGCCTTCGAGGTTAAAGAAAATACGCTCTTCTTCCGAAAATGCACTGCCCTTGTTAATCAATGGCGCTTCAAGAATGGCAGGTCCTGCAAACGGAAGATAGAGGGGGCGTTTATTATCGTCCATGGGTAACCTTTGAGTTATTGTTTAAGTGGTTCGGTACGTGCTTGATACGTGCTGTAAGTCACGTAAGGTTATCATGAAATGTGATCTTTGTTGCCTGTGTCTTACGCTATTTGTGGCTTTTTTTGCAGCAGACATTAATCAGACTGTTTAAAACACGCATCTGTTAATTGATTGTAAATGCACTGGCCGAGCAAAAGCTTGTTTAACGGCGAGGTAAAAACAAAAAACGCAGCCTAGGCTGCGTTTACTATTTTAAGCGGAATAAACATTAGACTCCGCGGTATTTCAGCGATAAGCCTCGGATAAAGTTACGCAGGATCTGATCGCCGCAGGCCTTGAAGTTTTTATGATCTGGGTTGCGAAACAGAGCGCTTAATTCAGACTTAGACATTTGCACTTCGGCGAGCGCTAAGGTGGCCACAATATCTTCTTCGCGCATTTCGAGGGCTACACGTAACTTCTTGAAGATTAAGTTATTGTTTAAACGTGACACTGGTTTGGGGATTTCAGCCCCTTCGCGTAAACCACGATTTTCGATGATAAGGCCATCTAAAAACTGACATAGGGTCGTGTCGTTACAGGCCTTGTAGCCTTCTTCCTCTTCTTTGCGCAGTAGACTAATCATCTCTTCGGTTGGCACTTCTCTTCCAACTTTGGCAAAGATCTTAATCATTTTGGCATTGTTGAAATCAAACACGAAGCGCAAACGGCGCAAAATATCATTGTTAATCATGGTCATCTCTAGGCGCGGCTGCGCAGTCTGGTTTAAGAGCTGACATTATATACTTAAAGCAACAGAAAAGCAGGAAAGTCTAGTGTGGGTGAGCAAGTG
Organism: Shewanella sp.; assembly: GCF_047975355.1. Taxonomy (GTDB): domain Bacteria; phylum Pseudomonadota; class Gammaproteobacteria; order Enterobacterales; family Shewanellaceae; genus Shewanella. The sequence continues at coordinate 47,888 of NZ_JBKEDJ010000044.1, read as the reverse complement.
GCACAGTAGAGCATGAGTCCTCACTGAGGACTCATGCTCAAATGAGTAAAACTAAACTTTCACTGCCAGGTACCAGTAAATAAAAAGCACTGCAAAAATAAGCAAATAGCTTAATCCTATCCAGGAGAGGCATTTCATTTTGGTGCCATAACGATGGGCTTCGGGTAGATGGGAGCTGGTCATTAAGCGATAGTTTAGCCATGCAAAAACCACTGTGGACATAAAGGCTAAAATCATCACAAACTCCAACAGTGGCAGTAGGGCGCCCTTAAAAAACAGGATTAACATTAATCCTAAGGCGCTAACGCTCAACATGATACCTGTTAGGCGTCTGTCCGATTGCGCGTCGGTTACTGCCGTGCGTGATAGTAGTTGCCAACCCATGTTCAGGGTGCGGCTGTAGCCGTCGATAACAGTGACTGTGGTGCTGAAAATACATAAAAATGCAACAATACCAATCAAATAGCGGCTTTCGCCGCCCATGACTTGGCTATATAAGTTGATTAATTGATTCGCGAATTTCGCGCCAGAGTCGGAAAAGTGCTCACCACTGCCATGCATTACCAGCGCGCCTAAGGCCAAAAAGACCACGGCTAACACGGCGGTGACTATATAGCCTAAGTTGAAGTCTAAGATGGCTTGGGAGGGGGTAACGGCTGAGGTCTTTTGTTTTTCTAATAACCACAGAGAGTTCCAAGCACTGACCTCTATCGGTGCTGGCATCCAGCCCATCATAGCGACCAAGAATCCCACATAGGCCCACTGCCAAGGTGAGGGAGATACGAATTGGCTAGCCAGTGGTTTCATATGATCCAATGCCAAGGCGACGGCGATTAATGTAGTGAGGGTCAGGGCAAACATGATGATTTTTGTCAGCCTATCCAGCAGCGAATAATGCCCCAAAATCAATAACAACAGCGAGCTTATCAGCACCAACAGCGCCAACACATCAATCGGTAAGGGAATAAACTGAGTCAGCATGGCGGCCGTTAACATGCATACTCCCGCCGTACTGGCGATGGAGGCAAGCACATTGAGCCCAGTGAATAACCACAGATAGCCCCGGCCTTGCTTTAGATAACCATGCAGCAGGCTTTCACCTGTAGCGGCGGTGTAACGTGCACCTGCGGCAAAGAAGGGATATTTCAGCAAGTTGACTCCGAGGATCACCCAGGCGAGTTGCCAGCCAAAATCTGCACCAGCGCGGGTGGATGACACTAAATGTGAAGCCCCAATGGCTGCAGCGGCCATTAATACGCCTGGTCCCATGGCTTTTATACCGAGGGCTAGTTGGGACGTCCAATTCATGGGGAATGGTTTAACTTGGGAAGTAGTCATAATGCGCTGCGTGTTTCCTTATCCGTTGGAAATTATCTTTTCGATACTGTTCTATCCAAACCCTTAAGTCGCGATTTTATCTGTTAAGAATTGTATTTGGAGGCGAGTAGGGCTTCGATGCGTTTTATGCTTGCCGTCATTTCCACGAGTTGAGTCAGTAGTGCGCTATCGTCTGTGGTGACTAGTGTCTCTGCGGATGGAAGTGCGTCACTCAGGCGTTCTTTTTGCTCCAAAATCTGCGCTCTAAAACTAGGCGCATCGACTATGCCAACGAGACTGATTAAGGCGCCGCTTCCCGATTGTCCTGCGGTTTCGACTGTGAGTTTATGTAATCCCATCAGACGCATTATCGGCCCTTGAATTAAGGCGATATCAGTAATTTTATCTAGGGGTACCGTATTTTCAGTGCGAGTTAATATGCCTCGTCGCACAATGAGTTTTTTGCTGGTTAAGCGTGCGCTCATATTGCGGATGTAGCGGCGAGTTCCCCATAAACCGATAGGGAACCATAGTAATAATAGGGGAATACCAATAATGCTTAGGGTGAAATAAGCGGCTCCAGAGAGTAACCAATACATGCCTAAGTTGGCTTCAAAGTCGGCTTCATGAATCGTTAGTTCTTGCATTTTCTTCCCTAATCTGAGCATCCAGTTGTTAACTATTTTGAAAGATCTCTGCTGGAAAATACATGGTTTTCCTCTATAACAAAAGTTTAACTTTTTTCGGTGTCCCATTGACTTTGTTTTTCAACCCATTACCTTGGTTGTGTTAAAAATTCGTTTAATAAAAGTAAAATAAATTTAACAGACAAAGATTAGGGGATGTAAATGAAAAGACCTCAGATTCTACCCAGTGCTTGTGCTATCGCGATCGCCATGGCGTTTGCCCCGAGTATTAGCCATGCAGCCGACAATGGTGCCGATAAAGTTGAACGTATTGAAGTGACGGGTTCTCGTATCAAGCGCACCGATATCGAGGGACCGTCGCCTATCCAATCCATCGGCAAAGAAGATATTGCCAACATGGGGTTTGATAACCTGCAGCAGTTACTCGAACGTATGCCCGCGAACGGTGCAGGTGCTTTCTCTACCCGTGGTAACAGCCAAGATTCGACCGCCAACGGTGGTGCCTCGATCAGTTTGCGTGGCTTAGGTCCTGACGCCACTTTGGTATTGATTAACGGTCGTCGTGTCGCGGCAAGTGCCTTTGCCGAAGGTATTACTAACTCCTTCGTCGACATTAACAATATTCCGGTTTCAGCGATTGAGCGCATTGATATTCTGAAAGACGGAGCATCGGCTATTTACGGTTCCGATGCGATTGCGGGTGTAGTTAACATCGTCTTGAAAAAAGACATCGAAGGTATTGAGGTTAACCTAGGTTACGGTGACACCCCTGGTACGGGTTACGATGAAACCACGGCGAGCGTCGTTTGGGGGACAAAATCTGAAAAGGGTAGCGCGTCGGTTATTCTCGACTATTTTAAAAACGACACCTTAGCGGCAACCGACTTAGGCCGTTTTGGCACAGCCGATCAAAGTCCTTACGGTGGTGAGGATTTCCGTTCTTCACGCGGCTTCCCCGGTTATTTTTATGTCGATGGTGTCAAGACTATTGACCCTTCCTGTCCGCCCGATCGCGCAACGGCCAGTGGTAGCTGTCTATTTGACTATGGTCCTTACAACTTAGTCATCCCCGAAGCTGAGCGTATTGGGGCAATTGGCCAATTTGATTACCATTTTAGCGATGATTTAACCGCTTTCCTCGAGTTAGCGGCGCAGCATAACAGTTCTATTGCTGGTGGGGCGCCAACACCCTTGGATGAAGATGCGGCCTTAACAGTGCCGGGCACGCACCCTAATAATCCTTGGGGTAAAGATATTGAAATCGGTCGTTTCCGTACCGTGGATGCGGGTGCCCGTCGTTGGGATATCGAGTCCGATACTTTACGTTTAGTCGCAGGACTACGTGGTACGATCAAAGAGTGGGATTGGGAAGCCTCGGTACAACGCGGCCGCAGTGAATCGACGCAAACAGGCGATCGTAGCCAAGGTTGGGTCAGAACCGATTACCTGCAAGCCGAGATCGATGCGGGTCGCTACAATCCCTTTGGTGGCACCATGAACTCGCAGGATGTGATCGATGCCATTACGACTAGCCTAGTTCGCCAAGGTTTATCGAGCATGACGTCTTACGCGGCGAACATTTCGGGTCAAGCGTTCACGCTGGCGGACCGCGACATTATGATGGCGGCAGGTGTGGAATACCGCGAAGAAAGCGTGAGTGACGTGCCGGATGAACAGTTCCAACGTGGACTGATTTTCGGTACCGAAGCGGTTTCTGCGGCTGCCTCTCGTGACCAATACGCGGGTTATGTGGAGTTCTCTATTCCTGTCACGGATAACTTTGAGCTGCAACTCGCGGGTCGCTACGACCACTACAGCGATTTTGGTTCAACCACTAACCCTAAAGTGGCGTTCCAATGGGGCATCACCGATGAGCTGACGAGCCGAGGTTCTTGGTCAACGGGTTTCCGTGCGCCTTCTTTAGCTCAAATCGGTTTAGGCCCATCACGCGAAAGTAGCTTCTTTATCGATACTTATCGCTGCGCCGCCGATGGGGTGGATTGTGAAGCGCTCGACTACAACACTGAATTCCAAGGTAACTCTGAGTTGGATGCCGAAGAGTCAGAAACATGGAACCTGGGGATGATTTGGGCGCCAAGCCAGAAGTTTGATATTGGTTTTGATGTCTACAGCATCACTCAAGATAACAAAATTGATAAACAACCTTTAGGTGATATCTATACCGCAAACTGTAACGATCAAAACAGCACAGTGTGTGAGCGTTTAGCACCGCAAGCGGGTCAAACCTTAGGTCCTATCAGCATTATCCACTCAAGCTTTATCAACTTAAGCTCGCAGGATGTGCAGGGCGTTGACCTGTCAACTCACTATGGTCTTGAGCTAGATAGCTTTGGTGATTTGAAGTTTGGCCTAGAGTACAGCTACCTACATAACTTCGAAAAAGACGGTCTCGATTACACTGGCGAGTACAAGTTCCCACAACATCGCTGGTTACTCACCACGAATTGGACCATGGATAACTTCGCTGCCAACGTAAACCTGAGCTACATCGGTGAGTTCGAAGATACTCCAGATATCGACTTTGACGGCGTGTTAGACTTCGAAACGAACAAGTCTCGTATGGTGGATGCACAGTTATTAGTTGATATGTCAGGTAGTTACCGTTTCAACGAGATGTTTAAGCTGACATTAGGCGTGAACAACCTGTTCGATGAAGAGCCACCGTTTGCGATTGGTGACGGCGATACCGACCTCTATGGTTATGTGATTTCTGTACACAACCCTATGGGACGTTATATCTACACCAAACTGACAATGAACTTCTAACGAGTCATTGGAAACGGCGCTTCGGCGCCGTTTTTGTATTTTACTCTGCCGCGACACAGTGTATCTTCGTTCTCGTTAATCAGTCATCACTAAAAGGACGTTAATATGATCACCTTATATGGCATGCCCCGCAGCCGTGCATTACGAGTAGCTTGGGTGTTAGAAGAGTTAGGTGCCGAATGGGCCTTTTCGTTTGTGGATATGAAATAAGGGCGAGCACCGTAGCGCCGCGTTCTTAGCGCTCAATCCCTGCGGCAAAGTGCCAGTGTTAACCGACGATAATCTTGTATTGTCTGAGTCTGCGGCCATTTGCCTGTATCTGGCGGAGAAGTTTGGCAAGTTGTTACCTGAAGCGGGCAGTGCGGCATCGGGTCTGCATCATCAGTGGGTGAGCTTTATTATTACCGAACTCGAGCAGCCTCTGTGGACCTTAGGCAAGCATAAATTCGCGCTGCCAGAGGCGCAGCGTCATCCCTCCATCATGCCTTGCGCTGTGTGGGAGTTTGATAAGGCGGCGGCCTTGGCTGAAGCTATGTTACCCTATAGTGACTTTTTACTCGGCGATACCTTATCGGTTGCCGATATCCTGCTGGCCCATACACTGCTTTGGGGCACTTTATTTGAGCAGCAGATCCCGCCTAAATTGGCGGCCTATCGCGATAGAATTGCGGCGCGTCCTTCGCGTAAATCGGCACTGGCCAAAATGGAGGCTGTCGCAGCAGCGGCGCAGGCTTAATCAGCACTAGGCAATAAAAAACAAAAGGGCAGAAGATTCACATCTGCCCTTTTTGATTTAGTCGTTTGGCGTTTATAGCTGAGTCGCCGCCCATTTTGCACGGCTTTCACGGCTTTCACTTAACCCATTTTGCTCACGGAATGCCTTGTAGGCCTCAACATCGAGATTGACTAGGCTAACATCCACTTCGAGCACCAGTTTACATTCTTTCTTAATGCGCCATGCCGCAGTGTTGTACAGCTCAGTTAACGGCAGCGAGCTTAAAAATTCAGGATTATATTGGGTGTAAACGGCTTGGGTTGGATACACCACGAAGGCCAAGTGACGCTTAGGCTCTTTCTTAAATAAGGCTTCGATGCCGTCTGTGGTATTAAGCACTTGCATCTCGATAATATCGTCGAGATCCAACAGCTTTTTCTGCGCCAGTTCAGGGGCCTGTGTTTCAGCATTTTCCCAGGCTACCACGTCAGCTTCGCTATGGTTGGTCAGTTGTCCTACTTGAGCCGCACTGAGGCTGAGTGATTGGCGTAAGTAGCTCATTTCGATGGCGTTCAAGCCAATATTTTTAGACATAATGCGGTTCTCAAGTTGATAAAAATAAAATCTCGGTAAAATCAGTATTTGTTTTTAAGCCAAATATCTTCGACCCATTCCCAGAAGGATTCCCAATAAGTATCGGTAAAGTCACCGTTTTGCCAGAAGTGAACTTGGCCATCCTGATCGATACAGTAAAAGTCATCGCCCAATTGGCAGATGGCGATTAAGTCCCTCGGCAAGCCGATTGACCAAGCATAGCAGGTGACTTCGGGTAAATAGGTGTGCGAATAGGGATCGGCTGCTGTCACAGGCTCAATCGCGCCATAAATCACATCACTGGCATGGAGTAGGTATTCCTTTAATTCCCGTGGCAGTGGGATCAAAATCTGTTCCTCAACCTCCACTAACTGCTCGAATGTGGGTAACTCGAGTGGCACAGGCACAGTTTCGCTGCGTTCTTGGAGTTGCTCAATAATGTCGTGCATGGAATTTCCTTAAGGGGCGCCTTATGGCGCGGGATTATATAGGGAAACAAGGTTGGATGCGAGGGACGGGCTGTGAGCATCTGACAGGCAGAGGTCGGATTCAAGTTGACGGCTTTAGGTTGAGGTGTTAGCGCAAATGGCGCTTGGGGCGGGGTCTGGTGTTTCTCGGAAAAAAAGCGCTGGCATCTGTTTTTACAAATAGCCAGCGCAACAGTGGAATTGGTACAGAGTTAAACGGTAAAGCGATTAAATAAACGAGCGATTAAGCGACTGAGTTAGTGAGCAGCAGTCCTTCATCGACGCGTTTATAGTTAAGCCAAGCTTTGTGATACAGCTTATGCGACTCTTGGCGCAGCTTAGCGATTTGTGCGGTTTCAAACTCACTTAACCCCCGTTGCTGTTTTATCGCATTCGCCTCAATTTGTTGAACCTGTTCATAAACCTTGTGTTCTGGGCCGCTTTTAATGTCGGCAATATCCTTAAGGTGCAATTGGACCTCGGCAATCATGCCGCTTTCGGGCAAACGTACCAGTAAGTTAAGGTCGCGATAACCTGAGGCTTTAGGCTCGGCGAAACGGTTTTTCTGTTTCACGACCTGAGCTTGCTCGCTTAAGGCGTAATAGCTTTGCATTAGCTCGGAGATACTGTTACTGACGATGCTGGCGCGGGCAAGGTCGGTGATCTGGCTCGCATCCCCATTAAATTTGGTGGCGACCTTCTCGGCGGCGCGTTGATAGCTTTTCACGTCCGGCAGAATCACTTGAGCCTGTGAACTTGCTGTCACTGTCTGCAACAGGCTCGCGAGTTCATCTTGAGCCGCGTGGGCGTTGGAATATAGGTTGTCTAGACAGGCTGAAGATTGGCGTGGGGTGTGAAAGGTTTGAGTGTTGAGCGCATAAAGACCATGCAGATCATGGCTTTGAGCCTGTCTTGCACTGTAATTGCCGCGTTCGGCTCCGCTGTCATTGATATCTAAAGGATTGGCTACGCCTGTGCGGGTCGATAATAAGAGTAGAAAGATAAAAAAGGTACGAAATAACTTATTCATAACGGCCTACTTCCTTATGGGAGTGATACACATCACGAGAATACCATAGGCTGGAGTGGCTTAATTAAAGCTGAATCAATGATGAAGACTTGTTCATGTTTGGCTTAGGTTCACATTTTTCGCGCCTAAAAAAATAGCGCCGCTATTGTGAGCGGCGCCATTGGACAGTTAACTAGGTTACAGAGTTAACTACTATCTTGAATTAATTTGGGATTACCAAATTTTCACGCGTTTCTCTGGTGCTATGTACATAGCATCACCTGGTTTCACATCATAGGTGGTGTAAAACTCTGGCATGTTAGACAGCGCGCCCAATGCGCGGAATTCCGCAGGTGAGTGTGGATCTGTCGCTACACGGTTACGCAGGGCTTCTTCTTTGGCTTTTGCACGCCAAATTTGCGTGAAACCGATAAAGAAACGTTGATCGCCAGTCAGACCGTCGATAACCGGGGCTTCTTTACCATTGAGTGATTTTTTGTACGCACGGTAAGCGATAGTCACGCCCGATAAGTCACCGATGTTTTCGCCTAAGGTCAGGCTGCCGTTCACGTGCAGATCGTCAAACACATAGTAACCATCGTATTGTGCGATCAGCGCCTTACCACGGGCAGAGAATTCTTCTAAGTCTTTCTCTGTCCACCAGTCGCGCATATTGCCTTCGCCGTCGAACTTAGCGCCTTGGTCGTCGAAGCCATGGCCCATTTCGTGACCAATAACCGCCCCGATACCACCGTAGTTAACGGCATCATCCGCTTCCATGTTAAAGAATGGTGGTTGCAGAATTGCCGCTGGGAACACGATTTCGTTCATGGTTGGGTTGTAGTAGGCGTTAACCGTTTGTGGGGTCATGTGCCACTCGTCTTTATCGATTGGCGCGCCTAACTTAGCCAGTGACTTAGCGTGCTCAACTTCGCTTGCGCGAACCGCGTTACCAATCAAATCATCGGCTTTGATGGTCAGCTTGCTGTAATCTTCCCACTTATTTGGATAACCAATTTTCGGGTTGAATTTCGCTAATTTTTCGGCAGCGGCTTGCTTAGTGGTATCGCTCATCCAAGTCAGATCTTTGATGCTGTCGCCGTAGGCGCCGCGCAGGTTTTCAACTAGCGCTTGCATACGCTCTTTGGCTTCTGGGGCGAAGTGACGCTTCACATACACTTTACCCACCACTTCACCTAATACGCCGTTAACCGCTGCGACACCGCGCTTCCAACGTGGCTCTTGTTCTTCTTGTCCGTTAAGGGTTTTAGAGAAGAAAGCAAAGTTTTCGTTGTCTAACTCTTCGCTCAAGTTGCTTGCCGCGTGGGTCAGCACTTGCCATTGCATGTAGGTTTTCCAAGTGGCCAAATCGGTCGTTTTGAGGACTTCGTTCAGGCCTTGGATATAGCTTGGTTGGTTAACGATAATGTCGGTTTGCTTGTCAGCACCTAATGCCGTTAAGTAGCCTGCCCAGTCGATATCTGGCGCTAAGCTTGGCAGATCTTTAACTTGGTACAGGTTGTAGGTCTTAGTGCTGTCGCGTGTTTCAACCACATCCCAGTGTTTAGAGGCAATCGCAGTTTCGAGTGCGAGGATTGACTCTGCGCTGGCTTTTGGATCCGCAAGACCTGCCAGAGTGAACATTTTTTCAATATGGGCAACGTAAGCTTTACGGATATTGACGAAACGTTCTGCTTCGTTGAAGTAGTAATCTTTTTCCGGCAGGCTTAAACCGTATTGCCATAGGTGAGTGGCGTAACGGCTTGAGTTTTTCGCATCAATATCGATGTAGAAGGCGATAGGCGTACCGGCGCCCATGATTTGGCTATGGGCGAAGTACTTCACCAGCTCATTTTTATCTTTTAAGGCGTTGATGGCATCAAACTCGCCTTTAAGTGGCGTCACGCCCAGTTTGTTTAACGTTGCTGTGTCCATAAATGAACGGTAAAGGTCTGCCACTTTTTGCTCGTCAGTACCTTCGACCAGATTCGGCGTTGCGGCCACTTCTTCGATAATGGCTTTAACGTCATCACGGGATTTTTCACGCAGATCGTAGAAGGCACCAATGCTAGTGCGATCGGCAGGGATCTCGGCTTTCTTCAGCCAAGCACCGTTTACATATTCATAGAAGTCGTCCTGTGGACGGACTGATTTATCAAAGTTTTCAAATTCGATACCTGAGCCCAATGCTTTAGTCACAGCGGTAGCTGTGGCGGTTTTGGTGGTTTCTGGCGCTTTAACTTCAGTGGGTTTGTCATTACAGGCAGTGAGGCCCGCGATGAGTGAGGCACACAGTCCCCCAATGAGTACTTTTCTCATGTCGTTTCCTTCGAGTTTATTATTGTGCCCATCTCTGGGGCTGTTTGGTGCAAAATGGGATTGCTTCAGGCGCAACGCAACGTATGTTAATGCTTTAGCGGGAATCTAAACAAGGTGATCACACTTTTTCAATCGGATTTATTCTCCATCAGTTGTAACTAAAAATTACCATGGCGGTAATCGGCCTAAAAAACGCCAAACATACCGTATGCAGGCTTTGACAAGTTAGTGAGCACTTAGGTTTACCCGTAGTCGCCAAGAGTACCTCAGAGCAATTTCATTGGGTAGGCTTTGCCCTTTCGCCCGTTGGGCCCCATAATACGGCGGTTTTCATTTATTGAAGTTGAGTCGTCCAGTGCGTTTAGACAAATTTATCTGTGAAAGTACCTCGCTTACCCGTTCCTTAGCGAAAAAAGCCTTACACCGTGGTGAGATTACCTGTGACGGTGTGGTGGTCAAAGACTCTGGCTTTAAAGTGCTCGAGGGGATGCAAGTATGCCTCGATGGCGAGCCTATCTCCCTCGTCGGTGAGCGTTACTTGATGCTCAATAAGCCCGTGGATACGATTTGCTCAACTATCGATGAAGCCTATCCATCGGTATTGAGTCTGCTGGATATCGAAAAGCCGGAAACCTTACACATTGCCGGCCGTTTAGATGCAGATACTACTGGCCTTGTGTTGATTACTAGCGATGGCCAATGGTCGCATCGGATCACTTCGCCGAAAAAAGACTGTGGCAAGCGTTACTTAGTGACATTAGTCGAGCCTGTTGATGAGAGTCTGGTAGGCGTATTTGCCGCCGGAGTGGAGCTCAGAAACGAAGATGGCCTGACTAAACCTGCGGTACTCGAAATCATTGAACCACAGCTTGTACGTCTAACCATTACCGAAGGTAAGTATCACCAAGTGAAGCGGATGTTTGCCGCTGTGGGAAATCATGTGGTTGGCTTACACCGTGAAAGCATTGGCAGAATTGAGTTGGACTCAGAGCTTGCCCCTGGTGAATGGCGTTATCTGACGAATGAGGAAATCGCCTCGATTTAAGCTCATTTGGAATTAAAAAATGCCGCTCCCATTGAGCGGCATTTTTATTGCTGTTTTTATTGCGACATGTGTTACATGATAAGTCTATTGTTTTTTCAGGATAAGATTACCGCTAATGGTATCCATCTTCACACTGGCGCTACCCGAACCCGTCTGGAAGCTTAAGGATTCATTAGGCACGTATTTTTGTCTTTGTGGCACATCTTGGCTCAAGCCGTTTTTGATTTTGCCACCAGGGCCGCCATTGAGCTCGAAATTGGCATCGGGCGTATCGGTAAATGTCACAATAATATCGCCACTGACGCTCTCAAGATTGGCTTTATCGAAGCTTTTCGCCAGTGACACTTGAGTGTCGCCGCTCACGGTGCGGACATTGACTTCTTTGACGGCGTTAAAGTCGGCTTTAATTTCCCCAGAAACCTGCTCGACTTTCACTTTATCGGCTAAGGTTTGGCTGTTTAGATCGCCGCTCACTAAACGGTATTTGATTTCGCCTTTGCTTTGGGTGTCTTTAATCTCACCGGAGACGGTATCTAACATCACTTTGCCCGCTAATCCCTTAGTAATGATATCGCCAGACACCGTGTGTAATGTTGGGTTACCATCCAGCGCCTCGGCGGTGATATTTCCGCTGACGGTATTGAGATCAAGCTCGCCTTGAGTTTGGCTAATTTGCAGATTGGCTGAAATAGTATCGGCGTTTAACTTGACGGTTTTAGGCACCTTAATGGTGAGCTTTGAGCCGTTGTTGTCGCCGCCGTTATAGTGGCGTGGCATTTTATCTTCAATATTCAGATTGTTACCTTTTTGCTCAAAGACAAAGCCTTCACTCAGCTCATCGAGGGTACCAGTCACGCTGACTTCATTCTTATCCCAGCTTTCAATTTGCACTTCGCCCCGTTGGATCTTGATTTGAACTTGAGTATCACTGCCGATGCTTAGCTGCTTATCTACACTTTCAGCGGCGAATACACTGCCCATGAGGCTCAGATAAAGCGTTGATACGAATAGGCTGGTTTTCGTGAGGGTAAAATGGCTCATATGTTATTTCCTTTTGTTGAGTTTTGAATCGGTAGTTTTTGGCCTTGCTGTAGCAAATCGAGTTCACGTTGTTGCACCCAAAGCCAGAGTTGCCAAAGTTGTTTATCTGTGGGGTTGGCCAGCAGAGCTTGATAAATCTGCTCGCCCGCACGGCGTAATTCCGCTAAGCCTTGCTCTAGCGGTGCGCTAAAACGGCTGGTTTGCCATGCGACCACTGTTGAGGTTTGTTCCAGGTTTGTTACTTGAGCTTGGTGAGTCTTGGCAATTTGGGTCAGCAAAGCGTGCAGCGCTTGCTCATCATCCGCTGGTTGGCTGGCGATTTGCTCAGTGCCAGTCAATGTCGGTTTTGCAGTCTCTTGGGTGTAGATACTGAAGAACATTGCCAGCACCACAGTTGCAGCAAGCGCCCATTGCGCACCTTGCAATCGAGGCGTTCGGGTATGAACTATTTGAGACCCTAAAGGTTTGTCCATACGTTTTTCGATGCCTTGCCAAAGATCCCGTTCAGGGACTAACGCTTTAGGCGCATCATCAATCAATTGCTGGAGCTTGGCCTCGCGGGAAGCATTTGATAAGGACATTACAGCATCTCCTGTAGTAATTGCTTGGCTCTGTGGTACTGGGTCTTGCTGGTTCCCACGGCAATACCCATTAATTGCGCAATTTCTTCATGTTGATAGCCTTCAATGGCGCAGAGCACAAACACGATGCGCGCTCGCTCCGGCAGTTTGAGGATCAACTTGTCTAACCCTTGATAATGTTCATCTGAGCTTGGGTGCTCAATATCGCTCTCCATTGGGATAAAACGCGCCCAAAACGACTTTTGCTTACGGATACTGCTCAGTGCCTGATTGACGCAAATACTGTGTAACCAAGTGGAAAATTGGCTCTCTCCCCTAAACAGCGGTAATTTCTGCCAGACCAGAATAAAGCACTCTTGGGTGATTTCTTCTGCCTGCGAGGCTTGGCCACTTAACCGCAGTGATAGGGCATATACCCTTGGATGATGGTGTAAATACAGTTGCTTAAATGCGGCTCTATTGCCTTGGCTAGCCAAGGTGATGAGGTCAAATTCTGACATCGCATTATTGAGTGGGAGTCTCCCTGTCGTCACTGTATTTTCCTGTCATCTAGGTGAATGGTTATTGATTGGACGCTCTGAAAAGCTAAAAAGGTTTGTATCGAATAAAAAAATAGTCGGTTTATTTTTAAATATTGGCTCACTCTTTTGTGAGCTGTAGTAAAATCAGTTAGGATTTTTGGTGCTAACGTTTTGAAGTTATTAATTTTATACCAAATGGTATTCGGTTGTAATAGCTAAAAAAGCGCGATTATTCGCTCGCTATATTAAGCGCAATGCATATATAGCTACCCATAGAGATAGCCAACAGAGGAGCATTGCTCGACCAGTGCACAATAAATAAAAGATAAACTTTGTATATCAGGGATATTTTGCTGTTAAAGGCCTAAGTCCCAGCTATCTTTTTAAGAGATGTTATTTATTAGGGGCTTTTTATGTTAATCCGCTCAAAGTTGTTACTCAGTGCCGCTGTATCCGTTACGGCCTTGATTGCCATGTTTGGATTGCAGCTTTATTCTAATTCGGTCGAGTCGGAGCTTTCCCACGCAGCCCAAAACATTCTCGAGCTAGAGCGAGACGTATTGCTGCTGCGTAAAAATGAAAAGGATTTTTTTGGTCGTAAAGATATTCTATATGTTGAAAGACATAGCGAGGTGCATACCAAAATAGATGCCCTAGTTTCCAATCTTGAGAGTATTTTAAAAAAATATCAGGTCTCAACGGCACCACTCGAAAGCTTTGACCGTAACCTTAATCAGTACCAAGTGGCCTTCAAAGAAGTGGTACAACTTCAGCAAGAAATTGGTTTAACGCCCAAAACGGGGCTATACGGCACCCTAAGAACCGCGGTGCATAATGTCGAGTCCATGTTAAAGGAATATGATCAGTTATCCCTCGAAGTGGCTATGTTACAGCTTAGACGCAACGAGAAAGACTTTATGCTGCGCCGTGAGATGAGCTATGTCGAGACCTTCGACGCTAACATCGCCAAGTTCAACGCTAGCCTAAGAGCATCGAGTTTAGACACTGATACTCAAAATAAAATTGGCGCCTTGATTGAACAATATCAAAAGGATTTTAAGAGCTTAGTTAACAAAGAGCAGCAACTAGGACTCAGCGAAAAAGATGGCACTATGGCGAAACTGATCGCAGCCAATAAGTTGACCGAGACGAGTGCCGATGAGTTACATCACCTTGCGTTAAAGGCCATCGACGATGCCGAAAGCAACAGCGTAAATATTGGGATCCTCGTCTTCGCGATTATTGCCCTTATTCTTGGGGTCATTACCTACCTTATTATCCGCAGCATTATCACTCCGGTTGAGCGTATTACGCAGGTGATTTCACGTATCGAGGTCAGCAAGGATTTAACCCTTAGATGCGATGCCTCAACCCAAGATGAATTGGGCGAAATTGCACAGCATTTCAATAGTATGGTGGGCAGCTTCCAGCAGCTTATCGAGCAGGTTATTGACTCGGTCGCGACAATCAATGTTTCCTGTAAAAGTGTGTCAGAGAACGCTATGCTTGCGTCCGAAGGCGTTGCACAGCAGCTAAACGAAACCGATATGGTGGCGACGGCGATTACCGAAATGGGCGCAACCATTGATGAAATTGCTAAAACCACAGAACTTGCGGCCCTCAAAGCGGGTAAAACCCATGAAAACGCCCAGTTAGGACAAACTGAGGTTGAGCAGACCATACTCAAGATCAGGCAATTATCGGAGCAGATTAATAGCAGTGCCTCAGTGGTGGATGAGCTCGAGCGCGATAGCGAAACCATTGGCAGCGTGCTCGATGTGATCCGTGGCATTGCGGAGCAAACCAATTTACTCGCACTGAATGCGGCGATTGAAGCGGCCCGCGCGGGTGAACAAGGCCGTGGTTTTGCAGTGGTTGCCGACGAAGTGCGTAGCCTAGCCATGCGGACTCAGACATCGACTCAGGAAATTGCCAACATTATTCAAACCTTGCAAAGCCGAACTCGCGCTATCGTGCAATTAATGGATGCTAGCCAAAAGCAAGGCGCTGAGAGTGCCGAGCAGGCAGCGGCGGCGGGAGAGCTGCTGAAACTTATCAATGGCGATGTCCATAATATTATGGATATGAGCACCCAGATTGCCGCTGCGATTGAAGAGCAGAGCATGGTAGCCGCCGAAGTGAATAAGAACGTGGTCGTTATCCGTGATATTGCAGAGGACTCCTCTCGGGCTGCCGATGCCAATGCCTCGGCGTCAGATGAACTTAAATCCCGCGCCGAATATCTGGTGAGTGCAGTCAGCCACTTTAAGATCTAAGCGATAATTATGTTAGAAACGCACTTTAGGGTGCGTTTTTTTATGGCGAAGTCCAGGCGCTAATAGGTTTGGGTTTCGCCTCAAGATGATAGTGCAAGCAGATAAAGCTAAAGACTCGAAATTTAAACCACGATAAAACTCGCAAACAAAAAACGCACCCTAAGGTGCGTTTTTTATGCAAAGCGCCGCGATTAGTGGCTGAACATTGCAGAGATAGACTCTTCGTTGCTAACGCGGCGAATGGCTTCTGCCAATACGGCCGACATAGTCAGTTGAGTCACTTTAGCCACTTTAAGCATTTCTGGGCTTAAAGGTACTGTATCGGTCACGATCACTTCATCGATCACTGAGTTTTCGATATTTTCAGCCGCTTTGCCAGAGAATACTGGGTGAGTCGCGTAAGCAAATACGCGGTTTGCACCGTGTTCTTTTAAGGCTTCAGCCGCTTTACACAGAGTGCCGCCTGTGTCGATCATATCGTCAACGATAATGCAGTCACGGCCTTGAACGTCACCAATGATGTGCATCACTTGCGCAACGTTTGCCTGTGGACGACGCTTGTCGATAATAGCCAGATCAGAATCATCTAATAGTTTTGCCACTGCACGAGCGCGGACAACACCACCGATATCTGGAGAAACAACCACTGGGTTATCTAATTTCTTCGCCAGCATATCTTCGAGCAGTACAGGGCTACCGAACACGTTGTCTACTGGTACGTCGAAGAAGCCTTGAATTTGCTCAGCGTGTAAATCACAGGTCAGAACGCGGTCAACACCAACGCTTGACAGGAAGTCAGCAACGACTTTCGCAGTAATAGGTACACGTGCGCTACGTACGCGACGGTCTTGACGAGCATAACCAAAGTAAGGAATAACGGCAGTGATACGACCAGCTGAAGCACGGCGTAGCGCGTCAACCATAACGATAAGTTCCATTAGGTTATCGTTGGTTGGGGCGCAGGTGGATTGGATGATAAACACATCGGCACCACGTACATTTTCGTTAATTTGGACACTGATTTCACCATCGCTGAAACGACCAACCACTGCGTCTCCGAGTTTACAAAATAGACGATCGGCTATCTTCTTAGCGAGACTGGGGGTGGCGTTCCCAGCAAAGAGCTTGATGTCGGGCACTGTATGAACCTCAGGCGTTTGCTTTATATTTTAGTGGCTAGAGCAACGACGATGCGGGGACGGGAGCGGAACCCGTGGGCTATCGTAAAAAGTTGCTCTAGAAGAAAGTAGTTTATGGACGATTGAGTCGCACTATGAGCGGCGAAATATTCATCCCTTTTGCAACAAATCCTTGCATATCAGACGGTAATTTCGCCAAGGCTGCGAGAGCTTGCTGCTGCGAAGAAAACTCCCCAAACACGCATGCGCCCGTTCCGGTCATTCTCGACGGCGCATATTCTAGCAGCCAGCCTAAGGCCTTGGCAACTTGAGGGTATTTGGATACGACCAGATCTTGGCAATCATTTACCCAAGGTTGGCTCATTAGAGTGTCGATTCCAAGCTTAGGGGTATTGCGGGGCAGAAGGGGATCTTGAAACACCGCTGCGGTAGATACATGGGCATCGGGCGCTATCACTAAATACCAAAATTCAGTGGGCGTCACTGCCTGTAAACGCTCGCCAACGCCTTCGGCAAATGCCGCGAAACCGCGAATAAAAACAGGGATATCGGCACCAAGTTTTAAACCAATCGCCGCTAATTCATCGTTGGATAATTGGGTATCCCACAATTTATTTAACGCTACGAGCGTGGTGGCCGCATCGGAGGACCCGCCGCCTAAACCGCCGCCCATAGGTAAACGTTTATCGAGCCAGATTTCTGCGCCGCCACGATAACCTGTCGCCTGTTGTAATGATTTTGCGGCTCGCAGAATTAAGTTATCGCTATCGGCGACAACGGCCGACATGTTCGAGTGCAATATCAGCTCAGGCGTCTGCGTCACCCTAAAGTCGAGCAGATCGCAACAATCGATAAATTGAAATAGGGTTTGCAACTCATGGTAACCGTCGGCGCGGCGTCCGTTGATATGCAGAAACAGATTTAATTTGGCGGGCGCGGGCCAATTGCGCGAAATCTCATTCGACATGTTAAGGTTTTTCTCCGAGCAGTATTGAGGGTTTACCTAAGGCTTGCCATTGATTAAGTTGCAGCTTGAGCTGTAAATCGCCGCGTTCAAGCTTTAACTGATAAGGCACCTCGGCACCGCTTTGAGACTGCCAGCTCAAAAATGTAATTAACCAAGGCGGCAGCGTTTGCGAGTTTTGGATTTGTTTGGCTTTGCCATTGCTATCTACGGCGATAACGCGATCTAAACTGCCGACTTGGCCAGTAATCCATTGGGGTAAATCGTTAATCGGGATAGACCAGCCGCTGACTCGTTCTAGCAATGCTTGGGCATTGTTATCGCGAAAATCTTTGCCATCGATATGCAAGTGAGCCGAGTTTGCAGTGGCATCCAAGGTTAATACTGTGGTGCCGAGCATAGTCGTGAGGGTGAGTTCGTCCCGCTCCTCACTGTGGCGCCAATAGAGGTTGGCACTAAGCTTATCTTCCTGCGTGCGGATAGCGAGTTTCCCCTGCAACTCCCACGCTTTGGCTTGGGCGGCGTTATCGACTGTGATAGGGCTGAGATCTGTCGTTGGCGGCAGGGTTTCACAGCCGCCTAAAAACAATAGGCCGCTCAAGGCGATACAAGAGAAAATGGATTTTGTGAAGCGCTTCAAATTATTCATCTATAACTGATATACCAAAGTCCTTATGATACGAGGGCTTGTAAAGAATACCAATGCCAATCGTAAAATTTCCATTGGCGGTCACTTGGGATAACTTCAGTCGTGCTAAGCCGCATTTGTCTATCCTTGATAGAAAATTTAGGTAAGAAGTTAGACCTTTATTCGGTTTTGTTAAGCGTATTCTGTTTTTAGTTGGGCCAATTCAGTAGAATGCCCTTATTAAGAGAGACGCCAAGAATCTAGAAAAGAGTCAGATGAGCCTTGTAGCAATCGGTATTAACCATAAAACAGCCACGGTAGACCTGCGTGAGAAAGTTGCCTTCTCTCCGGACAAAATTCATGATGCCATGAAGAGTCTGGCCAGTCGTACACGCTCGGGTGAAGCCGTTATCGTCTCGACCTGTAATCGCACTGAATTGTATTGTAACAATGGCGATGAGGCCGATATCATTGAATGGCTTGAAGAATATCACGGCCTAGATCATCAAGATGTTGCGCCCTGCCTCTACAATTACCACGGTCAAGCGGCGGTAAGGCATTTGATGCGCGTTGCCTCTGGTCTTGACTCGTTGATCCTCGGTGAGCCGCAAATTCTGGGGCAGGTTAAGCAGGCTTTTGTCAAAGCCAAAGAAGCAGGTACCGTCGCGCTCACCATCGACCGCTTGTTCCAAAATACCTTCTCCGTGGCGAAAAAAGTCCGTACCGAAACCGAAATCGGTGCTGCGGCCGTCTCGGTGGCCTTTGCCGCCGTAAGCATGGCAAAACATATCTTCTCTTCGCTGTCGACCACTAAGGTGCTGTTAATCGGCGCCGGTGAAACCATCGAGCTGGTGGCTAAACATCTTAAGGATAACGGTGTTGCCTCTATGGTCGTGGCAAACCGCACCTTAGAACGTGCCCAAAGCATGTGTGAAGAGTTTAATGCCACGGCAATTACGCTGGCACAGATACCAGATTTTCTCCCTAAAGCCGATATCGTGATATCCTCTACCGCCAGTCCGCTACCAATCCTTGGTAAAGGCATGGTAGAAAAAGCGCTAAAGCAGCGTCGCCATCAACCTATGTTATTGGTTGATATAGCAGTTCCCCGGGATATTGAGCCGGAAGTCGCCGATTTGGACGATGCGTTTCTGTATACAGTGGACGACCTGCATAGCATTATTGAACAGAATAAGGCTTCCCGTAAGGAGGCCGCCGAGCAAGCTGAATTAATTACTGAAGAACAATCCTACCTCTTTATGGATTGGGTACGTTCTTTGGAGTCGGTCGACAGTATTCGCGAATATCGCAGCCAAAGCATGGCGATAAAGGATGAGTTAGTGGAACGCGCCCTGAATAAATTAGCGCAGGGGGGCGACACTGAGCAGGTATTGATTGAACTAGCCAATCGCCTGACGAATAGACTCATTCACGCACCAACCCAAGCCCTCACAGTGGCGAGTCGTCAGGGTGATTTGAATACCTTAGGTCAGTTAAGAACAGCGCTCGGATTAGATAAAAACTAAGGTTAGCGAGTTAAATGAAGGAATCCGTTATCCGCAAGCTGGAAGGCTTGCTCGAGCGCAATGAAGAAGTCTTAGCCTTGCTTGGTGATGCGTCCGTTATCGCCGATCAGGAGCGTTTTCGCGCGTTATCCAAAGAATATTCTCAGTTAGAAGAAGTGGTTGCAGGCTTTAAAGCCTACCAGCAAGCACAGGTAGATCTTGAGTCTGCCAAGGAAATGCTTGAAGAAGATGACGCTGAAATGCGTGAAATGGCGCAGGAAGAAATCAAGGCAGCTAAAGCCGAACTCGAGCGTCTCGAAGCCGAGCTGCAAATTCTGTTATTACCAAAAGATCCTAACGACGACACCAACGCCTTTATCGAAATTCGTGCCGGTGCGGGTGGCGATGAAGCCGCTATCTTCGCGGGTGACCTGTTCCGTATGTATAGCCGTTATGCTGAAGCAAACCGTTGGCAGCTCGAGATCATGAGCTCGAACGAAGGCGAACACGGTGGCTTTAAAGAAATCATCGTTAAAGTCAGTGGTGAAGGTGCCTACGGTAAACTCAAGTTTGAATCCGGTGGTCATCGTGTTCAACGTGTGCCTGAAACTGAATCTCAGGGCCGTGTACACACCTCAGCTGTGACTGTGGTAGTCATGCACGAAGTGCCTGAAGCCGAAGCGATTTCAATTAACCCAGCCGACCTGAAGGTTGATACCTTCCGTTCATCGGGCGCGGGTGGTCAGCACGTTAACAAAACCGATTCTGCGATTCGTATTACCCATATTCCGACCGGGATTGTGGTGGAATGTCAGGATCAACGTTCACAACATAAAAACCGTGCACAAGCGATGAGCGTGTTAGCGGCGCGTATCCAAGCCGTTGAAGACGAAAAACGTCGCAGCGCCGAAGAGTCGACTCGTCGTAGTCTGGTTGCTAGTGGTGACCGCTCCGAGCGTGTGCGTACCTATAACTTCCCGCAAGGTCGCGTGAGCGAGCACCGTATCAACTTAACCTTGTATCGCTTAAACGAAGTGATGGAAGGCGACTTAGATGCGATTTTAGGACCGCTGATGCAAGAACATCAGGCCGACCAATTAGCCGCTCTGGCTGATGAGCAGGGGTAATTTTGGCTGATCAATCGAGTATCGCCGAGGCCCTGCAATGGGCCTACGTTCAGCTAGCGCCTACCTCTGAATCCGCCCATCTGGATGCAGAGGTTTTCCTGCTGTATTGCCTCAATAAAAACCGTGCATTTCTCTACACTTGGCCCGAAAAAGCCTTGACGGTGGAGCAGTGGAAACGTTTCCAGCAAATGGTGCAACGTCGCCAACAGGGCGTACCTGTTGCACATATTGTGGGTGAGCGTGAGTTTTGGTCGCTGCCATTTATCGTGAATGACACCACGTTAATTCCTCGCCCCGATACCGAAATCCTGGTCGAAACTGCCTTAAATTTGCCCCTTGAGAGCAATGCCAAGGTGCTCGATTTGGGTACTGGAACCGGTGCGATTGCGCTGGCGCTGGCTTCTGAGCGCGCAACTTGGCAAATCACCGCCGTCGATAAAGTAGAAGAGGCGGTTGCACTCGCGAAGGCGAACCGGAGTAACCTTAAGCTCGAGCAGGTGGAGATCCTCCAAAGTGACTGGTTTAGCGCTATCAAGGCCCACGACTTTGATTTAATTGTCTCAAATCCGCCTTATATCGATGAGGCCGATGAGCATTTGCATCAAGGGGATGTGCGTTTCGAGCCGCAAAGTGCGCTCACCGCCGCCGATGAGGGCTTTGCCGATCTTTACTATATCGCAAAAACCGCTCGGGATTATTTAAAGCCCAACGGCTATATTCTGCTCGAACACGGATTTGAGCAGGCGGTGAAGCTTAGGGAAAAACTGAGCGAATTGGGCTATCAGAATGTTGCCACAGTGCGTGATTTTGGCAGCAACGACAGATGTACTATGGGCAAATGGATGGGATTGATAGGGATTTAATTCTGTCCTGTATTGAGCACTTAAAACAACGCCATTGATTATCCATCAATGGCGTTTTTGTTTGTGCCACTTAGCGTTTAGTTCACGACTAAATGTCTTAAAAACTACATTCAATCTTTGGCATAGACTAGAGCACCTTCACCATAAAGAATTTACTGCCGGTCTTTGGGTAGGCTTGTTGTACCCATTGCACGCGATATCCGTGGCGCTCATAGAAAGGTTTGGCTTGAAAATCTAAGGTATCGAGTAGGACAAATTGGCAGCCGCGTTGTTTGGCCTTGGTTTCGGCCTCGAGTAATAAGCATGAGCCGATATTTTGCTGGCGGAATGCGGCATCGACCCAAAGGTAGTCAATCAATAGCCAATTACCAAAGGTTTTACCGCTTAAGCCCGCGAGTAAATTGCCGTCCTCATCCTGTAATTTTAGTCCTAGGTTTTGGCGTTTTAATGTTTGCCAGTGCAGCTGATTAAATTCGACGATTTTTTGTTTTACCGCATCGGCAAATTCGGCGGACTCATCGTCAATTATCATTAAATTCATTGTGGTTTCCTACAAACTGAGGGACGGGGTTTCGTCTGTGAATCTCGCGCGTTAGGCATTGGTCTGGCGTTATGATTAGGGTAAACTAGCGCCTTTGTCACTGGCCATAAGTATCACAATGGAAACTTTTTACAGTCTTTATCCTGCTGTTAAGCACCTGCATTTAACCTTAATTGCTGTGAGTGTGCTGTTTTTTGTCGTTCGTTTTGTGTTGCATTTACGTCAGTCAGCACTGATGGGCAAGAAAGTATTCAAAATCGCGCCCCATGTTATCGACACTTTCTTACTGCTGTCGGGCTTAACACTGTGCTTTATGATCAAGCAATATCCCTTTGTGGATCCTTGGTTGACCGAAAAGATTGGCGCCGTGCTCGCATATATTGCCTTGGGCGTGATTGCGATAAAAGCGAACAGAAACAAACTGTTCAAAGTTTTTGCCTTTTTAGGTGCATTAGGTTGGTTAGTTTACGCGGCCAAATTGGCGCATTTTAAACAAGCGGTATTATTGGGTTAATGGGTAAATACAATCTGCAAGATGGCATTTCTTTGCCTGAGTCGGCATTGGATGTAGGTGCTCACCTTGGATTTTCAAACCTCGAAGCGGCGAAATGGGCTTGGTTTGAATTGGCGGGAGCCGTATTAAGTCATTACCTGGTGGATCAACAGCAACGCTTAAATGCGTTGCTGCATTGGTTTTATCAGGACTTGGGTTTTTGTGTCCGCGACAATTACTTCAGTACCGAAGCGGCGGACTTAGGCACTTGCCTTATCACTAAACAGGGCAATAGCACCACACTGGCGACGGTTTTGATGCTACTGGCCAAGCAGCTCGATTTAGAGCTCGAAGCCTTACTCTTACCGGGTAATACCGTGCTTCGCAGTAATGTTGCTGGCGTTGTGCGTTATCACGATCCGCTGACGGGCAAAGAGCTAACGAAACACCAGCTCCATGTGTTAGTGCGCGGTGAGCTGGGTAACGCGGCTGAACTTAAGCCAAGCTACTTAAAGGCGGCGTCGGTGAAGAAGCTGATTTCGCGCATGCTGCATGAGCTTAAGGCGGGGTGTATCGTGTCGCATCAATTTGAGGCGGCGATGGAATGTTGCAACTTACTGCTACAGTGGCACCCAGATGATGTGCATTTAAATCGGGAGCGCGCCTTTATCGCCCAGCAGCTGGGGTGTATCAATGTCGCTGCGGCTGATCTGCAACACTTTGTCGATAACAGCCCGCATGATCCTGTTATCGAAATCGTCAAAATGCAGCTCAAAGAGCTCAGTGAACACGCGGAAATCTATCACTAAATCTTAAAGGAGAGCCTCACAGGCTCTCCTTGTTTTTCTTAAAAACAACAATAAACGGGGCGAATGGGAAGTTTGCCCACTAACTGCAAACGGCAGTTATTAGCATAAATACAATAACAACTGTACCAAACAGGGAGAATACACATGGCAAGCACGGCATTAGTCACCAATGACGCGGTGGCGCTGGGAATATTGGCTACGATTCTGGGATTTGTGTTTTATACCAGCAGCAGTAACCATCCATTTTGGCAAAAGTTTTACCGTTTTATCCCAGCGTTATTACTCTGCTATTTCTTGCCATCGTTGTTGAATACCTTTGGGGTGATCGATGGTGGAACATCACAGCTTTACTATGTGGCCTCGCGTTATCTATTGCCCGCCTGTTTGGTGCTACTGATTTTAAGTGTGGATTTAAAAGCCATCTTAGGACTTGGGCCTAAGGCGGTGGTCATGTTCTTAACTGGGACTATCGGTATTGTAATTGGCGGACCGATTGCACTGCTCGTGGTGTCCTTTATCGAACCATCGTTGATTGGTGTTGATGGCCCTGATGCGGTGTGGCGCGGTATGACTACCCTCGCGGGTAGCTGGATTGGCGGCGGTGCTAACCAAGCCGCGATGAAAGAAATTTATGAAGTGGGCGGCAATATCTTCTCCGTGATGGTGACAGTCGATGTGATTGTGGCCAATATTTGGATGGCAGTATTGTTGTTTATGGCGTCAAAGGCCAAGGAAATCGATGCCAAAACCGGTGCAGATACCTCGGCGATTGAGACCTTAAAGAACAAGGTAGAGCAGTATCACGCTGAGAATGCACGCATTCCAAGCCTGCGTGATCTGATGCTGATTGTGGCCGTTGGCTTTGGTATCACGGGCGTGGCCCATATTGCCGCCGATTTCCTCGGCCCTTATTTTGAGGCCAACTATCCTTGGACTGAGGATTACAGCTTAACCTCTAAGTTCTTCTGGTTAGTGGTGATAGTGACAAGCATAGGTTTAGCCATGTCCTTTAGCCCTATGCGCCATTTAGAGGCGGCGGGTGCTTCTAAGGTGGCCTCAGCGTTCTTGTATATTTTGGTGGCGACCATTGGTTTGCATATGGATGTAAGCAAAGTCCTTGATACACCGCTATATTTTTTAGTGGGCATTATTTGGATGATAGTGCACGCAGGCTTTATGTTATTGATTGCTAAATTAATTAAGGCTCCATTGTTTTATATGGCCGTTGGCAGTCAGGCAAACGTGGGTGGGGCAGCATCGGCGCCAGTTGTGGCAGCGGCGTTCCATCCAGCTTTAGCCCCTGTTGGGGTATTGTTAGCCGTATTTGGTTATGCGCTAGGAACCTATATGGCGTGGCTTTGCGGTCAGTTACTGCAAGTCGTCGCGATATAGTTGCCTTAGCTCCTGTTCAGCGCTGGTAAGGTTCCAGCATTTTAGAGAGAAGTTGCGATGAGTAATAAAATCATAAACCTAGGTTCAATCGAGATCGCTAACGATAAACCTTTCGTGTTGTTTGGTGGCATGAACGTGCTTGAGTCTCGCGATCTCGCTATGTCGATTGCTGAAACCTATGCCGAAGTGACGCAAAAGCTGGGTATTCCTTATGTTTTCAAGGCGTCGTTCGATAAGGCCAACCGCTCTTCTGTTAACTCTTACCGTGGTCCTGGTATGGAAGAAGGCTTAAAGATTTTTGAAGAAATCAAAAAGACTTTCAATCTGCCATTGATCACCGACGTCCATGAGCCTTACCAATGTGCGCCTGTAGCTGAAGTGGTTGATATTATTCAGCTACCTGCTTTCTTAGCGCGTCAAACCGATTTGGTTGTCGCGATGGCGAAAACGGGCGCTATCATCAACGTGAAAAAACCGCAGTTTTTAGCGCCCCATGAAATGCGCCATATCATCACTAAGTTCAACGAAGCGGGTAACGATGAGATTATCTTGTGTGAACGTGGTTCATGCTTCGGTTACAACAACCTAGTCGTTGATATGCTGGGAATGGATGAGATGAAGCAATCTGGCTATCCGGTGATTTTCGACGCGACCCACGCATTGCAACGTCCGGGTGGTCGTGCCGATTCGGCGGGTGGCCGTCGTGCTCAAGCGACAGAATTAGCCCGTAGTGGCATGGCGTTAGGATTAGCAGGTCTGTTTATTGAGGCTCACCCTGATCCAGATAATGCTAAGTGTGATGGCCCATGCGCGTTACCACTGCACCAGTTAGAAAACTACCTGAAGCAGATGAAGGCGATTGACGATTTAGTTAAATCTTTCGAGCCGATTGATACCAGCAAATAAAAAAAAGAGAGGTTAACTTAACCTCTCAAAATAAGCAGGGGAGCTTTTGAAATCAGGCAATAAATTGATTGCCAATAATCATGATGAATAAAGCTTGCGATGAGATGAGACGAGAGGCGATTTCCACGCCTCTCTGAGCTTGAGTTACTTAGTTTCTAACGCATGTTTTGCCGCATTGGTACCTGCAATTTTGCCAAAAATTACGGTGTCAGCAACGGCATTACCACCTAAACGATTATAACCGTGTACACCACCAGTTACTTCGCCTGCTGCAAATAAACCTTTTAACGGTTTACTTTGGATATCCAGTACCTCAGCCTTGGTATCGATTGCAACACCACCCATAGTGTGGTGAATACCAGGAGCTACTTTTACAGCATAAAAAGGAGCATTTGTTAATGGTAATGGCATTTGTTCGCGACCAAACTCCTCATCTTTACCTTGTTTAAAATAACGATTGTAATTTGAAATCGTTTTTTCTAATGAGCTTTCTTTCATGCCTGTAATTTTAGCAAGTTCAGAAACTGTATTTGCTTTTTCCAGCATATCTAAATGGTCATAGCCTTGAACCATTTTAGCCTTTTTATAAAGCTCATTATCAAAGACTAACCAAGCATATTGTTCAGGTTGTTTTAGAATGGCATCGGATGCTTTATCGCGGGTAGTTAATTCACTGATAAAACGATTACCATCTTTATTGACCATAATAGCACCTACACCTCGAACGGTTTCCGAGATTAAAATGCGGCTGTCTTTGCCTACTGTAGGATGCGCCTGTATCCAGTCAATATCGGTCATACTTGCACCAATCGCTTTCGCTAGCTCGATACCATCGCCAGTAGAAGTAATATTGTTTGAACTGGTCATTCCTTTAAATGTAGGACGATAAAATGCGATCATTTCTTTATTAAAGCCATATCCACCCGTCGCTAAAACAACGGATTTGGCAGCGACCATATAGTGACCAGAATGTTTGCCATGAACAACTACGCCGACAATTTTTTGGTCATCATCAACGACAAGTTTAACAACTTTAGAGTTTAATCGAGTATCAACGCCTTCATTTATAGATGCTTTTCTCAATACATCGATAATATGAGGACCAACACTCAAGCCACCAGATGGCCTATGTGTACGGTCAACTCTTGCGCCTCCAGAACGTTTTAAGTCGTCCATGTTTGCACCTAAAGATTCGAGCCATTTAATGCCATCAGCAGATTGTTCAGCTAAAATTTGCACCAATTTTGGATCGTTAGCGTTACGTCCACCTTTCATAGTGTCTTCAACAAACCATTCGATTTTGTCATCCACTTTATGTGCTTTTTGCTGTTCGGTTCCTACGGCATTGTAACCACCTGCAGCAAGCATAGAGTTACCACCACTAAATGGTGCTTTTTCGAGTAATATTACTCGCGCGCCTGCTTTTTTAGCTGCAATTGCGGCATTAAAGCCAGCACTACCTGCGCCTACAACAATGACATCGGTTGTTTCTTTTGGACCAGCAGCAATGGCTTTGTTGATAGCCTCATTATCCCAACCTTTATCCCATGCTTCTTTTGATTTTGCATCATTGAAAGGCATTTCAAGCCCTTTAAATGAGTGACATTCATTACAATATAGTTTGGGTTTTTCATGGCCTTTATGACAGCTTGTGCAGTTAATATCACCTAAATGCGATGCATGCGGATCTAACTTAAGCTTGGGATTCGCTAAAGCACTGTAGTCACCATGGCATGACTTACATTGTTGATTCTCATGGGTTTCGCTATCGGATACTTTACCTGGTTGAGTATGACAACTCTTACATCCACCCATTTCTTTATGAAAAGAGGCTAAATCATTTTTGTCATTTGCAGCCCAGGATGCAGTTGAAAATATTGAGCACAAGACAAAACTCAAAAGTGTTAACTTCATATAATTCTCCAATTATAGTTTTATTGAGATGATACGGGACGTATAGTAATTTTTTATTTATGGTTAAATAGTGATGTTGCGCAACAACCTGTATCGATTAAATTAAATTTAAACTGAGTTAAATTATTATTAAGCAGCTGAATTTATATTGGAGGTGTGACTTAAGTTCAAATGGGAAGTTTAACATAGAATTAGCATATATAGGGTTTTATGTTAAAGGATGAGATTTATGAAACAAACTAAATATTTTATACCTGTTGCGATGTTATTTTGTTCTACTCAAGTATTATCTGAACCATTAGATTTTTATGGTAGATTATGGCTAGGTGTAGCAAATTCTAGTCATGGAATTTCTGGGAATGAAAAAGTTGATGGTTTTTCACTTGAAAATTATGCTTCATATGTCGGCTTGAAGGGGGATTATGAAGTATATGATGATTTTAGTTTAATATATAAATTTGAGGCTGGCATTGAAAGCTTTGATAATGATGACTCAAACATTTTTAAACCAAGGAACTCATACTTAGGATTTAAAGTTAAGTATGGCAGTATTGTTTTTGGGAGAAATGATACAGTATTCAAAACTTCTGAGGGTAAAGTCGATTTATTCAATATTACATCAAGTGATATGAATATGATTATTGCAGGTAACGATAGGCTTGGAGATTTAGTCACTATCAATAGTGCGAAATTTGCTGGTATTTCGCTCGGGATTACATATGCATTTGAAGATGATTTTAACCAAAAAAATCCAACGTTATCTGATAATCAAAACAATTATGCCTTGAGTCTAGTGTATGGCGATCCAACCTTCAAAAAAGGTAATACATATTTTTCAGTTGCCTATGCGGATGGCTTAAATTCATTAGATGCAACAAGAGTCGTCGCTGGTGCTTCTATTTCATCAGTGAAAATCGGAGCAATTTATCAACATTCAAAATCAACTCTCTATGAAAATGTTAAAGGAAA
Organism: Shewanella sp.; assembly: GCF_047975355.1. Classification (GTDB taxonomy): domain Bacteria; phylum Pseudomonadota; class Gammaproteobacteria; order Enterobacterales; family Shewanellaceae; genus Shewanella. The sequence continues at coordinate 19,319 of NZ_JBKEDJ010000044.1, read as the reverse complement.
CTCATATTTATTAAGCATGAGCATTCCATTTAAAAAGTATGATTTTAAACTTCAATACTTAAGTGACGATGCAGGTTTAGGCAAAATTACCAAAAATGCTGGTGCAGATCTAAAAACACTCGAGGATAGTGATGCTAGTCAATATTCTATAGGTGTTGATTATAATTTGGCAAAAGAATTAACCTTTGGAGCGGCTGTTAGCTACTTTGACGGAAGGTATGTGGATTCTAAAGGCGAAAAGGATTTTAATGATACATTAATCACATTTTCAACAAAATACCTTTTTTAAAACACTGTCATGAAAGCGGCCAAGTTGGCCGCTTTATTAAAATTAGAGATTAGTCATATTTAAAAATGTGTCTTTCATATATCTTGTATCAATTGAAACAGATTGGGGATGTTGATGCGTATAACGTTAAGACAGCTAATGATTTTTAAAGCTATCTGCTCTGAGAAACAGATCTCAAAAGCGGCGAAAATGATGCATATGTCAACTCCAGCGGTGAGTATGGCTCTAAAAGAGTTGGAGAGTTCGTTAGGATGCCGCCTGTTTGAGAGGGTGAGTGGTGGATTGGAGTTAAATGCCCATGGGAAGGTTATCCTTCCATATGCTAACGAAATGCTCAGCAAAGGAAATGAATTAGAAAAGCTATTTAATTTCTCAGAGGATTGTGTTAAGGGATGCTTAGTAATTGGTAGTAGTAAAACTGTTGGTAATTATGTTCTATCTAGAAAAATCCCTTTGTTTAAAGATAAATATCCTGATGTGAAAATAAAGTTGATTATTGAAAATAGCTTGATTATTGAAAAAATGGTATCAGAAAAAGAAATTGATTTAGGTTTTATCGATGCTAAACCTGCGAGCAAAAATCTAGTATGTGAACAATGGATGCAAGATAATCTTTGTATTGTCAGTGGCCACTCTCATCCTCTAGCAAATAAAGAATGTTCTAATAAGTTACTAAGTGAGCAATTGTGGGTTTTTGACCACGAATCCTCGCTATCACATATTCGCGCGGTTCAGTTACTAAAAAGTTTAAACGTTTATGTAAGAAATGACATTTGCATGTCGACTATCGGTGCTATTAAGCGAGCTATTGGAACAGGTATCGGTTTGAGTATTTTGCCATATATTGCAATTAAAGAGGAATTAGAGCGAGGCGAGTTATGCTTGATCGATTTGGAAGGCTGGGATTATAAACGTACTTATTGGTCAATCCAACGTGAGTCTGATGGACTCTCGTTGCAGTCGAGCAGTTTTATGAAATTTTTAAATAATGAATGATCGTAAGTCTTGGTGATGTGATTGATTTCTTCAGAATATGGCATTGTTACATTTTTGATCTTGCTTCTTGCACTCGTTTTATATTCAAATCAGTTGTCTTTTGGGTTTATCAAGCGTTTCTATAGTATATTTCCAGTAATGTTTGTTTGTTATACCCTACCGGCCGTATTCAGTTATTTTGGTATCGTAGATGCAAGTGAATCAAGTGTCGATGATTACTTTAAGGCGCATTTTATTCCATGTAGTTTATTTTTGTTAGTGATGAGCACAGACTTTGTTACATTGAAGTCTGTTGGAGGGAAAATCTTATTGATGTTTTTTATTGGGGCAATAGGTGTTTGTATTGGCGGCCCGATAAGTTTATGGATTGGCTCAATATTATTTCCCGATCAACTTTTGTGGGAGGGGAGTAACGCAACGTGGCGCGGCATGGCTACGTTAATGGCGAACTGGTTAGGTGGTACAGCAAACCAACTTATTGTTAAAGAAATTCATAATGTTGGAGATGCAGTGTTTGCTGTTATGGTGACCATTAATGTTTTTTTCTCTGGTCTCTGGATGGCGATACTGCTGTTAATCGCTAAAAAACAACCTATTATTGATAGGTTTATCAATGCAGATCTAAAAAATGCCCCCGTTTTTATTGAAGGTGTTAAACCATCATTAGATCGTAGAAAGCGTTTTTGGGGCTTAAGTCTACTTATTTTATCTTTACTGTTTGTTTTTTTATTTTGTCACTCGTTTTCTGAATATATATCGACGGTTTTAATAAACGAGTTTCCTGCGTTATTACACTATAATCTCGGTTCAACTTTTTTTTGGTCTATGTTTATATCGACACTTTTTGGTTTGTTGCTTTCAATGAGTTATGCTAGGCATGTATTTGTTAAACAAGTACGGTTTGTCTCGTTTTTTTTGTTGTATTTCATGATTATGAATATTGGATTGAATATTGAATTTACGTCTTTTCAATCTATTTTATATTATTTTATTATTGGGTTGGTTTGGTTTTTAATTCATGTGTTTATTCTTTTTTTAAGCACTTTGTATCTTAGGTTGCCAATATTTTATTTTGCAATCGCTAGCCAATGTAATATTGGTGGCGCAGCTTCTGCACCTGTTGTGGCGAGTGCCTTTAATCCTAATTTTGCATCAGTGGCAGTTTTAATGGCAGTGTTAGGTTATACATGGGCATCTTTTTTAGCTTCGATTATTGGTTCTTTTATGCAATATATACATCCATAGTTTTATTTTAATTAAAGCTAATATTTTTCTTTGTGTGATATCGTTTACTCATTTTTAGCGATACTCTCAGGTTAACGTTACTAGTAGTAATGTCTCAATCATATTTTGCGTAATGTCTAGCATTTCCATGTAGTATATGACTCTGTCTTATCTTTTATGCCTAAAGTAAGTGACTTTACTTTGATGGATATAGGTTCATGTGGATTTTATTTACCCTATTAGCCGCTTTTATGCAGGCGTGGCGAAACGCCTTTCAGAGCCAACTGAGCAAAGAGGTCAAGGTTGCGGGCGTCACCTTAGCGCGGTTTATTTGGGCGGGCCCCATAGCAGCGATGTATCTTGCCCTGCTATATCTTTGGAACAATGTGGGATTACCGCATTTTAGCGGGGAATTTATCGGCTTTATTGTCGGTGCGTCTATGATGCAGATCCTCGCTACCGGCTTGATGGTTAAACTGTTTCAGCAGCAAAACTTTGCCATAGGTGCGGGGCTGGCAAAGAGTGAGGCAATCGTCGCAGCTATCTTAGGGACCTTCTTCTTTGGTACTCACCTATCGTTACTCGGTTGGATTGGGGTGATTTTAGGTGGGGTAGCGGTGTTTTTACTGAGCGCCAAGCAAGGGCTTAGGCAGTTATCCTTAAGTACTGTGCTACTCGGTATTGCTAGCGGCAGTGCCTTTGCACTGACCTCGCTTTGGGTGAGGGAAGCAAGCCTGAGATTATATGTCGGCTTTCCCCATAGCGCAGCTTGGGTACTGTTGTGGGTGATCTGTCTGCAAACCTTAGTATTAGTCGGTTATTTAGTCTTGAAAGATAAAACAACCCTCACCGCTTTAATCCAACGACCAAGGTTAACCTTGCTGACGAGTACCACAAGTTGCTTTGGTTCCATTGGCTGGTTTAGTGCTATGTCGCTACAAGCTGTGCCCTATGTTAAAACCTTAGGCCAAGTGGAAATCTTCTTTATGATGCTGATTTCGGCATTCTGGCTAAAGGAACGAGTAAAAATAAAAGAAATGTTTGGTCTAGTGCTAATTGCGGTCGCAGCAATTCTCGTGATGTGGGAGTGACTATTTGAAATATATTTTTTCATTTCAAACACATGTGAAGCTGGGTCAGTTCCCATGTGCTAGATACTATTATCGAACTCTGCAATAAGATGAATTATGTTGCCGTGGCGGAAGGGGTGAGACTCAAGAGCAGGCAGACTATTTAATCAGCCGTGATGTGCATTTTTTGCAGGGCTATTTATACGCTAAGCCGATGAAATTAAATGAACTGGAACTGTGGCTTAAGGAGCATAACTAGTTAATAACCGTCAGGGCAGACATGCCCCTGACGGTCAGTTTTGCGAGGCGAGTATTAGAGGCTGTAGCCTGTTTCTTCATGTTCGGAAAGATCGAGGCCATTCACTTCTTGTTCGGTGCTGACACGAAGTCCACCGAGGATTTTGCCAATGACCATAAACAACAACCAAGACACTAGGGCGGTGTAACTCAAGGTGGCAATAACCCCAATGGCCTGCGCCCCGAGTTGGTCGAGCATAGTGGGGTTAACACTGGCAAAACCATAACCGCTGAATATCCCAAGATGAGTCGAACTAAATACTCCCGCCAGCAAAGTACCGAGAATGCCGCCGACACCGTGTACTGGGAACACATCTAGCGAGTCGTCAATCTTAAGCTTTTGTTTAATATAAACAGTTGAAAAGAAGCAAACCACGCCGCCAAGAAAACCGATCACTAATGCGCCTGCAGGGCCAACATAACCCGATGCCGGCGTGATAGTGCCAAGGCCTGCCACCATGCCAGTGACGATACCAAGCGCACTGGCCTTACCAAATTTATACCACTCGATACCCGCCCAAGTAATGGCGCCCATCGACGCTGCTAAATGGGTCGCGAGTATCGCCATGGCCGCAGTGCCATTGGCGCCTAAGGCGCTGCCGCCATTAAAGCCAAACCAGCCCACCCACAGCATGCCCGCGCCTGTCACTGTCATGGTCAAGTTATGGGGCATAATGGCCGAGTTTAAGAATCCCTTACGCGGCCCTAACACTTTTGCCGCCACCAGTGCCGCCACCCCAGCGGTAATGTGTACAACTGTGCCGCCAGCAAAGTCATACAATCCAAGCTCGGCCAACCAGCCGCCGCCCCACACCCAGTGGGTAATAGGTGCATAGACTAACAGTAACCAAGCGCTTGAAAACATCAGTACGGCGGAGAACCTCATCCGCTCGGCAAAGCCACCGATGATCAGCGCTGGCGTGATAATGGCGAAGGTCATTTGGAATAGCATAAACAGAGGTTCAGGAATATCCCCACTGACACTGTCGCGACCAATGCTGGCTAGAAAAGCTTTGCCCAGCCCACCGATAAAACCGTTGCCAGTATCGAAGGCGATGGAGTAACCCACCACAAACCACAGTACAGAGGCTATAGCAGCGATAGAAAAACACTGCATTAAAATCGATAGCACGTTTTTACTGCGCACCAGACCGCCGTAAAACAGTGCCAGCCCTGGAAGTGTCATCAATAGGACGAGAGCAGATGAGCTTAAAATCCATGCTGTATTGGCGCCGCTGAGCTGCGCCTCATCGGCCAAAACCGAGCTCGCAAAGCCGCTGGTGAGCAGAGCCAATAATGCCTGATAACCCAATTTTGAATAACGGGCGTTTGGCTGAGCGAACTTATCGTGCTGGTCGTTTGGCGTATTCGTGCTGCGCTCGAGCTTAGCGTTAAGTGCGGCTGTCTGTTGGATCATATCGCATCACTCCCTTCTTCCGAGGTGCGTACACGGATCACTTGCTCGAGTGGGGTGACGAATATCTTGCCGTCACCGACTTTACCCGTGTGGGCGGCGGCAACAATGGCTTCGATGACCGCATCTTCTTGCTCGGAATGGATGGCGATTTCGAGCTTCATTTTGGGGAGAAAGTCGACCGCATATTCGGCGCCGCGATATAGCTCTGTATGTCCCTTTTGGCGACCAAAGCCGCGCACTTCGGTCACTGTCATACCTTGGATGCCAAGTTGCGTCAGTGCTTCACGTACATCATCAATTTTAAAGGGTTTAATAATAGCGGTGATGAGTTTCAACTTTATTCTCCAACGAACTTCAGACGTAAGTGGGGTGAACAAAGCAGGAATCAGGCCATAACAACAATGGTTTTATTATCATTGCGTTAACAATATATCGCACTTAAATAAGCCTTTGTTTTGCAGCAAAAGAGTGCAAAAACAGATGATTAAGCACCGATTTGGTGCGAAGTAATGGTGCATTTAGTATGAAAAATGCCAATTAGAGTGCATTTGAAGGTAGCAGAATATCGCCTAGTTTGATTTATGATGGTTGGTTATTGTTAAATCTTTTTAAAATCAGATAATTGAATTTATTAAATCTTTGGTTTTGTCGCCGAGAGTTGTTTAATAGCTTGGCAGATTTGGGCATTGATGGGTGCACTTAAACCGTGCGCGCTGGCGCGGTCGCAAATATAGCCGTTAATTTGCTCAATCTCGGTTGGCCTATGGTGTGCCACATCTTGGTGCATCGACGAGAAGTTCGCAGCCGTAAGTTCAATCACCCGATACACGCGTTCTTCCAAGAACTGCCTATTTAGCTCAACGCTATCATGGGCGGCAACCTCGACCAGTTCATCTAAGATACTGGCAATGATCTGGGTAAATTGCGCTTGAGCCAATGTGCCATTTGGACATTGATGCAGGGCGGTTAGGGGATTAATCGCTGCGTTTACCGCGAGCTTTTGCCAAAGACAGGGGATAATCGCCTCAACCCATTCACTGTTGGGGATGGCTTTGAGCAGGCCGTCCTGCAGCGTTTGGTTTAATGCAGGGCCGGTAAAATGGCCAAACTGGGTTAGGCCTTGGCCTGTTTGCCTGACTTGCCAGCGAGACTGGCGCAATACTCCTTGGGAGGTGGTGCCTAGGCTTAGGCCGCGGCCATTTAATTTGGGCGTCAGTGCCAAGTGTGGACCCATGCCATTATGCAACAACAGGATATGACACTGTGGCGAGAGCTTTTCGAGTAACGGGCTTATTGCATCAAGTACTTGATAAGCCTTTACACACATGATCAACAGCTTGATTTGCTGCAAGCTAGTGCTGTTTAAGCCAAATTGGGGCACTCGGTAGGATACTGAGTCGGTATTGGCATCATTTGACGGCATAGGGCAAAACACTAGGTCTTGCCAATCCGTTGCCTCGGAAGGGGAGGCTGAGATCTCCCGCGCTATCAAACCTACGGCTAATCCCGCCGAATGCAGTTGATGGCAAATTAATTGCCCCACGGCGCCTGCACCTAAAATTGCGATGTCTGTTGTTTGAGGCTCCACAGCTGATGGCGCACCTTGGCCTAACATTATTCTTCCTTAAGTTGGGCGGCGCTAAAATATTTTCGATAGGCCCAAAGACAGAAATAAAACAAGGCGATACCGGAAAAATCCGCTAATACGTCACCGACAGAGGCGCTGCGGTAGGGTAAACGGGACTGAACTAGCTCAATCAAAATCGCGTAGGTGGCGAGTACCATCGAGAGCCAATACCACTTAGGGCGAAAGGCGAGAAAAGTAAGATAGGAGAGGCAGAAGAAGCTCCCAAGATGGCCTATCTTATCGATATTGGGGATACTTTGCGAATAGGTTGGTCTGGAAAACACCAGATAACTGATCACGACAAAGGCTACGGCTAAAGCCAATTTGAATAGGGTGTTTTTAATTATCACAAATACAATTTGATTATCTTAGTGTGACGCCATAATAGGAAAATGTGCCGCCAAAGTCATCCATAACCCGAGTTTTATCTTGCTTGGACAAAGTTAACCTTCAACTTGGGGGAGGGAGTCGGTAAACTATGGGCATTTACAATCACCTAAGGGGCGGCAACTATGCCTTCATTTGATATTGTGTCTGAAGTGGATGAGGTTGAATTACGTAACGCGGTCGAAAACTCCCGCCGTGAACTCAGCAGCCGATTCGATTTTCGTGGTAAAGATGCCAGCATCGAATATAAAGATCATGTGGTGACTCTCACCGCGGAAGATGATTTCCAGTGCAAACAGTTGGTCGATATTCTGCGTACCCAATTGAGCAAACGTAATGTTGAGCCTTCGACTATGGATGTAGACGAAAAGTCGGTTCACAGTGGCAAAACCTTCTCCCTTAAAGTGCGCTTTAAGCAGGGGATCGAGACGGATATCGCCAAGAAAATCGTTAAGATGGTCAAGGATAGCAAGATTAAAGTGCAATCTCAGATCCAAGGCGACACAGTGCGTGTTACGGGTAAGGCTCGCGATGATTTACAAGCTGTGATGGCATTAGTACGTCAAGCAGACCTAGGTCAGCCTTTCCAATTCAATAACTTCCGCGATTAATCGTGAATGTTGGTTTAGCTTTAGTTCGCGTTAAGCTAACTTAAGCTTGGAAAATACCTCGAGCCCCAAACCATTTACGGTCTGGGGCTTTTTTATGATTATTCTTCTTGGTCTGACTTGGCACTGACGTGTGGCGAGTATTTATTCACTAAATGAATGAGTAACAGCACAGGAAAGCCAATCACACTGGCGGCGACGAAGAAGTTCACATACCCATAGGCATCGACATAGGCGCCCGAGAAGCCAGCAATAAACTTAGGGAAGAGCAGCATAATCGAGGAGAGCAGGGCATATTGGGTGGCACTGTAGCCACTGCTGGTGAGGCTTGAGAGGTAAGCGATAAAGGCGGCGGTGGCAATGCCGGCGCTAAAGTTATCGACCGAGATGGCAAAGGTTAAAAATTGGACGTTATAACCAATCATCGCTTGCCAGGCAAACAGCAGATTGGTTACGGCGACTAGGAACGCGCCAAGGAATAAGATCCTCATAGTGCCGAAGCGTGCTAACAGGATGCCGCCGAAGGCGGCGCCAACTAAGGTCATGATAAGACCGTAGATCTTACTCAGATAAGCAATCTCTTCCTTGGTAAATCCCATGTCTACATAGAAGACGTTTGCCATAATCCCCATCACAATATCCGAGATGCGATAGCAGGATATCAGTAATAAAATCAAAATAGCGCTACGGCCATAGCGTTTAAAAAAGTCGATAAAGGGCAGTACGCTGGAGGTATAAATCCACGAGAGACTCGCAGCAATCGGCTTTGGGTAACGCTCGCTTAAGCGTTGTTTTACTGCTAATTCGGTCTCATCAGCGGCGCGTGTATCGACCAGTGGCTCTCGGCTAAAAAGCGTCGTTAACACCCCGATAAACATCAGTCCTGCCATCACTAAATATGAGGTTTGCCAAGCGATTAAGTTATATTCGATATTACCGGGCTCAACCCAAGCGGCAATGGTCAGCGCCCCTGCGGTGGCCACAATCATGGCACTGCGATACCCCACCTGATAGGCGGCGGCAAGCGCGGCCTGCATTTTTTCTGGGGCCGATTCGATACGAAAGGCATCAATCACAATATCTTGAGTAGCGGATGCAAAGGCGACCATTAAGGCGAATACGGCCAAGCGTTCGAGATCTTGAAGTGGATCGCTAAAGGACATGCCTAAAATCGCACAGACCAACAGCAGCTGGGCGAACAACATCCAACTGCGGCGCCGGCCTAAAAAGCGCGTCAGTAAGGGTAAAGATAATCTGTCCACCAAGGGCGACCAAGCCCATTTGAAAGCATAGGCCAAGGCTATCCAACTGAAATAGCCGATAGAAGTGCGATCGACCCCCGCTTCCCGCAGCCAAAAAGATAAGGTTGAAAATACCAACATCAATGGCAGGCCAGCAGAAAAGCCAAGTAACAGCAGTATCAAAACGCGCTTATGATAGTAAACGCTAAAGAATTCTAAGATGCGCCGATTTAAACCGATGACGAACATAAGCATTAGCCGAGGAGTCGAATCCGACTAGCTTACGGGTAAGATGCGGTTAGGTTCAAGGACTAATACTTATCCTTTTGATGTTCGATGGATTTGTGTGCTGATGGATGAAAATAAAAAGACCCAGCAAGCTGAGTCTTTAAGGCTCGTGTTCTCAAGGCCGAATACCAATACATCCTGAGGGCATTTGGCCTCCCAAACTGAGGAAGTCACAGCACGCATGTAACTGCTGATACAGGTACTGGTTGCCGCGGATCATCCAGTCAGGCCATTTGTTAAAACTATGGAGCAAATGCCAAAACACGGTTTCCGTTTCTGTTTGCGCTTCACTGGTCGGAATGAGTAATTGCCATTCCTCGAGTGTGTCCCAAAGATAGAGCTGGACTTCATGGAAATCGAGCTCGTCACTCAAAAATGCTTTGCCATACATAGCAAGTTGGGGCGCTTTATTATCGATAAATTCTTCAATCGTCACCCTTGCCTCCTTTCTGTTGCCTTTTGAGTATAGACAGAGGATTAGGGCTTTTGCTCAAATTTTTTCGATTATTTTTTCGGCAGTAATTTAGCTGTTTTCAATATGATAGGTGTCACAGGCACATCGGGCCAATTCAGTTTGGCATTGGTGGTAGTCTCGACCACGGCCATGGCTTCCAGTACTTGCTTACCCTCAATTACTTCACCAAATACCGCATAACCCCAACGACGTTTGGATGGATCCAGCTTAGTGTTATCCGCCACGTTGAAGTAAAACTGACGGGTAGCCGAATGAGGATCGTTGTCGCGCGCCATCGCAATAGTGCCCATGCTGTTGGATAAGCCGTTGCCAGACTCGTTAAATATTGCCTTGCCTGTGGGTAACTCTTCTAATTGTGGGTTTAGTCCGCCACCTTGAACGACAAAGTCACTGATAATGCGATGGAAAATCGTATTGTTGTACTCGCCTTTGACTACATAGGTCAGAAAGTTATCAACGGTAATCGGTGCGCGGGTTCTATCGAGTTCGACCACTATCTTACCTAAGCTAGTATCAAACTCGACTTGGGGATACAAGGTATCGGGTTGAATGTCGATTGCCGCCCAACTGCTATAGCTGGCACAGAGAACTAAGAGTGCAGATATCCAACGAAACATTATGATTTCCTTATTAATTACCGATTAGCACTATTATTGTTGCAGGAATTGGTTTAACTCAGGGTCATTCAAAATTTCCCCTGTGAGTTGGCCGAGTAACTTGTTCATATCCAGCTCTAGAGTGGCAAAGTCTGGCGTTAAGGGGCCCTTTAATGTGCCCTTGGCTTTATAGCGTTTGACCAATTCTTGACTGGAATTTCGGGCTTGTACGGCAATCAGCACGCTGTGTTTGGCCTCGTAACCGAAGGTCTTTTTAGTGACATCCATCTGTAATTCTTCTAGTTGAACTTGAACAGAGTTGGTCGCACTTGGATCAATCTGATAGCCCGCTTGAGTGAAACCGTTACGGAATACTTCATCAAGCAATAATTTAGGTGGCTCACTCGGACCGACGAGACGAGTCTTAGTACCTTCTTCCATAAAGCGCGCCACGTATTCGACGTTACGGGTATCGACAGTATCCAATGAGATCTGTACGGGTCTGGAAGTCTGTTGGCTAATATCGGGAACCTGTGGGCTAAATGCCATATGAGTCGGATTTTGGCTCGCGCAGCCCACGAAGAGCAGGGGGAAAGTCAGCGTCAAAAATAACCTTTTCATGGGGGATCTCATGCAAGTAAAAAGTGGCTACAGCATACCAGAAATCCCTCCCGATACCACAATGCACTCGGGTTCAGTCCTTATACAGGTGCAAAGGTTATGATGTGCCTTCATTTGAATACTGAATTTAAATAATATGAAATACTTAACAATCAACACTTGGATATTGTCCTGCGTGTTGTTTGCGAGTCTTGTTGTGGGTAAAGCGAATGCCACAGATTCACCCCATGTGTTAGGTGGCAGCTTAGGTTATGGCACTCAAGAATTTGAGACCAAGAGCGGTAAATATGATGCCGGCGATACCTTCACCAGCGACTTATATTATCGCTATATGTTCAACGAGAATTTGGGGTTTGAAGCAGGGTATTTAGCGGGGTCTGGTGGCGTGGCAAGTGCGCTCGTTAGTACATTCAGCGACATAAAAGATTTACGCTTCCAAGGTGTTAGAGCTACCGCCTATGGCGAATATGCGCTCTCCCGTGGTAATAGTTTGTACGCCAAACTCGGCGCTGCTTACACCCAAGTGAGTTATGAGATGGATAAGCAAGAGATGGATTCGGACGATGTAGGCTTTTACGGCGCGGTCGGTTGGCAATATCGTTTCCAGTCGGGCTTTGGGCTGAACCTAGAATACCAATATGTGCCGATGAAAGAGTTAGAGTTACAAGGGGTAAACTTTGGCATGAGCTATCGTTTCTAACGGTTTCCCGCTACAGGTTCAATCGTCATAGTTGGCGTATGAGTTTGTTTCAATTAAGCGCCCTCAGGCGCTTTTTTAATGGCTTTAGGGGGGAGATTAAACCAAATTCTCGCCGGCAACAAAATCACAACAATTTGAGCTTGCACTCTTTTAATGCAATGGGCGACAGGTTAGAGTAAAAATTCAACATTAAATAAGAGAGCATAAATGCTCCTTCGACAGCACAAGCAAAGGCGAGTTTATGTCTAGGATTATTACCCAAATCGCCCCCGACAGTTTAATCAATGCCAAAGGTCAGCCACATTTCGGCCATTTCGATGGCATAGTCGGTAGCTTAGGTTTAGCGGATTTTGCCTATTTCGATACCATGGACAAGCCCGCATCGGCCTGGGCAAAACGGTTTGATTTTAAGCAGTTCCAGTTTATTTCGATTATCACGCCGCGCTACATCATTGGCATTGCACTGGCGGATATCGCTTATCTGGGGAGTGGTTTCTGTTATTTATATAACATTAAAAACAACAGCTTAACTCAACAGGACTGGCTAAAACCCTTTGGGATTGGCTACCGGATGACGCCTTCACCCGCCAACGGGGTTGCCGCAATCGGCGGTAAAGGCGCTAGCGTGACTTTTAAGATCCAAGAGGGTAATTGGCATTTAGTCATTGATACTAAAAGTATTCAAGCCGATTTAACCCTGCATGCCTTACCCTTAAGTTTACCTATGGCCATGTGTAGTCCCACGGGATACAACGGCTGGACCTATACCCAAAAACACAATGGCTTATCGGTCAAAGGACAACTCACCATAGACCATGAACCGCAACCATTGAATTTTGCCCTTGCAGGTTATGATTTTTCCGCGGGGTTTATGCGTAGGGACACCAGTTGGCGCTGGGCATCCATCAATAGCCAAATTGATGAAGGGGTGATTGGATTAAATCTTGCCGCTGGCGTTAATGAAACCGGGGGCAATGAGAACGTATTTTGGATCAATGGTGAGCGGCATTTACTCGGGCCGGTACAATTTGAATTTGATCGTCATGGCCAGCAGGGCACTGATCTTTGGCGTATTCATAGCCACGATGGTCGGGTCGATTTAGAGTTTTCGGCACGTAATTGCCGTAGTGAGAAGCGCAATTTTATCTTACTTAAGAGTAATTTTCGTCAATATCTGGGGCTTTTTAGTGGCTTCATTATTGACAATCAGGGACGTAAATTCCAACTCGATAATGTGTTGGGATTGACCGAGGATCATTACGCCCGCTGGTAGGTTAAGGGCTGATTTACGCTTTAATATAACAAGAATAACAATAGGATAAGGTATATGGATATCGCCGCGTTAATCAATCACCCTGAGATATTGTTGCTGGTACTGGCTCCACTATTTTTTGTCTGCATTTTGCTGGAATGGTACTTCGGCGACAGAAGACAAAAATTGCCAATGAGTGCCCGATACCACCCGAAGGAAGTGCTGTGTAATTTTAGTCTTGCCGCCATGCATCAAGGGGCGGATATTCTAGCGGGGGTATTGATCGCTAAGTTGTATCTGGCGGTATTTGGCTGGAAATTATTCGATATTCAAATGGGGCCACTCAGCTTTGTGTTGCTGATGATTGCCCAAGATTTTTGCTATTACTGGTTTCACCGTGCGAGCCATCGGGTGCGCTGGATGTGGGCGGCCCATGTGGTACACCATAGCTCGGAGAATATGAACTTCAGCACCGCGTTTCGGCAGAGTTTGATGTATCCCTTCGCTGGCATGTGGTTGTTTTGGTTGCCGCTGGTGATTATTGGCTTTGATCCTAATTGGGTGGTCTTCGTGGTGCTGCTGAACTTGGGATTACAGTTTTTTGTACATACTCAAGCGGTAAGAAAGCTTGGGCCATTAGAATGGCTTTTTAATACGCCTTCCCATCATAGGGTGCACCATGGGCGCAATCCCCAATATATCGATAAAAATTATGCCGGTATCTTGATCATTTGGGACAAACTCTTCGGTACCTTTGTCCCAGAGGAGGAAACAGTGATTTATGGTATCACTAAACCCGTTAACAGTTTTAATCCGCTCAAAGTCACCTTCAGTGAATGGCGCGATATGTTTAGGGATGTAACGACTAAGGAGCTGAGTTTTTCGGAGCGATTCAAGCTGCTCTTTGCGCCACCCGCCAGTCAGCAAAAGGATGAGTGATTTACCTTAATACTCACTTTCCACTCTCAAATACGACAAATGTCACCTCCAAATAGTGCAAATGGCTAATTGGAGTCAGACCTCAGCCTTGTTAGCCTACTTTTCTTTTTTTGCAAATTGCACGCTGAAAAAATGTACAGCGCCATGCTTTGGTGGTAATTTTTTGTACAAGTGATTCATCTGAGTAGGTTGCCGTATGGTTGATGAGCCGCATTTAACCTTAGAGGAATTGGCTTGTTTTAGAGAGCTATTTTCCCCTAATCGTATAACTCATAGTACCGAAGACGCTAATACCGAGTCTTTGGTTAACCATGTGCTGACGGTAAAAACTGATGTACCGCAGGTGCTTGCCTCACTATTAGGTAAGGCTAAGTTGACTCTGTTGGCTGAAGTCGGTCCTTATAAACTCTGGTTTCCCCTCGAGATGCGCCTCGATGATTTTGGTCAATTGCAACCTACTCTGGGTGTACCAGAAGTGTTCGACACTATTGGTGCGGAGCGGAGTTGGCGTGTGGCACAGCCTGAGGATGTGTGGATATTCGACCAAGATCAGGGCGAGCAATGGTCTGTGGTGTCTTTGTCGAGTTCCGGTATGGCGATTCGTGCTAAATCACCACAACAGTTTGAGCAATTGATCGATAGCCAGGAATTGCAGTTACAGCTGCCCGATGGCGAAACCATGCGGGTAAAGATTGAGCCCATACGTCACGAACAAGGGTTAGCAATTGTCAGATTTGAGGCCGAAACCGAAGAGCGTGAGGCCCTGCGTCAGTTCCTCTTTAATCGTCACCGCAGTCAGTACCCTAAACTTTATGCCAGCTTGCGCTAATAAGTGAGCGTAGTGGCACAATTCTGTTAGCTAAATTTCATCCAATTGTAAAAATCCCTTTCGCTATCAAGTTCTTTGCCAAACAGGTGGCTTTTCCGAGATCCTAACCTGCCAATCTGCGGTGCTATGGATTAGAATAGCCTTGAATTCAAAAACATCAGAGCGAGCGGTATGCACGTACATATTTTAGGAATTTGTGGAACCTTCATGGGTGGCCTAGCACTCTTGGCTAGGGCAAAAGGGCACAGAGTGACAGGCTCGGATGCCAACGTCTACCCACCGATGAGTACGCAGCTTGAAGAGCAAGGTATTGAACTCATTCAAGGTTTCGACCCAAGTCAGTTAGGTGAAGCGGGCAGTTATCCCGATCTCGTGGTGATAGGTAATGCCATGAGCCGAGGCAATCCTTGTGTCGAAGCGGTATTAAACCTTGGGATCCCTTACACCTCAGGACCACAGTTTTTAGCCGATCATATTTTGCCTGAGCGTTGGGTGTTAGCCGTGTCTGGCACCCACGGAAAGACTTCCACCTCAAGCATGCTGGCGTGGATCTTAGAGGACTGCGGTTATCAACCAGGCTTTTTGATTGGTGGCGTGCCGCAAAACTTTGGCGTATCGGCCCGTTTAGGCGAATCGGCGTTTTTTGTCGTTGAAGCCGATGAATACGACAGCGCCTTCTTCGATAAGCGTTCTAAATTTGTGCATTATCATCCACGTACACTGGTGATTAATAACCTCGAATTTGACCATGCCGATATTTTTGCCGATTTAGCGGCGATCCAAAAACAGTTCCATCATCTGATCCGAACCGTGCCAGGACAAGGCAAAGTGATTTGGCCAGCCGATTCCCACGCGGTGAGGCAAACTATCGATATGGGCTGCTGGAGCGAACAAGAGACTTTCCATACCGCTGAAGTGACCAAGGGTTGGCATGCTAAGGCGTTAAGTGATGATTGCCATGAGTTTGAGGTTTTCTTCGATGGCGAATCCCAAGGCGTGCTCGAGTGGGCGCTGATTGGTCAACACAATATCGAAAACGCTATGATGGCGATCGCGGCAGCGCGCCATGTGGGGGTTAAACCGAGTGCTGCGATTGATGCATTAACCCGCTTTGTACCGCCTAAACGTCGTCTTGAGCTGTTGGGCACTGTCCACGGTGTGAGCATATACGATGATTTTGCCCACCATCCGACAGCGATTGCGACAACAATCAAAGGTATACGTGCCAAGGTGGGTCAAAGCAAAATCACTATCGTATTAGAGCCGCGCTCAAACACGATGAAGAGTGGTGTGCACAAAGACACGTTGGCCCATTCAATGCTGCAAGCGGACGAAGCCTTTTTATATCAAGCCGATACTATCGATTGGAATATGAAAGAGGCGATGGAAGCGGCGGTGATCCCCGTTACTGTATTGCACCAAATTGATGAAGTTGTGGCTAAAGTGGCCGCCTCGGCAAAAGCGGGTGACACTATCGTTGTCATGAGTAACGGCGGTTTTGGCGGCTTACATAAGAAACTGTTGGCAGCGCTCGAAGTCAGTCCACAGTTTGTCGAGCAGGCGAACTAATATGGCCTATGCCAAATCATCAAAGTCCATTAGTTTAGCATGGACAGGTGCCTCGGGCGCGCCCTATGGTTTGAAATTATTAGAATGCTTATTGGCCTCGGGCTATCAAGTGTTTTTAATGATCTCGAGCGCTGCCCGTGTGGTGCTGGCCACAGAACATGGCCTGCAGCTTAGTGCTAACAGCGATAAAGCCAAGGCGCAATTGCAGCAAGTGCTTGCAGAAAAGAATACGACTTTATCTGGCGAGCTAGTGGTTTTAGGCAAAGATGAATGGTTTTCGCCGCCAGCATCCGGTAGCGCGGCACCTAAGCAAATGGTGATTTGCCCTTGCTCGACGGGGACTCTTGCGGCTGTTGCAACGGGGATGAGCAATAATTTGCTCGAACGTGCGGCGGACGTGGTGTTAAAAGAGCGCGGTCAGCTGATCCTGGTTCCGCGGGAAACCCCGTTTAATGCCATACACTTAGAGCATATGCTAAACCTGTCTCGCTTAGGTGTAACTATTATGCCTGCGGCACCGGGCTTTTATCATAATCCCAAATCTGTAGAAGATCTGGTAGACTTCATGGTCGCTCGAATCCTCGATCATTTGGGCGTTGACCATGCATTAACGAGTCGCTGGGGCTACGACAAACACTCCCCCAATGACATCGACAATTGAGACTGATATGAAACACACCACCGAAGTGATGATCTCCGCCGAAGAGATCAGCCAAAAATTGGATCAAATGGCCGAGCAAATCAATGCCCACTATGCCAACAGCGAGCGTTTGCTGATGGTGGGATTGTTAAAAGGCTCAGTCGTATTTATGGCTGATCTGTGCCGCCGTATTAAAGGCCATGTTGAAATCGATTTTATGTCGGTTTCGAGCTATGGCAATGCCATGACCAGCTCACGGGATGTGAAAGTGCTGAAGGATGTGCAATCGGATATCGCTGGCCGCGACGTGCTGATTGTGGAAGACTTAATTGACTCGGGCAACACTTTAAACAAAGTGCGCGAAATGCTGTTATTGCGTGAGCCAAAGAGCTTAGCCCTGTGCACTCTGTTGGATAAACCCGAGCGCCGCGAAGTGGATGTTAAAGTCGACTTTATCGGTTTTACGATTCCTGACGAGTTTATTGTGGGTTACGGCATCGATTATGCTGAGCAATACCGCAACTTGCCTTATATCGCCAAAGTGGTGCCGCTCGAATAAGCCCCGATGCGTTATGACTTAAACTCCCGCCTAGGCGGGAGTTTTGTTTTGTGCCGAAAGTTGGCGACGCAAATGTTGTTTGGGGTTACTTAACCGTGTTTGGTGATCTATTAGTTATTTTTAATAAATTAATCTGTATTGATTCAATCAACTAGAGTCATACTTCGTTTTTATACAGCTTGGCGTGTTGCATTTGCTGTTTTCGACACCATCTTATTGTTTTGTTCATTCTTTCAGGATCAGATAGCACTATGGCCAATCATGCCCATGCTCTCGTACTCGAGGGGCTAAAAAAAACCTACAAAGGCGGTGTTGAGGCGGTAAAGGGGATTAGCCTTACCGTTGAGCAGGGAGACTTTTTCGCCCTGCTAGGCCCGAACGGCGCAGGTAAGTCGACTACCATTGGCATCATCAGCTCCTTGGTACAGAAAACCGCTGGCTCTGTTCACGTTTTTGATTTTGATATCGATAAGCAGCTTGAAGAAGCCAAGCTGTGTATAGGTTTACTGCCGCAGGAATTTAACTTCAACCAGTTTGAAACGGTACTGCAAATCGTAGTGAATCAGGCAGGTTATTATGGTGTGCCTAAAGCCGTGGCTCTTGAGCGAGCCCAAAAATACTTAAGCCAGCTGGATTTGTGGGATAAGCGCAATAGTCAGTCCCGTACGCTGTCGGGGGGGATGAAGCGGCGCTTAATGATTGCTAGGGCCCTAATGCACGAACCTAAGTTACTGATCTTAGATGAGCCAACTGCGGGGGTCGATATTGAGCTGCGCCGCTCAATGTGGGAATTCCTCAAGCAAATCAACCAGCAGGGCGTGACTATCATTCTGACCACCCACTACCTTGAAGAAGCTGAAATGCTGTGTCGTAATATCGGCATTATCGATAAGGGCGTGCTGGTGGAGTGTACTAGCATGAAAGCTTTGCTGAGTAAGCTGAATCTCGAAACCTTTATCCTCGATCTACGTCGCGACATCGATGTCGCCCCTACTCTCGAAGGCATGGTGTGCCGTTTAACCGATCCGCATACCTTAGAGGTCGATGTGGCGAAGGATCACAATCTCAATGATGTATTTACGCAATTAACCGCCGCTAAGGTAGAGGTTTTGTCGATGCGTAATAAATCCAATCGTTTAGAAGAACTCTTCGTCGAGTTAGTGAAGAAAACCCAAGGAGCTAAGGCATGAAACAGCTGTATTTTATCGCCTTCAAAAGCATATTAACTAAGGAAATCAATCGTTTTACCCGGATCTGGATCCAGACCTTAGTTCCGCCTGCAATCACTATGACCTTGTATTTTTTGATTTTTGGCAACTTGGTCGGTAGCCGCATTGGCGATATGGGGGGCGTATCTTATATGGAGTTTATCGCGCCAGGTCTAATCATGATGTCGGTGATTACTAACTCCTATTCGAATGTGGCGAGCTCTTTCTATAGCGCGAAATTTCAACGCAATCTCGAGGAGTTAATGGTCGCGCCCGTACCTCACTATGTGATGATCGCAGGCTACGTGGGTGGCGGTGTCGCTCGCGGCTTATGCGTTGGTTTAATCGTCACGCTTGTCGCCATGTTCTTTGTCGACATCAGCTTGCACCATGCAGGCCTTGTGGTCATGACGGTATTTTTAACCTCAGTGCTGTTCTCCTTAGGGGGATTAATTAATGCGGTATTTGCCAAGAGTTTCGATGATAT
>NZ_JBKEDJ010000101.1:0-2000 GCF_047975355.1 Shewanella sp. | reverse complement strand
CAGGGGTTTCACGCACGACTAATGGTTTTTTAGGATCTAAGGTCACTAAGTCTTTTTGATTTACAAATTCAATCAACTCAGGAATTTGTTTACGCACTTCGCTCACAAAGTCATCACGCTTAACGTGCTCTGTCGATAATTTATCAATCAATTGGCGAATTGCGATTTTATTGTCCGCAGGTTTTGGCGTAGTGAAATATTTTGGCCACAGCTTGTCGGTGATCTTCGCCATTTCACCTTGCACTCTTTCTTTATCCGCCACGGCTTTTTGATAAAGCTGTTTTGCTGTCATGCCCGCTTGGATATCAAAGGCAAACTTTTGCTCGTATAATTCTTCACCAATTCTATAGCTGCGGGCGCCGTCTTTTTTAAGTTGGCTGACCTGTGCATTTAACCAAGTAATATGTTCATTAATCGCTTTCGTTGCCATGTCGAAACGGGATTTAAATAGCGATTTTTCCGTATCCGACAGACCTGAATCCGCTACTTGCTTCAATAAATCATCGGAGAAGACCGAAAACGCACCTTGGTTTTGCATCACAGCCAATTCAGTGTGTTCTAGGGTTGGCTGCTGGATATTGCTGCGCGCCGCGGCGTAATAAGCGGGGATATTTTCCATTCTGGTCAATACGGAACGTAATCTGTCATCGAGTGGCGCAAAGTTTTCATTGATGATTTGTGCAAAACCGCCGGCCACGTTATAGCTCGAGGGATCCCATTGCCACGACTTAAAGTCGGTGATTTCCCACGCCATGCTGTTTAACAGGTTATCAATCAAGTGATAATCGATGGTTTCATTAGAACTTAGAGACTTAAGTTCAAACTGTTTCAGCTTTGCCTGCTGGGCTTTTACAAAGGCAAGTGTCTTAACACGGCTGGCTTCATTGGGGATTTCTAAATAACCATCATTAACATGTTTGCCGCTGTAGAGCGCCCAGGTTGGCGCTAATTGCCACAGTTCATCGATAAAGGTCTGGCTAAATTGTGCAAAGGCGCTGGTCTTCACATCAGCACTGACCGCGCTTGATTTGGCGGTATCGGCTGACGCTTGAGTAGATTGCGATTGGCAACCCGCAAGGCCTGTGATCGATAACAAGATCGCAAGAGAGATGGCGGTTTTCTTCATCCTTTTTCGTCCTTTTTATATTTATGCGTTAATTCCAGTGCCTCGAGGCGACCGTAAGCGTCTAAAACTTAACTCATCAGACGCCAATAAAAGGACTTAAGTTAATCATATCAGCCGCCTAATTGCAGCTGTGTTACAAGCGAATACATGCCCAGTTACAAATTTGTAAGCCAGAGTACCGATAGCGCTCAACTATCAGCCTGTGTGAGATAATCCCCTATTTCACTATCGCTACTGCTATAATAGCGACCTGCTTCGCTGTTCGCCTCAGGCCTACAGTTTGCCAATAAATCATTTAGTTGAGACTCTTAATGCCATTCTCCCAACTTGGATTACACAGCGCGCTTGTCAAAGCGGTGACTGAACTGGGTTACACGACCCCCACGCCGATACAGACAAAGGCCATTCCCAGCATTTTAGCGGGCAAGAATGTGCTTGCCGCGGCGCACACGGGCACAGGTAAAACCGCCAGTTTTGTGCTGCCGCTGCTACACAGATTCGCTGACGCCCCCAAGATCCGCCCTAAGCGAGTGCGGGCCATCATACTCACCCCCACACGTGAGTTAGCGCTTCAGGTCGAAGAAAATATCAATCTATACGCCAAGTATTTACCTTTAACGGCCATGGCGATGTACGGTGGTGTCGACAGAGCGCCGCAAAAGAAACGGCTGATTGAAGGAGTTGATTTACTGGTCGCCACACCAGGGCGTTTGCTCGACATGTATACCCAAAGGGCCATCCGTTTCGATGAAGTTTCAGTATTGGTGCTCGATGAAGCCGACCGCATGCTCGATATGGGCTTTATCGAAGATATTAATAGCATCATCGAAAAGCTGCCCGAGCAGCGACAAAACCTCTTATTTTCAGCCACCTT
>NZ_JBKEDJ010000094.1:0-3389 GCF_047975355.1 Shewanella sp. | reverse complement strand
GGTCATGGTCATGGTCATGGTCAGCAGCATGATGATCGTGCCCATCGCAGCAATGATTATCTTGATGATCCTTATGGTCATCATCTTCATCATCGTGATTATGGCCGTGAGAGTGACTGTGCGAATGTCCATGCGAGTGGCCGTGTGAATGCCCATGTGAATTTCCATGGTCGTGGGAGTGGTGATCTTTCAACAGGAACACACTCAGTACGTTCACGCTTAAGCCAATCAGGGCGACAAAAATCGCTTCATTAAAGTGAATATCCTCAGGATTAATCAAGCGTATGCCCGACTCAATTAACATCACTAAGGCCACTAAGCCTAAGGCGATGGCGCTGGTGTAACCGCCAAGCACACTCACCTTTCCAGTACCAAAGGCAAAGGCCGGATCATTAGCATGCTTACGGGCATAGGAATAGGCAAACAGGGTGATCATAAAGGCGGCGGCGTGGGTGCCCATATGCCAACCATCGGCCAGCAAGGCCATAGATCCATAAATGGTCCCCGCCACAATCTCGGCCACCATGGTAATCACGGTGAGATACAACACATAACGGGTGTTTTTTTCGCCCGCGGTATTTTGGTTAGAAAATCCATGGGAATGTTGCCACTGCGCGACAGAATGCCCAAGCCCGGTACTCTGCATAGGATTCTCGGTTGAAGATGTTGTTTTCATTATTTTTTCCTAAGCGATTTGTCCTAGCTTGCATAAATGAGTGAGCGTAAATTCATGCAGCAAGAGCAAACACGCTGTGGTGATTGATGACTTCTGTCGTCAGTTTAGTTTGAAAATCAAAATATATAAATATCAAAATAATCATTTTTCAAACTATTTGCATAAGTGTTGCAACGAATCACAAAATTTATACGCAGCAAAGTACCAACCACATTCACAAGGCTCGTATAGACAAGGCATAACTCGAAACGTGGCAACGATAAAAACGATCAGGCAAATAACACAAAGGCACTTAAATCAATCGACTTAAGCGCCTCTGCATGGGAAGGGATTTGAAGGCAATATCAGAACATGGATACAAAGAATGCACTGAAAAATAAAGCAATTACAACTGTTGTACCTAGCGCCATTTTTAGTTCGGTGTTCATATTCACTCTCCTAGTTGGTATAACCCCATTATTATCAAGGCTGAGATAAATGCCTATATTGAGATAGTTATTTTGTGAGCAAGAGCTAAATAATCGTGCACTTTTCACACCGCACCGCCAAGCAAAGTGACGTAGCTCACAAAGCAAGAACTTCCCTAGCGCACGCAATTATCGAAATCAAGACCGGGCAATCCATTTATTCGATTAACATTCCGGCATGACTTACGGCAAATTTTGATATACTGCCGACGTAATTCATTGACCGAGATAATCCTATGTCACAACTGTTACACACCATGCTTCGCGTCGGTAACTTAGAACGCAGTATCGCTTTTTACACTCAAGTGCTGGGCATGAAGCTGCTCCGCACCTCAGAAAACCCAGAGTACAAATATTCCCTCGCCTTCGTGGGTTTCGGTGAAGAGTCAACGGGTCAGGCCGTCATCGAGTTGACCTACAACTGGGGAACTGAAAAATACGATCTCGGCACGGCCTTTGGTCATATTGCCATCGGTGATGAAGACATTTATGCCCGCTGCGAAGCCATTGCCGCTGCGGGTGGTAAAGTGACTCGCGCACCCGGCCCTGTTGCTGGCGGCACCACTGAAATCGCGTTTGTGGAAGACCCAGACGGTTATAAGATTGAATTTATTCAAATGAAATCGGCGACCCAAGGTTTAGGTTAAGCCTATTACCTTCCCGCCTGATGTAAAAACGGCGTTTGCAAAGCTGCAAACGCCGTTTTCTTTTGCTCATTTATAAATCCAAATGCCGCAGATTAACGCTTACCCTCGGCGGCCATGGCGATACGGCTGCTGCGCTTCTTCTGCCAAATGGGTAAACGCCACGCGAGCAACAAACCAAAGCCGAGGATATACAGACTCGGTTCGATAATTTCGGATTTTACCGACCAATAAAAATGAATCGGCGCCAGAATCGCCACCACATACACGCCATTGTGCAGCGTTTGCCAACGGCGGCCCATTTTACGCATCAAGGCTTTAAAGGACGTCAGCGCTAGCGCGGTGACTATCACATAGGCCAATGCGCCGACTAAAATATAAGGCCGTTTCGCCACCTCGCTGAAGAATAACTCCCAGGCAAACAGCAGATCTAAACTAAAAAACGCCACAATATGCAAGGTCGCATAGGCAAACACGTACAAACCAACTAAGCGGCGTGTCTGCATTAACCAGCCTAATTTTAATCCCTTAGCAATGGGGGAAATCAGCAGCGTGGCCGCCAGCGCATTTAAGGCGCCAATGCCCGTGAAGTGAATAATATGCTGCACGGGATCGCCGCCAGCACGGCCCGACAGCACGGTAAAAACCAACCAAGCAATCGGGATAAGCCCAATCAAATGAAAGACTAACTTTACCCAGAGCAGCTGTTTTGGCGTGACTCTTAACGCCGTGATATTGAACATAAGACTCCTACTCTTTTGCCTCTTTCATGGTACTAGATAGATATTGCCACTTGTTCGGTAGGCGCAATCAATTGCGCCTAAATAACAGCCGAATAAGTTAATAAAACTGCCTCAGATCCATACCCTCATATAACGAGGCTACAAATTCGCCATAGCCATTAAAGGGCTGCGTATCGATGCGTTTTGCCGAGAACAACCCGCCCTCGCCGATGCGCCGCTCGCTCGCCTGCGACCAACGGGGATGATCCACCGCAGGATTCACATTGGCATAAAAACCATACTCATGGGGCGCGAGTTGATTCCAACTGGTGGGAGGCTGCTTGTCCATCACCCGAATGCGGACGATGGATTTAATGCTCTTAAAACCGTATTTCCAAGGCACCACTAAACGGATTGGCGCGCCGTTTTGCGGCGGCAGGGTTTTACCGTAGAGTCCGACCGACATCAGCGTCAGCTCATTCATCGCCTCGGGAATGGTTAAGCCTTCCACATAGGGATAATGAATGCCGCCGCCCATTAAGCGACTTTTTTGCCCCGGCATTTGCTCAGGATCGAAGGCAGTTTCAAAGGCAACATACTTGCCTTTACTGGTGACCCCGACTTTTTTCAATAAAGCGGCGAGCGGAAAGCCCACCCAAGGGATCACCATGGACCAAGCTTCGACACAGCGCAGCCGGTAAATGCGTTCTTCTAGGGGAAACAGCTTAGTCAGATCTTGATAATCAAGGGTCATGGGGCGCTCCACTTCGCCTTCAATGCGTAATTGCCAAGGGTCGACCTTAAACTGCTGGGCATTATCAGACGGATCCTGCTTGCTGGTGCCAAACTCGTAAAAGTTATTGTGGGTGGTGACCTTATC